>NZ_JBIURS010000004.1:0-81330 GCF_044740965.1 Streptomyces sp. NPDC088252 | reverse complement strand
GCCGCTCGATGACCATCGCCATGCCCTGGCCGCCGCCCACGCACATGGTTTCCAGGCCGAACTGCTTGTCGTGGAACTGCAGGCTGTTGATCAGCGTGCCGGTGATCCGGGCGCCGGTCATGCCGAAGGGGTGGCCGACGGCGATGGCGCCACCGTTGACGTTGACCTTCTCCAGCGGCAGACCGAGGTCGCGGTAGGAAGGGATCACCTGGGCGGCGAACGCCTCGTTGATCTCGGCCAGGTCGATGTCGTCGATGGTCAGCCCGGCCCGCTTCAGCGCCTGCCTGCTGGCCTCCACCGGCCCGTATCCCATGATCTCGGGGGAGAGGCCACAGACGCCGGTCGAGACGATCCTGGCCAGGGGGGTCAGGCCCAGCTCGCGCGCCTTGGTGTCGGACATGATCACGAGCGCGGCGGCGCCGTCGTTGAGCGGGCAGCAGTTGCCCGCGGTGACCCGGCCGTCGGGGCGGAAGACCGGCTTCAGGCCCTGCACGCCCTCCAGGGTGACGCCCGCGCGCGGCCCGTCGTCCTTCGAGACGACCGTGCCGTCCGGGGTGGTGACCGGGGTGATCTCACGCTCCCAGAAGCCGTTCTTGATGGCTTCCTCGGCGAGGTTCTGCGAGCGCACGCCGAACTCGTCCATGTCCTGACGGGTGACGCCCTTGAGCCGGGCCAGGTTCTCCGCGGTCTGCCCCATCGCGATGTACGCGTCCGGGACCAGGCCGTCCTCGCGCGGGTCGTGCCAGTCGTCACCGCCCTGTTCGGCGCGGGCCGCGGTGCGGGCCTCGGCGTCGGCGAACAGCGGGTTGTGCGTGTCCGGCAGGCTGTCGGAGTTGCCCTTCACGAAGCGGGACACCATCTCGACACCGGCCGAGATGAAGACGTCGCCCTCGCCGGCCTTGATGGCGTGCAGGGCCATCCGGCTGGTCTGCAGGGAGGACGAGCAGTAGCGGGTGACCGTACAGCCGGGAAGGTGGTCCATGCCCATCTGCACGGCGATGATGCGGCCCAGGTTGTTGCCCTGCTCGCCACCGGGGAGGCCGCAGCCGAGCATCAGGTCGTCGATGTCCTTCGGGTCCAGCTCGGGCACCCTGGCCAGCGCGGTCCGGATGATCGTGGCGGTCAGGTCGTCCGCGCGCAGGTCCTTCAGCGACCCCTTGAAGGCCCGGCCGATGGGGGAACGGGCAGCAGAGACGATCACGGCTTCGGGCATCACGCGGCTCCATGAGGGCTGGAAGGCGGGTTCTGGCAGGTGCTGACTTGGAAGTTACCTGTACGTAGATGCTGGGTCACCGGGCTGCGCATGTGACGCCGACCTCTTTTCTAAGCGACCGCTCAGTCGATCAATTGGCCGGGAGGTTGTGCGCCTCCCCGCTCGTCTCCCCGCTCGCCTCCTTGCCCGTCCCGCCGCGCGACGGCCCGTCCGGCCGTCCGTGCGGCTGTCCGTACGGTTGCCCGTGTGTCTCCGTGGACGCCTCCGTGCGCGGACCCACGCGTGGGTCCGCGTGCGCTTCCTCGCGTGCGTCCGGCTCGGGTTCCTCCTGTGTCTCCGGGTTCGGATGGGGCTCCGTGGCCGCGGGCAGACGCCGCCGCCTGCGGTGCTTGAGGAGCGCCCAGGGCGCTCGGGCCCCCGTGACCTCCGTACCGGCCTCCCTGGCCGCCTGGGAGGCCGCCTTGGCCACCGGCAGCATGTCCTCGCGCCGGGCCCCGTCCAGCCGGTCGGACTCCGGCCACAGCCCCAGGACCGCGCAGAGCGTGGGCAGGACCGCCATCGCCGCCGTGGCGTACCCCTCCGCCGACGGGTGGTAGTTGTCCGGGCCGAACAGTTCCCGCGGATTCGCCTCGAACTCCGGCCCCAGCAGATCGCCCAGCGACACCGTGCGCCCACCCTGCTCGACCGAACCGATCGTCTGCGCCGCCGCCAGCTGTCGGCTCACCCGCCGGGCCAGCCAGCGCAGCGGCTGATAGACCGGCTCGATCGTGCCGAGATCCGGGCACGTGCCGACCACCACCTCCGCACCCGCGGTACGCAGCCTGCGTACCGCGGTGGTCAGACAGCGCACCGACTGGGTGGCGGGCATCCGGTGCGTCACATCGTTGGCCCCGATCATGATCACGCAGACGTCGGGCGTGCGGGACGGATCGCCGAGCAGCAGCGAGACCTGACGCTCCAGATCGTCCGACCGGGCGCCCGGCTGTGCCACATTGCGCAGATCCACCGGCCGTTCCGACACCGCCGCGAGCCCCGACGCCAGCAACGCCCCCGGCGTCTGCCCGGCCCGGCGCACCCCCTGTCCGGCCGCCGTCGAGTCGCCCAGCAACCCCAGTCGCAACGGTTCCGCGGGGCCGGCGAACGCCACCCCGTACCGCCCGTCCGCGCTCGGTGGCACCGGCGCGATGCCACCGCCCACCTGCCGTTTCGCCAGCTGGACCTCCGCCAGCAGTACGCCTACCGCCGCCGCGCCGAGCAGCCCGATGCTGCCGCCGCCGTAGGCCGCGCCCGCTGCGATCCGCCGTGCCACCCTTGCCCTTGACACAGTACGGTCCACCTCCTCGTTGCCGTACCGCCGTACATACAGCTAACTGCCCCGCGGTGGCCGTTGCTCAATCGCTTCGCCCGATCTCGCGCCCGTACGCATACCCTTGCCGGACCATCTCGGAGACCCCGGAGTACACGGTGCAATTCCACGATTCGATGATCAGTCTCGTAGGCAATACCCCGCTGGTGAGGCTGCGCAGTGTGACGGCCGGCATCCAGGCGACGGTCCTGGCCAAGGTCGAGTACTTCAACCCCGGCGGTTCGGTCAAGGACCGCATCGCTCTGCGCATGATCGAGGCCGCCGAGCAGAGCGGCGAACTGCAGCCCGGCGGCACGATCGTCGAGCCGACGAGTGGCAACACGGGCGTCGGCCTGGCGATCGTCGCCCAGCAGAAGGGGTACAAGTGCATCTTCGTCTGCCCGGACAAGGTGTCCACGGACAAGATCAATGTGCTGCGCGCCTACGGTGCCGAGGTCGTCGTCTGCCCGACGGCCGTTGACCCCGAGCACCCCGACTCGTACTACAACGTCTCCGACCGGCTCGTCCGTGAGACTCCCGGCGCCTGGAAGCCCGACCAGTACTCCAATCCCAACAACCCGCGTTCCCACTACGAGACCACCGGTCCCGAACTGTGGGAGCAGACGGACGGGAGGATCACCCACTTCGTGGCGGGCGTCGGCACCGGCGGCACCATCAGCGGCACCGGCCGCTATCTGAAGGAGATCAGCGGCGGCTCGGTCAAGGTCGTCGGCGCGGACCCGGAGGGCTCCGTCTACTCCGGTGGCTCCGGGCGGCCGTACCTCGTCGAGGGTGTCGGCGAGGACTTCTGGCCGAGCGCGTACGACCGGACGGTCACGGACGAGATCGTCGCCGTGTCCGACAAGGACTCCTTCCAGATGACCCGCCGCCTCGCCAAGGAGGAGGGGCTGCTGGTCGGCGGCTCCTGCGGCATGGCGGTCGTCGCCGCCCTGGAGGTCGCGAAGCGGCTGGGCCCGGACGACGTGGTCGTCGTGCTGCTGCCCGACAGCGGCCGCGGCTACCTGAGCAAGATCTTCAACGACGAGTGGATGGCCGACTACGGCTTCCTGGAGGACACCGGCCCGTCCGCGAGGGTCGGGGACGTGCTCGACCACAAGGACGGCCCGATCCCGACGCTGGTCCACATGCACCCCGAGGAGACCGTCGGCGAGGCGATCGACGTCCTGCGCGAGTACGGCGTCTCGCAGATGCCGATCGTGAAGCCGGGCGCGGGCCACCCGGACGTGATGGCCGCCGAGGTCATCGGCTCGGTCGTGGAACGCGAGCTGCTCAACGCGCTGTTCGCGCAGCGCGCCTCCCTCTCCGACCCGCTGGAGAAGCACATGTCGCCGCCGCTGCCCCAGGTCGGTTCCGGCGAACCGGTCGAGGACCTGATGGCGGTGCTCGGCGGCACGAACGCGGCGGACGCGGCGATCGTTCTGGTGGAGGGCAAGCCGAAGGGCGTGGTCAGCCGGCAGGACCTGCTGGCGTTCCTCGCCAAGGACGCGGCGACCGGGAAGCCGTAACGGCCGGGAAGTCGTAACGGCCGGGAAGTCGTGGTGGGCGGCGAGGCACAGCGGTCCGCGGGGCCGGGCTTCGCGAAAACGGTACGAGCGCGACACGTACGCGCAGCACCGGCTTAACACGGGTCCGGCACATTGATGGGTGTCGGCGGGGGAACCCGTCGGCACCCGATACGGCGACACGGACTACGGAGCGGCTCCCGGACCTCCACCGTCGCCCGGACGCGGTGACCGGCCCTGACCCGGACCGTGTCCCTTCGCGGGGACCGCCGTCGTCCCGCCCCCCGGGGAACCGGGGGTGCGGCGGTCCCCGCGACACATCCGTACGCCCGTGCGTGATACGCGGTGTTCGCCGGCCGTGGTGATGCTGCCGAACCCGGTGGACGCGGGCCGGACGGACGAGTGGCAGCGGATGCTCGACACCGATGTGGCGGGCGTGTTGGGCATCGTCCGGGCCTTCACGGCCGATCTGGTGGTGGCGGCGGCCGAGGGGCGCACCGCGGACCTCAGTCCTCCCAGTCGGACTCCGTGCGCCGGGGACGGTGCTGGAACCACGGCCAGTTCCGGGCCGCGTGCACGGCGTTGACAGCGACGACTCCGACCCAGGCGACGACCAGGCCCGACGTATGGGCGGCCGCGGCGCCGATCGCCGACAGCGGGATGGCCAGGATCAGCGAGATGATCGCGAAGCCGTAGCGCTCGCCGAAGTTCCCCATGGGCTGCGGCGGGCGCGCACCCCTGGCGACGCTCACCTGCTGCTCGGCGAGATGACGCCGTACGCGGCGGTCGAGCGTGGTGTCGAGGCGCTGCTCGACCTTCTCCAGGAAGGACTCGACGAGCGCGGACTCGTAATCCGAACCCAGCTCACTACGGGCGTGCAGGGTGGCATCGAGCTCGCTCTTGAGCTCAGGGTCACGGGTATCCATGTCCTTTACGGTACGAATCGGGGGCGCCGGGGGCAGTGGGGCTAACCCCCCTCTTTCCTGCCGCCTCCTTCGGCCCTCCCGCGTCTGTCCCTTCGCCCCTTGCCGCTCTCCTCGTCCGGCCGTCCGGGAGTGGTCCGAAGGCTGTCCGGAAAGTCGTCCGTGACATCCGGCGCAGCCGGAGCGTGTTCATGGCAAGAGCGTTTCTGGCGCGATGAACGGACGGGGACGATGCCGACGGGATCCGAGGATTTCGATGCTTTCTACACGGCGACGGCCAAACGCCTGGTGGCCACGGTCTATGCGGTGACCGGCGATCTGGCGGAGGCGGAGGACGCGGTGCAGGAGGCCTACGTGCGGGCGTGGCAGCGGTGGGACCGCCTGGCACGCGAGGGGGATCCGCTGCCCTGGGTGCGGACGGTGGCCGTGCGGCTGGCCATCAGTACCTGGCGAAGGACGCGCAACCGCGTACGGGCGCACTTCCGGCACGGGCCGCCCACGGAGGTCCCCGGTCTCTCGGTGGACCGGGTGGCACTGGTCGGGGCACTGGGCGAGCTGAGCGTCGAGCAGCGCCAGGCCGTGGTCCTGCACCATCTGCTGGATCTGCCGGTGGAAGAGGTGGCGCGTGAGGCGGGAGTGTCGAACGGCGCGGTACGGACCCGGCTCCACCGGGCCCGCAGGATCCTCGGCGACCGGCTCGCCGAAACCGTAGTCACTGCCGAGCGAGTGGAGGGCGTTCACCATGGCTGAGGTCGAGGAACTGCTGGACGGCGTCGTGGTGCGGTTGCCCGCCGCCGAGGAGATCCGGGCGAGGGGGAGGCGGCGTTCGCGCCGCAGGGCCACGACGGCGGTGGTGTGCACGGTGGCGCTGATGGCCGCCGGGGCCTGGGCCGTGCTGCCGACCGGAGCGGATCAGCGGCACAAGCACGAAACGGTCGCCACCGCGCCGGACAACCCGTTCCGCGAGGACGGTGTGATCCAGATGATGCGGGCGGACGAGGTGCCCCTCCACGGGACGTGGCAGTGGCAGGTGGACGAGCGGCCGACCACCGGCGCCGGTTCGCAGGGCGATCCCCTGCCGCACCTGGGTCTCGACGGAGCCTGCGGGAATACGCCCCCCTCGGTGGGTGCGGTCGACGAGGCCAGCTACGGCCGGCGGTACACGGGCAGGGACGGTGCCGCGGCCCAGCAGTGCATCGTCGAGTACGACGACGAGGCCACGGCCCGGGAGCAGCTGGGGAAGATGGGCGGCGTACTGGAATCGGGCGGTCTGCGGCCGGCACCGGGGAACTCGGGCAAGGCGGAGGACGGGAGCGGCTCCTGGGCCGGCACGGTGGAGAACGGTCGTACGCTGCGGGTGTTCACGCGGCGCTGGAACTCCTGGGTCTCGGTCACCGAGGTCCTGGACGGCGTACGCGGTTCCTGAGCGCGGTCGTCCGACCGGGGCCGCGGGGTGCTTGAGCGTGGTGGACCGATCGGGTCTGCGGGGTGCCCGGGCGCGGGGGTCCGATCAGGTCTGCGGGGTGCCCGGGCGCGGCGGTTCGATTGGGGCTGCGCGGTTTTTGAGCGCGGGGGAGGCCGGGCCTCGCCGCGGCTGCATATGGACATGCAGACGCCTTACTGGCTGAATGGATTTGTCGGCGCCGGACCGTGGTGCGACGGATCTACCGAGGGGACAGCATGAGCGGGAGCAGCCCGGCCGCGCGGTTGCAGCAGCTCTTCGAGGGGCACCGGCTCACACCCACCCAGCGGCGCATCGCGCACTCGATGGTGCGCAGGGCCGGGGACGTGCCGTTCCTGTCGAGCGTGGAGCTCGCCGAGCTCGCCGGGGTCAGCCAGCCGTCCGTCACCCGGTTCGCCGTGGCGCTCGGCTTCGACGGCTACCCGGCACTCCGCAGGCACCTGCGCGAGGTCACCCCCGCCGGGTCCGTGGCGGGAGGCGGGGACGACGCGTACAACGAGTACCAGCAGGCCGTCCTCGGCGAGATCGAGAACCTTCGGCATCTGGCCGAGCTGCTCGCCGACCCCGGTCCGGTCG
Source organism: Streptomyces sp. NPDC088252 (assembly GCF_044740965.1). Taxonomy (NCBI): domain Bacteria; kingdom Bacillati; phylum Actinomycetota; class Actinomycetes; order Kitasatosporales; family Streptomycetaceae; genus Streptomyces; species Streptomyces sp. NPDC088252. The sequence continues at coordinate 74,288 of NZ_JBIURS010000004.1, read as the reverse complement.
AGCGTGCGGGCAGGCTGCTGGCGGCGTCGCGTCCGCTGCCGGTGCTCGGGCTGCGGGCCGCCTCCTCGCAGGCACGCGGGTTCGGGTACTTCGCGGCCAAGGTGCATCCCGACGTGCGGGTGCTGGACGAGGGCGGCAGCATGCTGCACGACCGGATCGACGCCGCCCGGCGGGCGGGCGCCTCGGCTCTCATCTGCTTCGCGCTGCCCCGGCACCCGAAGGAGGTCGTGGACGCGCTCGCGTACGCGCGGGAACAGGGGCTGACCGTCGTATCGGTCGCGGATTCCGCTTTCGCGCCCGTCGCCAAATGCAGCGACCTGCTGATCCCGGCCGCCGTCGGCACCGGGCTCGCCTTCGACACCGCGTGTGCGCCCATGCTGCTGGGACGGGTGCTGCTGGAGGCGATGTGCGACGACCTGCCCGACGCGCAGGCGCGGCTGGAGGAGTTCGACACCCGAGCGGCGGCGCGGGGGCTCTTCGTCGAGTGACGGGCACCGCTCTCAGACATCGCTCATCTACGGCTACTAATCTCCGGCCCCGGAAGGACCAGAAGGAGCTGCGGAGAGGGGTACGGACGTGGGGCGCGGAGCACAGTCGTTGGCGAGAGTGGCCGTGATCGTACGGGCCGGTTCCGCGCCGCTGTGGTGGCCGGGGCTGCTCGCCGCGGCGATCGGCGCACTGGTGCCGGGGCTCACCGGACGCCGGATCGGGCTGCTGGCCGGAGCGGCGCTGTTCCTGATCACCGCGGCCTTGGTGGCGCTCGTGCGCGACCGCCGGTACGCGGGACTGGCCGGGGGCGCCACCCGCGCCGGACGGTCCGACTTCCTCCAGGACCGGGCCGTGACCGTACGCAACTGGCGGCGCGGGCACCGGTGGTGGCTGCTCGGGGCCTTCCTGGCGGCGGTGGCGAGTGCCTTCCTGCTGCCCGGGGCCGGCGGCCTGGTGCTCGCGGGGGCGGGGGCCGGACTGTGGCTCAAGGCCGTCAGGATCGGGCAGCGCGAGCGCCGCGACGACGTCCTGTACTGGGTGCGGACCGACTGGGTGGAGCGCGGGCGGCCCGCGGGCAAGCAGGTGAAGGGGTATCGGACGACCGGTCCGATGGCGGGCGACGCCGCGCCCGGCGGGGCGCGGCGTCACCGTTGAGGCCGTGGGGTCAGACCTCCAGTTCGGCCTCGATCCGCTTCAGCTGATGGCGGGCCATCGCCAGGTTGGCACGTTGCGTGTCCAGCACCAGGTACAGGAAGAGACCGTTGCCGCCACGGGCCTTGAGCAGCCTGATCAGGTGGTACTGGGTGCCGAGCGTGATCAGGATGTCCTCGATCTCGTCCTTGAGTCCGAGGTGTTCCATGGTGCGGAGCTTGGAGCGTACGACATCGGTGTTGCCCGCCGCCGCGACCTCCAGGTTGAAGTCCTTGCCGCCGCCGAGGGTGCCCAGCGCCATTCCGCTGGTGTAGTCGACGAGGGCGACGGCGACGCTGCCCTCGATGGACGACATCGCTTCCTTGAGTGACGCTTCGGTGTTCGCCATGTGCAGTGGTTTCCTTTCCTGGCCGGCCGGGTCGACCGGATCCGTGGGTTGTCTCCGGGGCATGGGGTCTCAGGTGCGGTGGGGCAGCGGCCCGGGACGCAGGTCGTGCTGCTCGGGGGCGTGGACCGGGGGCACCGGGTGTTCGGTGCGCCGCAGCGCGGGGTCGATCAGTTCGCCGATCCGCGCGCCCGCCCGGCGGCCCTCCAGGTGGAGCCTGCCGACGTTGATCCGGTCCTCGGCCAGCAGGGTGAGGACGGCCGCGGAGCCCGCGGCGTAGGTCGCGATGTAGCCGGTCTCGCCGCGTACGAGAAGTTCCCGGAAGCCGCCCCGGCCGGTCGCCTCCGCCATCCGGATCGCGACCCCGAGCGCGGCGGCGGTCAGTGCGGCGACGCCCTCCGCCTCCACGCCCGGGGTGTCGTGGGCCAGGACGAGGCCGTCGACGCCGGCCGCCAGGGCGCCGGAGAGGAGAGGAACCCGGGCCCGTAACCGCTGGAGCTCGGCCAGGACGTCCCGCACTTCGGATTCGGGCACCATCAGCTGTCTCCTCCCGGCACGCTGTCTGAGCGCGCGTATCACAGGGCCTCCAATGCGTCTCGGAGCCGGCGCAGCAGGGCGATGTCGGGGTCGGCCGTGACGTCGGGAAGCGGGATCCGGCCGGAGCCGGTCGCGGCCGTCGGTTCCCGTACCGCCTCGACCAGTCCGGCCGCGGCCAGGCGCCGCAGACCGACCAGGACGTGGAACGCCGGCCTGCCCAGGTGCTGGGCGATGTCCGACGCGGTACGCGCCCCGTCCACGAGATCGAGCACGCGGCGACGGCCCGGCGGAACGGGTGCGTCGACGGAACGGTCCGTCCGTACCAGCGGTGCGCTGTCGGTCATCGCGTCGGGCCAGATCCGCTCCAGCAGCTCGCGGCGCCGGAAGGTCTCGCGCTGCACGGCGTCGACGGGGACGGGGCGGACGGTGCCGATCCAGTGCGAGACCCCGTGGCGGAAGCGTGCCGGGGTCCGGGTGGGCGCCAGCGCGAAGAACGCGGCGTCGTAGAGCGCGCCCAGATGACACAGTTCCAGCGCCCCGGCCGGCACCCTCCCGCTGTCCACCAGGTGGCGGCCGACCCGTTGTCCGGCGCCCGCCCTCGCGACCGCCTCCCACCAGCCGTCGCGATGCAGGGCGCCGCCCGCGGTGAGCAGGACGTCGATGCCGGGGGTCGCCGGGCTCTCGGCGTGCACCACCTGGCCCTCGGCGAGGTAGAGGGTGCCGCGGTCCCGGATCAGGGCGCCGGTGGCGCGCTCGGCGGCGAGGCGCCGCAGCATGGGGGAGAGGGACGTGCCCCCGGCGGGGATGGCCGTCCTCACGCCAGGACCAGCCGCTCGGCCATCTCGCCCAGCCGTATCCGGGCGAGAGCCAGATTTCCCTCCGCGCGATCGAGCCAGAGATGGACGAAGACGCTGCTGTCGAAGGCGGTCTCGACGAAACGGAGGATGTGGTACCCGGTGCGGGTGGTGACGATGACGTCCTCGACAGGGGGTGGCGATCCGCCGCCCGCCTCTTCCGGCACCGCGGTCGACGGCCCGGTCGCCTCCTGGGCGAAGGCGGGCTGCTCGGCCGCCATCCGCGCGACCTCGGCGGTCTCCGCGGCGGTGGCCTCGTGGTCGCCGTTGGGCGATTCGCCGATGGTGCCGAGGGCGAGGCCGCTCGTCCAGTCGACCACCGCGGCGCCGCGGGCACCGGGCAGCCTCATGACTTCGAGCAGGCACTCGTCGATTCCGGGCACGCGCACTCCTCTCCCGACGTGGCGTACGGCTGTGACCCAGAGGCTACGCAACGTGCCCGCGCCGGGCGGGAGTTCTGGCATTTTCCATAGGTACATGCGCAAGAGATCTCCGGATGCGTGCGCGGCGGATCTTCGCAGGGGGTGCGGGAGGTGCGCCGGAACGCCCCGGCACACGGCGGGCGGTGTCGTCGATCCGCGGTGTCGGCGCGAGGCTGTTGACTATGAGTATTCAGTTCATCAGGATGTGAATAGAAGATTTACAGACGCGAGGAGGCACCGCCATGTCAGGACCCCGCCCCGTACGGGCACCGCGCGGTACGGAACTGAGCACCCTGGGATGGCAGCAGGAGGCCGCTCTGCGCATGCTGCAGAACAACCTCGACCCCGAGGTCGCCGAGCACCCCGACAAGCTCGTCGTCTACGGCGGCACCGGCAAGGCGGCCCGCGACTGGCGCTCGTTCGACGCGATGGTGCGCACACTGCGGACGCTCAAGCAGGACGAGACGATGCTCGTCCAGTCCGGGCGTCCGGTCGGCGTCATGCAGACCCACGAGTGGGCGCCGCGGGTCCTGATCGCCAACTCCAACCTGGTGGGCGACTGGGCGAACTGGGAGGAGTTCCGCCGCCTGGAGGCGCTCGGACTCACCATGTACGGCCAGATGACCGCCGGATCATGGATCTACATCGGCACGCAGGGCATCCTGCAGGGCACGTACGAGACGTTCGCCGCCGTCGCCGCGAAGAAGTTCGACGGGACGCTGGCGGGCACGATCACCCTGACCGCCGGACTCGGCGGCATGGGCGGCGCCCAGCCGCTCGCCGTGACCATGAACGACGGTGTCGCGATCTGCATCGACTGCGACCCGCGCGCCATCGAGCGCCGGATCGAGCACCGCTATCTGGATGTGCGCGCCGACTCCCTGGAGCACGCGCTCCAACTGGCCACCGAGGCCCGGGACGCCCGCAAGCCGCTCTCCATCGGCCTGCTGGGCAACGCGGCGGAGCTGCTGCCGCGGATGCTCGCCGAGGGCGCACCGATCGACATCGTCACCGACCAGACCAGCGCGCACGACCCGCTCTCGTACCTCCCGCTCGGTGTCGACTTCGACGACATGGCCTCGTACGCCGCGGAGAAGCCCGCCGACTTCACGCAGCGCGCACGGGAGTCGATGGCCAAGCACGTCGAGGCGATGGTCGGCTTCATGGACGCCGGGGCCGAGGTCTTCGACTACGGCAACTCGATCCGTGGCGAGGCCCGGCTCGCGGGGTACGACCGGGCGTTCGACTTCCCCGGATTCGTGCCCGCCTACATCAGGCCGCTCTTCTGCGAGGGCAAGGGACCGTTCCGCTGGGCCGCCCTGTCCGGCGAGGCGTCGGACATCCACAAGACCGACAAGGCGATGCTCGAACTCTTTCCGGAGAACGAGTCGCTGCACCGCTGGATCAAGATGGCCGGTGAACGCGTCCACTTCCAGGGACTGCCCGCCCGGATCTGCTGGCTCGGTTACGGCGAGCGCGACCGGGCCGGTGAGCGGTTCAACGACATGGTGGCGAGCGGTGAACTGGCCGCGCCGCTGGCCATCGGACGCGACCACCTCGACTGCGGCTCCGTGGCCTCCCCGTACCGGGAGACCGAGGCCATGCTCGACGGGTCCGACGCGATCGCCGACTGGCCGCTGCTGAACGCCATGGTCAATGTGGCGTCGGGAGCCTCCTGGGTCTCCATCCACCACGGCGGCGGCGTCGGGATGGGGCGTTCCATCCACGCCGGGCAGGTGACCGTCGCCGACGGCACGAAGCTGGCGGGCGAGAAGATCCGCCGCGTGCTCACCAACGACCCGGGCATGGGCGTCATCCGGCACGTGGACGCCGGGTACGACATCGCGGAGTCGGTCGCCGCGGACAAGGGCGTGCGCGTACCGATGACGGAGGACGAACGATGAGCGAGCCGTCCGGGGGCGGAAGCCGCGGCGGCGTCCCCCCGTCCCGGGCCGGAGCCCAGCCGTCCGGGGCCGGGGCGTCGTTCCAGGCCATGTGGCGGGAGCTGGCGCCCATCGGCCGGCATCGGGACAGCGGCGGCTACCGCCGCTACGCCTGGACCGGGGCCGACGCCGACTGCCGCGCCTGGTTCCGCGCCCAGGCCGAGGCGCGCGGACTCACCCACGAGGTCGACCGGAACGGCAATCAGTGGGCCTGGCTCGGTGACCCCCTGGCCGGGGACGCCGTCGTCACCGGATCGCACCTCGACTCCGTACCGGACGGCGGCGCTTTCGACGGGCCGCTCGGTGTGGTCTCCTCCTTCGCCGCGCTCGACGAACTCCGCCGCAGGGGAGCGGAGTTCACCCGGCCGCTGGCCATCAGCAACTTCGGTGACGAGGAGGGGGCCCGCTTCGGGCTGGCCTGTGTGGGCTCCCGGCTCGCCGCGGGGCAACTGACCGTCGAGGCGGCCCACCGGCTGCGCGACGGCGACGGCATCACGCTGCCACAGGCCATGGAGGCGGCCGGATACGACGCCGACGCCATCGGTCCCGACCCCGAACGGCTCGCCCGCATCGGTGCGTTCGTCGAGCTCCACGTCGAGCAGGGGCGCGCCCTCGACCTCACCGGCGACCCGGTCGGGATCGCCTCCGCGATCTGGCCGCACGGGCGCTGGAGGTTCGACTTCCGGGGCGAGGCCAACCACGCGGGCACCACCCGGCTGACGGACCGCCGCGACCCGATGCTCACGTACGCCGAGACGGTGCTGGCTGCCCGCCGCGAGGCGGAGCTCGCCGGAGCCCTCGCCACCTTCGGCAAGGTCGCCGTCGAGCCGAACGGTGTCAACGCCATCCCCTCCCTCGTCCGTGGCTGGCTCGACTCCCGCGCCGCCGACCAGGACCGCCTCGACGCCGTGGTCGGCGGCATCGAGCGGGCCGCCCGGGAACACGCCGAGCGGGCCGGGATCGACCTCGATGTCGTACGGGAGTCCTTCACGCCCGTCGTGGAGTTCGAGCACGCCCTGCGCGACGAACTCGGCAAGATCCTCAGGGGCCGGGGCGATGCGGACCGGGCCGTACCCGTCCTCGGCACCGGAGCCGGACACGACGCGGGCATTTTGTCCGCTTCGGTCCCGACCGCCATGCTGTTCGTACGGAACCCCACCGGGATCTCGCACTCGCCGGCCGAGCACGCCGCCGAGGACGACTGCGTGGCCGGGGTGATCGCACTCGCCGATGTACTGGAAGGTCTCGCGTGCAGCTGACAACGGAGCCGACGGGCAGGCCCGTCACCGTGACGTACTGGTTGTCCCACGCCTGGCTCGGCACGCACGTCGAGCCGGACGTGGCCCTGGACGTGTCCGGCGGGATCGTCGCGGGCATCCGCACCGGCGTCCCCGCCCCGCCGCCGGGCGCCACCGTGCTGCGCGGACTCACTCTCCCCGGGCTCGCCAACACCCACTCGCACGCCTTCCACCGCGCCCTGCGCTCCACCGTCCAGGTCGGCTCCGGCACCTTCTGGACCTGGCGCGAGACCATGTACCGGATCGCCGCCCGGCTCACCCCCGACTCCTACTACGACCTCGCCCGTGCCGTGTACGCCGAGATGGCCCTGGCGGGTATCACCTCGGTCGGCGAATTCCACTATCTGCACCACGCGCCGGGCGGCACCCCGTACAACAACCCGAACGCCATGGGCGAGGCGCTGATCGCGGCCGCGGGTGAGGCCGGCATCCGGATCACGCTGCTGGACACGGCCTACCTCTCCGCCGGATTCGGCCGGCGCCCCACCCAGTACCAGCAGCCCGACCAGCACCAGCTGCGCTTCTCCGACACCACCGCGGACGCCTGGGCCGAACGCGCCTCCCTCCTCAAGGGCGGCGACCACGCCCTGATCGGCGCGGCCGTCCACTCCGTGCGCGCCGTCCCGGCCTCGCAGCTCGCCACCGTGGCCGCGTGGGCCGAGGAACGGCAGGCCCCGCTCCATGTCCACCTCTCCGAACAGACCGCGGAGAACGACGCCTGCCTCGCCGCCCACGGCTGCACCCCCACCCGGCTGCTCGCCGACCACGGGGTCCTCGGCCCGCGCACCACCGGCATCCACAACACCCACCTGACCGGCGAGGACATCACACTCCTCGGCTCCTCGGCGACGGGCACCTGCATGTGCCCCACCACGGAACGCGACCTCGCCGACGGGATCGGTCCCGCCGCGGCCCTCCAGCGCGCCGGCTCGCCGCTCTCCCTCGGCAGCGACAGCCACGCCGTGATCGACCTCTTCGAGGAGGCTCGGGCGATGGAGCTCGACGAACGCCTGCGCACCCGGGCGCGCGGTCACTGGACGGCGGCCGCCCTGCTGCGCGCCGCGACCGTCGACGGGCATGCCGCGCTCGGCCGGCCCGAGGCGGGCATCCTCGAACCGGGGGCCCCCGCCGATCTGACGACCGTCGCCCTGGACTCGGTCAGAACAGCGGGGCCGGTGCCGAGGCTGGCCGCCGAGACAGTCGTATTCGCCGCCTCCGCAGCCGATGTGCGGCACACGGTCGTGGCAGGCCGGCACATCGTCCGCGACGGGCGGCACACGCTGGTCGAGGACGTCCCCGCAGCGCTCGCCTCGGCCATCGCCGCACTCCACCACTGAACGGGCCGGCCCGGAGACCGGCGATTCCCAGGCCCCCCGGCCCGCGGATCGCCGACTCCGAAGCCCCCGATTCCGAGGCTCCCGATTCCGAGGCTCCCGGCCCGCCGGTCGCCGCCCCCGAGGCCCCGGCTCCAGGGGCCCCGACCCCGGGACCGCGATGAGGGGCGGCGCCCCGACCCGCTCCCCACAGGCCCCGCGACGGGCCGCCCCGCAAGCCGATACCCAAGGAGAGCAGTCTCCCCATGACGACGACCGCCATCACCCACATCGCCAGTCTGGTCACCAACGACCCCTCCCTCCGCGCGGATTCCCCCCTGGGTCTGATCCGGGACGCGGCCGTCGTCATCGAGGGCGACCGGGTCGTCTGGACCGGTGAGTCAAGCAAAGCACCCGCCACTGACAACGCCGTCGACGCGGGCGGCCGAGCGGCGATCCCCGGCTTCGTCGACTCCCACTCCCACCTCCTGTTCGCGGGCGACCGCACCGAGGAGTTCAACGCCCGGATGTCCGGCCGCGCCTACAGCGCGGGCGGCATCAGGACCACGGTCGCCGCCACCCGCGCCGCCACCGACGACGAACTCTCCGCCAACGTCGCCCGATACCTCGCCGAGGGCCTGCGTCAGGGCACCACCACCTTCGAGACCAAGTCCGGCTACGGCCTCACCGTCGAGGACGAGGCCCGCGCCCTGCGCATCGCCGCCCGGCACACCGAAGAGGTCACCTACCTCGGCGCCCACATCGTCTCCCCGGACTACGCCGACGACCCGGCCGGCTACGTCGACCTGGTCACCGGGCCGATGCTCGATGCCTGTGCCCCGTACGCCCGTTGGGTCGATGTCTTCTGCGAGAAGGGCGCCTTCGACGGCGACCAGGCCCGCGCCGTCCTCACCGCCGGCCGCGCCAAGGGCCTGCACCCCCGCGTCCACGCCAACCAGCTCGGCCACGGCCCCGGCGTCCAGCTCGCCGTCGAGCTCGACGCCGCGTCCGCCGATCACTGCACCCATCTCACCGACGCGGACATCGACGCCCTGGCCCACGGCAACACCGTGGCCACCCTGCTCCCCGGCGCCGAGTTCTCCACCCGCGCCACCTGGCCGGACGCCCGCCGCATCCTCGACGCGGGCGCCACCGTCGCACTCTCCACCGACTGCAACCCGGGCTCGTCGTTCACGTCCTCCATGCCCTTCTGCATCGCTCTCGCCGTACGCGACATGGGCATGACCCCGGACGAGGCCCTCTGGTCCGCCACCGCGGGCGGCGCCGCGGCCCTGCGGCGTACGGACATCGGACGCATCGCCCCCGGCGCCCGTGCGGATCTGGTCCTGCTCGACGCACCCAGCCATGTCCACCTCGCCTACCGGCCGGGCGTCCCCCTGGTCCACGCGGTCTGGCAGCGCGGCGAACGCGTCGTCTGAGTCCTTGCCGCCGCGGCCGGGAGCCCGTCGAGGACCGGCGCCGCCGCGGCCGGGGGGGCCGTGCGGCCGGGAGCCCGTGGATCCGGCACCCGTGACACCGCGTCACACATGCGGAAGGACCCGCCCGTTGCCGGTGCAGGTCCTTCCGCAAGGGGGCTCGCGGTATGCCGCGCGCGGGTGTCCCGCGGGCACGCGAGCTGCCCGTCACTCCTCCAGCGTCAGCCCCTTGCGGAGCTTGACCAGTGTGCGGGACAGCAGCCGCGACACATGCATCTGGGAGATGCCCAGCTCCTCACCGATCTCCGACTGCGTCATGTTGGCGACGAACCGGAGCGAGAGGATCGTGCGGTCACGGCCCGGCAGCGAGGCGATCAGCGGCTTCAGGGACTCGACGTACTCGATGCCTTCGAGCCCGTGGTCCTCGTAGCCGATGCGGTCCGCCAGCGTGCCTTCGTGGTCGTCCTCCTCGGGCTTGGCGTCCAGCGAGCTCGCGGTGTACGCGTTGCTCGCGGCCATACCCTCGACGACCTCGTCGTGGGTGATGCCGAGCCGGTCGGCGAGCTCGCCCACGGTGGGCGAACGATCCAGCTGCTGGGCGAGTTCGTCGCCCGCCTTGGCCAGGTCGAGCCGCAGCTCCTGCAGCCGGCGCGGGACGCGCACGGACCAACTGGTGTCGCGGAAGAAGCGCTTGATCTCGCCGACGATGGTCGGCATCGCGAACGTCGGGAACTCCACGCCCCGACTGAGCTCGAAGCGGTCGATCGCCTTGATCAGGCCGATGGTGCCGACCTGGACGATGTCCTCCATCGGTTCGCTGCGGGAGCGGAACCGGGAGGCGGCGAACTTGACCAGGGCCAGGTTCAGTTCGACGAGCGTGTTGCGGACGTACGAGTACTCGTGGGTGCCCTCTTCGAGGGATTCGAGCCGTTCGAAGAGCGTCTTCGACAGGGCCCTGGCGTCCAGCGGCCCCACCTCGTCGTAGGGAGGGATCTCGGGAAGTCCTTCGAGACCGTCCGTGACGCCGTGGTCGTCGGTGTCGGCGGCGGTGTCCGCGCCGATGGTGCTGATGTCGCTGTTGCGCGTGCCGCCTGAGGCGTTCGCGGTAGGGGAGTCCGAGGGGGTCGGTCCCTGAGGACATGCTGACGTCGCGTCGTGCGTGCGCGGTGCGTCGAGCCGGGGTGACATGGTCTCCTCCATCGTTCTCGGCATATGGCTGCCGATGCCCATACGTGTTCCTGCGGTGAAGCGGCGCCTCCGAAGCCGACCGTGTTTTGGGTGTCCTCCTACCCTTACCCGGTTCGGACGGGCACTTACAAGCTCCAATTGGGGCTATATGTCCGGTTTGTTGAGGTCTTCGGGTACCGCGTGGCGTACGGAACGCGTACTGTTTCAGTGACGTCAGCGACAGCTACAACGAATCTGCATACGTAAAGACGCAGGTAGTGACGAACGGCGAAGAGGGACGGGCATGGACCGCGGGACGGTCGGCAGTGCGCATCGGGGTCGGCTTCAGGTCGAGGCCCGCACCGAGGGGCGCAGCGAGGTCGTGACACCGGTGGGTGAGCTGGATCACCACACGGCGGATCTGCTGCGGGAGCCCCTGGAGAGCGCGGTCGAACAAGGGCGAGTACGCCTGGTGGTCGACTGCTCGCGACTCGAATTCTGTGATTCCACCGGGCTCAATGTGCTGCTCGGTGCCCGCCTCAAGGCGGAGGCGGCCGGGGGAGGGGTCCATTTGGCCGGAATGCTGCCAGTGGTGGCGCGGGTCTTCGAGATCACGGGGGCCGAGGCGGTCTTCACCGTTCACGACTCCCTCGAAGAGGCCCTGGACGCCTGATCGTGGCGCGTTCCGCGGCCCGGGTGCCTCCTGTGTTGCCCGTGTCACGCGATCCACGTGGATGAAGTGGGTGTTGTCACGATTCGGCCGGGCAGAAGACATCCGGCGGGGCTCTGGGTGACCGCGCACTCTGTATCTGTACTTGTATCTGTTCGATGGCGACATGGTGAATCGGTGAGGTGAAGCGCTGATGAGCACCACCCGGCAGCATCCGCCGGGCGACCTCGGCCGTGAGCCGGAGGGCGCCGGAGCGGGCGCACGCGAGGACGCGGACGCCGGCGCGGCACCCCCCGAGCCGGCCGAGCGGCAATGGCGCACGTTGTCGCTGCGGGGGATCGCCGGCATCGTGCCGACGGCCCGTGACTTCGCCCGCCAGGCGCTCCACGACTGGGGCTGGCTCCCCGCGTCGAGCGCCGACGGACGCGCCGCCGCCGAGGACGTCCTGCTGGTCGTCTCCGAACTGGTCACCAACGCCTGTCTGCACGCGGACGGCCCCGAGGAACTGCGGATCGCCTGCACGGCGAAGGTGCTGCGGGTGGAGGTCGTCGACTCGGGCGCGGGCCAGCCCGCGCCGCGCACCCCGCACCGGGCCGGGCGGCCCGGCGGGCACGGCATGTTCATCGTGCAGCGGCTCTGCCTGGACTGGGGCGTCCTGCGGGTGGCGGACCGGGCCGGCAAGACCGTCTGGGCGGAGCTGGCCGCCCCGGCCTAGGAGCGTTGTCCGGAGGGGTCCCGGATTCCCGCCGGGCCCCGGGGGTGTGCGCCCCGCATTCGCACCTTTGAAGAGCGCGCCGGATCGGCGCGCTCTTTGTCTTCCCTCCACAAGGCCCCAGGCGTACCTTGAGCGCCCGATCTGATGTGTCGTCAGTAACTTGCGTCGGTGAGAGACGGGCGCACGGCGACTTCCGGCATGAGGGGAAACTCAAGGTGTCCTACCAGAAGCGAACAGCTCTCGCGCTGGCGTCCGCGCTGGCGGGCACGGTGGTGCTGATGGCCGCGCCCGCCGCCCACGCCACGGTCGTGGACGTCGACTACCAGTGCAAGACCCCGATCGGCGACAAGAGCGCCGTGTCTCCCATCGACATCAAGAGTGTCAGGAGCGGCGGTGGCTACAAGCTCACGATGTCCTTCCAGAAGGGCGTGTCGTCCAGCCCCGTCGAGCTGGGCAAGGGTGCGATGAACCCCAGCGCGGTCATCAAGGTCGGAGGCGCCGACCCGGGCCAGGTCCAGGTCTCCGGGGCGTCGAACTCCGCGGCCATACCCGCCAACACCCCCATCAAGATCAGTGACCTGTCGGGTACGTACACGCCGAAGAAGAGCGGCAAGGTCGACTTCACCGCCGGTGTGCTCACCATCAAGGCGCTCGGTACGACGACGACCTGTACGCCCTCCAACAACCCGGGACCGTCGCTCCAGCTCGATGTGACGGCCGCGGGCAACGCGCAGAGCACCCCGGTGGACGGCGGTGGGCAGCTGCCGAAGACCGGCCCGCTCGACTCGGCCGTGGCGCTCGGCACGCTCGGGGGCACGGTGCTGCTGACCGGCGCGGCCGGAGTGCTCTGGCTGACCAGGCGCGGGCAGCGGGCCGTGGGCCGATAGGACAGCGGGGCACTTCTTCGGGTCGGGACGGATCCGAACAGGCCCCGGTCGCCCACGAGCCAGCCGCCGTCACGTATAAGGGAGCCGCCCATGCCGTCGCCGCCCGGTCACGCCGCCCGACTCGCCCTCACCGTCATGCTGTTCGTCCTCGCCACGACACCGGTGGCGGGTGCCGCGGACCGGACGCCGACGTCCGGGGAGGCCGCGTGGACGGCCCGGCCCGCGGTGAGCGGTTCCGGGACGGACGACGGCAGACCGTACTTCTATCTGGAGGGCCCGCCCGGCACCGTGCTCCAGGACCGGCTCTCCGTCACCAACCCCGGTACGGCCCCGGTCACCGTGCGGCTGAGCGGTGCCGACGCGTACAACGCCGAGGACGGCGGTTTCTCGGTACGCCGCGGTTCGGGCTCCACCGGAACCGGTGCCTGGCTGCGGACCGCCGTCGCCGAGGTGACCGTGCCGGCCCGCACCCGCGCCGATGTGCCGTTCTCGGTCACGGTGCCGACGGGCGCGACGCCGGGCGACCACCCCGGCGCGATCGTCGTACGCGGCGGCGGCCGTTCGGTGGGTGTACGGGTCCGACTGCGGGTGGGCGGGCCGACGCTGGCCGCGCTCACCGTCGAGGACATCAGCGTGTCCGGGCGGACGATCCACTACACGCTGGTCAACCGCGGCAACACGGTCCTGGCCCCGCGGATCACGGTCGGCGCCGAAGGGATGTTCGGGACGCTGCTGCGGCGCGAGGCCCGCACGCTGCCGGTGGAACTGCTGCCCGGACAGCGCGTCAGGCTCGCCGAACCGTGGCGGGACGCCCCGGCCCTGGACTCCGCGACCGTCCGACTGCGCGTCACGGCGGCGGGCGGTGCGCACGGCGAGGCGACGGCCCGTGCGGTCTTCGTCCCCTGGCTGCCGGTGACCGGCGGCGCGCTGCTGATCCTGACCGCGGTCGCGGCGGGAGCGTACGCGTACCGGCTCCGGCGCTCGCGCGGGCGGCCGTCCGACGGAGCCGACGACGGCCGCCCCGGACCGTCCTCGGGCGAACGACAGCACTCGGAGAGCAGGCACTTGGCGAAGGCGGGAGCGGAATCGTGACTGGACAGGCCGGACCGGCACCACTGCACGGCGGCGTCCGCCGACGGGCCGCCGTGCTGCTCGGCGTACTGCTGCCCGCCCTGCTGATGCTCTTTGCGACCGGCGCCGACGCGACGGGTACGAGGGCCGCGGACCGGAAGCCCTCGGTCACCCTCTCCAAGCAGCAGGCGGGCAAGGGCGGCGACATCACCGTCAAGGGCAGCGGCTGGCGTCCGAACACGCTGCTGATGATGCTGATCTGCGGGCGGTCCACCCCCGACCGCGGCGTGATCGGCGGCACCAACTCCTGCGCCAACGCCGAGGGCCGAGCCGTCACCACCGGTACCGCGGGCGCCTTCCGCAAGAAGATGCCGGTCGCCGAGCCGCCCGTGCCCTGCCCCTGCGTGGTCCATGTCGCGACCGTCACCGGAGAACAGGCCGCCGCCGACGCCGTGTTCGTCGTCGCGGGCCACCCGGTCGCCGCGCTGCCCGAGGAGACCGGGGGCGGCAGGCTGGCGGTGCTGGCCACCACCCGGCTGCAGGGCGACAGCTCCATCCTCACCTGGTTCGGCGCCCCGCCCTCCCGGCAACTGGTCTTCACCGTCGGCAATCTGGGTTCCGCCCCCGTCAAGGATCCGGTCTTCCGGATCGGCACCGCGCACGGCGTCTTCGCCCCGCAGTGGGAGGAGCGGCAGTGGCGCGGCACCATCGAGTCCGGCCGCAAGGCACAGATCAAGCTGCCGGTCGAACTGTCGGCGGGCGCCCACGGCGACTACCAGATCTCGCTGAAGTACGGCAGCAAGGTCCTGGCCGAGCAGCCGTGGGGGGTCGGCCGCCCCTGGGGCGTCACGCTGTTCTGGATCCTGCTGTGCGTCGTCGTACCGGCCGCCGTGTTCCGCATCGGTATGGCGATCGTCGACAAGGTACGCCCCCGCTCCGCGCGCACCCCGGCCCGTTCCGGACGCCGTCGCCGCCCGCGACCCACCGGGGCGACCGCAGGGCTCCCGAAGCTGCGCCGCCCACCGCGGCCCGCCGGGAGCCCCGCTGCCGCGCCCACGACCACGACGGCCGCGCTGCCGTGGTTCACACCGGATTCCGCACCGTCAGAGAACAGACCGACGACGAAGGGACATTCGTGAGTACGCAACGCAGGACGGTCGCGGCGGGAGTCGCGATGATGCTCGGCGGCGCGGGCCTGCTGCTGGCCGCGAGCCCGGCCCAGGCCGCCGACATCTCGTACGGGACGGAGTGCATACCCCCGCCCATCTCCGGGCTGCCGGCCGTGCAGGGCACCACCGTGGTGCAGTTGACCGCGCCCGCCGAGGCCAAGGTCGGGGACACCGTCGAGGTGGTGTGGAAGACGGTCGAGGCCGCTTCCAAGAACCCCGACGTGCTCGATCTGGACAAGGACACGGTCAAGCCGACCGGCACGATCAAGGTGGGCGGGGCGGCCACCGGCACCCTTCAGATGGAGGGGCCGCGGCAGAACCCGCCGATCCCGAAGAACAGCGCCATGGTGCTGCCCGACATGAAGGGCACACTGAAGCTGGAGAAGGCCGGTGAGATCACGCTCACACCGGATGCGTACAACATCAACGTCTCCAAGCCGATCTCCACCGACACCAAGTGCTCCCCGAAGGAGACCGTGCAGCCGGGCGCGACCATCAAGGTCACGGACGGCGGCGGATCCACGACGGCGGGCGGCACGTCCTCCGGCTCCACCTCCGGTTCCACGACGGCGGGTGGTACGACCTCGGGCTCCACCGCGGCGGGCGGCACGACGAGCGGTTCCACCTCCGGCTCCACGGCGGGCGGCACGTCGTCCGGCTCCACGACCGCCGGCGGCGCCACCGCGGGCTCCGGCGGCGGCCGGACCGACTTCCCCGGCAAGGAGGTCTCGGTCCACTTCACCTGTACGTCCCCCGGACCGGCCGACATCGCCTCCAAGGTGACGATCAACGCCAAGAAGAGCGGCGGGAGCTACGCGCTCACGGTCAAGACGGCCAAGGGCGTGATGGACAGCCCGGCCGCGTTGCCCGCCGGTGCGCTCAAGCCGTCCATGGACATCGTCATCGGCGGCGCCGACAAGGGCTCGGTGAAGGTCACCGGACCGGCCAACGCCGCACCGCTGGAGCAGGGCAAGCCGGTCGACCTGTCCGACATGACCGGCACCTACAAGCCGGGCGGGTCCGGGAAGTCCACGCTCAGCCCCGGCACCCTGACGATCGATGTCACCCTGGGCGCCTCGAAGATCAACATCCCTTGCAAGGTCAAGGGATCGGTGACCCCGTCACTGGAACTCGACACCACCGCCCAGCAGGGCGGCGCCTCAGGTTCCACCACGACGGGTTCCACCGGCTCCGCGGCCGGCGGCACGGCCTCCGGCGGCGGACTGGCCGCCACCGGGGCCGAGGACAACGGCACCCTGCGTGCGCTCGGCCTGGTCGCGGGGACGGCGATCCTGCTGGGCGGCGCCGTGTTCACCTTCACCCCGTGGCGCAGGCTGCGCGGCACCAGGTGAGCCCGCTCACGTAGCGCCGGGACGAGGTTCACCGGCACGAGGTGAAACCCACAAGGGCCGCCGCACCGGTCGACGGTGCGGCGGCCCTTGTGCCGCGGACGGTGCGGGAACCGTGCGTCAGCGCACGTCGCCCATGAGCTCCACGACCTTCTTGCGGTACATCCAGATCGCGACCGCCGCGACGATCGCGAGTGCCGCCTCCAGGCCCACCATGCCGGTCTTGTTCAGGTTGACACCCGCCAGCGACAGCAGGCTGGTGGTGCAGTCGCCCGCGGTGACGGCGAGGAACCAGACACCCATCATCTGGCTGCCGTACTTCGCCGGAGCCATCTTCGTGGTGACCGACAGGCCGACCGGGGAGAGGCAGAGCTCACCGACGGTCTGCAGGAAGTAGATCGACACCAGCCACATCGGGCTGACCTTGTCGCCGTCCGTGGTCATGGTCAGCGGCAGCATGAAGACGAGGAAGGAGACGCCGACCAGGAAGAGACCCGAGCCGAACTTGACGACCGTGCTCGGCTCCTTGCCACGCCGGTTCAGCGCCAGCCAGATCCAGGCGACGACCGGGGCCAGCGCCATGATGAAGACCGGGTTGACCGACTGGTACCAGGAGGTCGGGAAGCTCACACCCAGCACGCTGTTCGTGGTGGAGGACTCACCGAAGAGCGACATCGTGGAGCCGCCCTGGTCGTAGATCATCCAGAACACGGCCGCGGCGACGAAGAACCAGATGTAGCCGGACATCTTCGACTGCTCGGTCTTCGAGAGGTCCCGGTCCCGCTTGATCCGCACCAGCACGGCGATCGGAATGATCAGACCGGCGACGGTGATCGGGACGAGCGCCCAGTTGAGCGTGTACACATCGGTGGCGACGAGCACGCCGTAGAAGACGGCGGCGGCTATCAGCCACAGCAGACCCTTGCGCAGGGTCGTACGGCGCTCCTCGGCCGACAGCGGCTTCGGGACGACGCTGCTGCGGGCGCTGAGGTGGCGCGTGCCGATGAGGAACTGGGCCAGGCCCAGTGCCATGCCGGCCGCGGCGATGGCGAAGCCGAGGTGCCAGTTCACCTTCTCGCCGATCGTGCCGATGATCAGCGGGGCGGCGAAGGCACCGAGGTTGATGCCCATGTAGAAGACGGTGAAGCCGCCGTCGCGGCGCGCGTCCTCCGGCCCGTTGTAGAGGTGGCCGACCATCGTCGAGATGTTGGCCTTCAGCAGACCGGAGCCGAGCGCGACCAGCGCCAGACCGGCGAAGAAGGTGCCCGAGCCGGGCAGGGCCAGCGTGAGGTGGCCCACCATGATGATCGCGGCCGAGACGGTGACCGTCTTGCGCGGCCCCCAGACCCGGTCGCCGAACCAGCCGCCGGGCATGGCCAGCAGGTACACCATGGCCATGTAGATGGAGTAGATCGCGGTGGCCGTGGCCGCGTTCATGTGCAGGCCGGAACCGGAGACCAGATAAAGCGGAAGCAGGGCCCGCATGCCGTAGAAGCTGAAGCGCTCCCACATCTCGGTCATGAAGAGAGTGGCCAGGCCGCGGGGGTGGCCGAAGAAGGTCTTCTCGGATCCAGATGTACTGGCCGGGTCCTTCGTCAGGCTGGACGCCATGGTCGATCCTTGGGTGCTCGGGACGCGACGCCTTGTGAGCGTGACGCGCCCGGTGGGGGGAGGCCGGCACCGACCCGGCCGCACCCCACCCCCACGCCTGACAGGGGATTCGTCCCGACCGCCGGACCCACAGGGAGCCGACTGGAGGAGACGGGGACCGACCGCATCGGGATCCACGCCCGGTGCGCATCCTCGCGCTCCGGGCCCGGCCACAGGTCATTCACTGAAGTCACGGCTGGCGGGTACCAGCCGGCAAAACAAAAGAGACCCTCGGCGCTAAAAGCTGCCCAAGGGTCCTTGAGTAGTGCAACAGGCGTCAAGCCACCATACGACACGACAGTGCCGGATTTGAATGGACTTGAGAGATGGATCACAGGTTCCGATGGAACCGCACTCCCATATTCGAAGGTGCCTCTCCGATTTCCCTGCGGACCCGCAGGGCTTTTCGATCACCTCACAGCATCCCCCCTGCGCGGACTACCATCACTCCATGACCCGTGTACTGCTCGCCGAGGACGACGCATCCATCTCGGAGCCACTGGCCCGCGCCCTGCGTCGGGAGGGTTACGAGGTCGAGGTCCGCGAAGACGGTCCGACCGCTCTCGACGCCGGCCTCCAGGGCGGAATCGACCTGGTCGTACTCGACCTGGGCCTGCCCGGGATGGACGGCCTCGAAGTCGCCCGCAGGCTCCGTGCCGACGGCCACACCGTGCCGATCCTGGTGCTCACCGCCCGCGCCGACGAGGTGGACACCGTCGTCGGCCTGGACGCGGGAGCCGACGACTACGTCACCAAGCCCTTCCGCCTGGCCGAACTGCTCGCCCGCGTCCGGGCCCTGCTGCGCCGCGGCGCCAGCGAGCCCGCCCCGCAGCCCGCCACCCACGGCGTCAGGATCGACGTCGAGTCGCACCGGGCCTGGATGGGCGACGAGGAACTCCAGCTCACGGCAAAGGAGTTCGACCTGCTGCGGGTCCTGGTCCGCGACGCCGGCCGGGTTGTCACCCGCGACCAGCTGATGCGCGAGGTCTGGGACACCACCTGGTGGTCGTCGACCAAGACCCTCGACATGCACATCTCCTGGCTCCGCAAGAAGCTCGGCGACGACGCGGCCAACCCCCGCTACATCGCGACCGTGCGGGGCGTCGGCTTCCGCTTCGAGAAGAGCTGACGTACAGAAGCACTCATGCGCCGCAGACTGATCAACTCCACGCTCGCCGTGGTGCTCGTGGTGATCGCCGTCTTCGGCGTCTCCCTCGTCATCGTCGAGAGCCGCACCATCAGCAACAGCGCCCAGGAGAGCGTCGACTCCGAGGCGCTGCGGCTGATCAGCGTCGTCGAGAGCCGACTCCTCGGGGATGAGCGGATCAACCCCGCGCTGCTGGCCGAGCAGATCTCCAGAAAGCGCTACGCCCTGGTCAAGATCCCCGGACGCGCCCCCCTCGAAGTCGGCACGCGCCCCACCGGCAGGGTGATCAGCAGCACGGCCGAGGGGGAGCAGGGCGAACGGGTCACCGTCGAGGAATCCAGCTCGGCCGTCACCCGCGAGGTCGGCCGCACCCTGCTGATCATCGGCGCGGTGGCCCTGCTGGCCATCGTCTCCGCGGTGCTCCTCGCGGTGCGCCAGGCCAACAAACTGACCTCACCGCTGACCGACCTCGCCGAGACCGCCGAACGTCTGGGCTCCGGGGATCCGCGCCCGCGCCACAAGCGGTACGGAGTGCCGGAGCTGGACCGGGTCGCCGACGTCCTGGACGCCTCCGCCGAACGGATCGCCCGAATGCTCACCGCGGAACGCCGGCTGGCCGCCGACGCCTCGCACCAGCTCCGTACGCCGCTGACCGCGCTCTCCATGCGGATCGAGGAGATCTCCGTCACCGACGACCCGGACACGGTGAAGGAGGAGGCGAACATCGCCCTCACCCAGGTCGAGCGGCTCACCGACGTGGTCGAGCGGCTGCTGACCAACGCCCGCGATCCGCGGACCGGCTCCGCCGTCGTCTTCGACCTCGACGAGGTCGTCAAGCAGCAGATCGAGGAGTGGCGCCCGGCCTACCGGGGCGAGGGCCGCGCCGTCGTCCGCTCCGGAAAGCAGGGGCTGCGGGCCGTCGGTACACCCGGCGCGGTCGCCCAGGTGCTGGCCGCCCTGATCGAGAACTCACTGATGCACGGCGGCGGTACGGTCGCGCTGCGCACCCGGGTCACCGGCAACCAGGCCGTCATCGAGGTCACGGACGAGGGTCCGGGCGTACCCCCCGACCTCGGCGCCAGGATCTTCGAGCGGACGATCAGCGGCCGCAACTCCACCGGCATCGGCCTCGCGGTGGCCAGGGACCTCGCGGAGGCGGACGGCGGACGGCTCGAACTGCTCCAGCAGCAGCCACCGGTCTTCGCGCTCTTCCTCAGCCGAGTGGCCCTGAAAAGACAGGAACCGGAACGCCCGGTTCGGTGAAGCGGCTACCGCCGGGCCGAATCCGCCTCGACCCGCGGGACCTGCTCCGTACGCCCCTGCTTGATGAACCCCTCGGCCTTCAGCACGGTCTCCTTCGCGGGCAGCGCCTTGAACACCCACGTCCGGTAGGACCAGAAGCGGAACAGCGTGGCGATGCCGATCCCGAGGATCTTGAAGACATTGCTCTGGACCGGGCTGTTCCACCCGAACCCGTACGTCGCCGTGTACAGCACACCGGTCTCGATGACCGCACCGACCGCGCTGAACAGCAGGAACAGCGTCAGTTCGCGGGTCCGTCCGCTCTTGTCGCGGTCCCGGTACGTCCAGTAGCGGAAGCCGACGTAATTGAAGAGGATCGCGACGAGCGTCGCCAGCAGCCCCGCCCGCACCACCTGGAGATCCGTGGTGCGCCAGAGCAGGTTGGACACCGCGATATTGACGACCAGGCCGAAGGCGCCGACCGCGCCGAACTTGGCGACCTCCCGGGCCAGCAGATCCAGCCGGGCCCGCAGTGCGCCCCGTTCGCTCATGGTGATCGCTCAGCCTGTCTGTCGGTTACGTCGGCCAAGCCATGCTAGCCGCCTCCCCCACAGGGCGCCCGGGGATGTTCGGACAGGTGCGGCCGTGCTCGACGAGCCCGCCCGGCGGGGGCGGCGGAGGGCGTCGTCGGGCGGGCTTCGGGGCGGCGGATACCCTGGAGGAGTGACGTTCCCGGTAGTCGGTATGGTCGGCGGCGGTCAGCTCGCCCGTATGACCCACGAGGCGGGCATCCCCCTCGGCATCAAGTTCAAGCTCCTCAGTGACACCCCCCAGGACTCGGCGGCCCAGGTGGTGAACGAAGTCGTCGTCGGCGACTATCGCGACCTGGACACGCTGCGTGCCTTCGCGCGCGGCTGTGACGTGATCACCTTCGATCACGAGCACGTACCGACCGAACACCTGCGGGCCCTGGAGGCGGACGGCATCCCCGTGCGCCCCGGCCCGGACGCGCTGGTGCACGCCCAGGACAAGGGGGTGATGCGCGCGAAGCTCACCGAGATCGGCGCGCCCTGCCCCCGCCACCGCATCGTGACGGACCCGGCGGACGTCGCGGCCTTCGCCCAGGAGGTCGGGGGCTTCCCCGTCGTGCTCAAGACGGTCCGCGGCGGCTACGACGGCAAGGGCGTGTGGGTGGTCCGCTCCGAGGCGGACGCGGCCGACCCCTTCCGCGCCGGCGTCCCGGTCCTCGCCGAGGAGAAGGTCGACTTCATACGGGAGCTGGCGGCCAACATCGTCCGCTCGCCGCACGGCCAGGCGGTCGCCTACCCGGTCGTCGAGTCGATCCAGGTCGACGGGGTCTGCGACACGGTGATCGCCCCGGCCCCGGAGCTGGACGAGCGGCTCGCCGGCGAGGCCCAGCAGCTCGCCCTCCGGATCGCCTCCGAACTCGGTGTCGTCGGCCACCTCGCCGTCGAGCTCTTCGAGACCCGTGGACCCGACGGGAAGCCCGGCATCCTGGTCAACGAACTGGCCATGCGTCCGCACAACTCCGGGCACTGGACCCAGGACGGCGCGATCACCTCGCAGTTCGCCAACCACGTCCGGGCCGTCCTCGACCTGCCGCTCGGCGACCCGCGTCCGCGTGCCACCTGGACGGTCATGTCCAACGTCCTCGGCGGCGACTACCCGGACATGTACCAGGCGTACCTGCACTGCATGGCCCGCGACCCGCAGCTCAAGATCCACATGTACGGCAAGGACGTGAAGCCCGGCCGCAAGGTCGGACACGTCAACACCTACGGCGACGACCTGGCGGACGTGCGTGAGCGCGCCCGGCACGCGGCCGACTACCTGCGAGGAACGATCACCGAATGACTTCCCCCGCCTCCGCCGCGCCGGTCGTCGGCATCGTCATGGGCTCGGACTCCGACTGGCCCGTCATGGAAGCAGCGGCCAAGGCCCTCGACGAGTTCGAGATCCCCTACGAGGTCGACGTCGTCTCCGCCCACCGCATGCCGCGCGAGATGATCACGTACGGCGAGCAGGCCGCGGAGCGCGGTCTCAAGGTGATCGTCGCGGGTGCGGGCGGTGCCGCCCATCTGCCCGGCATGCTCGCCTCGGTCACCCCGCTTCCGGTCATCGGTGTGCCGGTCCCGCTGAAGTACCTGGACGGCATGGACAGCCTGCTCTCCATCGTGCAGATGCCCGCCGGTGTCCCCGTCGCGACCGTCTCGGTCGGCGGCGCACGCAACGCGGGCCTGCTGGCCGCCCGTGTCCTCGCCGCCCACGACGGCGAGCTGCTGGCCCGGATGCGGGAGTTCCAGCAGGAGCTGAACGACCAGGCGACGGAGAAGGGCAAGCGGCTCCGCAGCAAGGTCCAGGGCGCCGACTCCTTCGGCTTCGGGAAGTAGGCCCCGGTGGAGAAGGCCGAACAGCTTGAGCGGGTGGCGGAACTCCTCGCCGAGTACCCCGTCGTCGACGGGCACAACGACCTGCCGTGGGCGCTGCGCGAACAGGTCGGCTACGACCTGGACGCCCGCGACATCGCCACCGACCAGTCCGCCCATCTGCACACCGACATCCCGCGGCTGCGCGCGGGCGGCGTCGGCGCCCAGTTCTGGTCCGTCTACGTGCGATCCGACATGGCGGGCGACGAAGCCGTCAGCGCCACGCTCGAACAGATCGACGTGGTCGCCGAGCTGCTGGAGCGCCACCCCGCGGACCTGCGGCGCGCCCTGACCGCCGACGACATGGAGGCGGCCCGCGCCGAGGGCCGCATCGCCTCCCTGATGGGTGCCGAGGGCGGCCACTCCATCAACAACTCGCTGGGCACCCTGCGCGCCCTGCACACCCTGGGCGTCCGCTACATGACGCTCACCCACAACGACAACATCGCGTGGGCGGACTCGGCGACCGACGAGCCGGGCGTGGGCGGTCTCTCGCCCTTCGGCCACGAGGTCGTACGGGAGATGAACCGCACCGGCATGCTGGTCGACCTCTCCCATGTGGCGGCCACCACCATGCGCGACGCGCTCGGCACCTCCTCGGCGCCGGTGATCTTCTCGCACTCCTCGTCGCGCGCGGTCTGCGACCACCCGCGCAACATCCCGGACGACGTCCTCGGCCGCCTTCCGGCCAACGGCGGCATCGCCATGGCGACCTTCGTACCGAAGTTCGTCCTCCCGGCGGCCGTCGAGTGGACCCGTGCCGCGGACGAGAACCTGCGCGCCCACGGCCTGCACCACCTCGACACCACCGCGCGGGCCATGGAGATCCACGCCGCCTTCGAGGCGGCCAACCCGCGCCCGATGGCGACCGTGGCGACGATCGCCGACCACCTCGACCACATGCGCGAGGTCGCCGGGATCGACCACATCGGCATCGGCGGCGACTACGACGGCACCGCCTTCCTCCCGGAGGGCCTCGGGGACGTCGCGGGCTATCCGAACCTGATCGCGGAGCTGTTCGGCCGCGGCTGGTCGAGCGCCGATCTCGCCAAGCTCACCTGGCAGAACGCGGTACGGGTGCTGCGCGACGCCGAGGACGTGGCGCGCGAGCTGGGCACGCGCCGGGCACCGTCGCACGCCACGATCGAGCAGCTGGACGACCAGGCCGGCTGAGCCGGAGTTCCTGAGTGCGGGGCGCCCCTCGGGGCGCCCCGCACTCTTTTCTGCCCGCTTCTAACACGCACACAGGCAGAACGGGTGCCCCGCGGGATCCGCGTACACCCGGAACGTCCGCTCCCGGTCCGCCGCGTCCAGCACGGTCGCGCCCTGTGCGAGCACCTCCTTCTCCGCCGCGTCCAGATCCGGCACGGACAGATCCAGATGGAACTGCTGCGAACCGTCCGGACGCGGCCACTGCGGCGGTACGTGACCGGGCGCGCCCTGGAACGCGAGCCGCGTGCCCCCGGCCCCGGTCAGCTCCACCCAGCCCTCGCCGTCGTCCTCGACCTTCCCGCCGAGCAGCCCGGCGTAGAAGCCGGCGAGCGCGGCGGGGTCGGGGCAGTCCAGAACGACAGCACCCAGTGTGGCGACAGCCATGGCACTTCCTCCTTCGAACGGGGAGACACTTCGGGCAAGGAAAGTTACCTCTAAATCGTCTCAACAGGTAACCGTTACTACATGCTGCCGCACTGGAGGTAACGTCGCAACCATGAATGCGAAGGATTCCGCGCCCGGCGGACTCGCCCTGATCGAGGCCCTGGTCAACACACTGGACATCGAGACCGGTGCGGACGCCCTCGACACCGCGGACGGGCGCGCCGCCTTCTCTCTCACCGAGTCCGAGGTGCCGGGCGCGCGCGTGCTGCGCGAGGCGCTCCGCACCGCCTGCCTCGCCCACGCCGGTCACCGTCCGCCGGACGGCGCTGCCGCGCCCCCGCTCGACCGGCTGCTCGCCGAAGCGCCCCTGCGCGTCAGCGTGGACGCGGCGGGCGTCGCCGCACTGCGCCCCGCGGCCGAACCGGCAGGGCTGACCGCGCGCGTCGCGGCGGCCATCGCCACCGCGGCGGCCGACGGCACCTGGGCCCGGCTCAAGGCGTGCGAGGCCGAGGACTGCCAGTGGGCGTACTACGACCGCAGCCCGGCGGGGCGCCGCCGCTGGTGCTCCATGTCGGTGTGCGGCGCCCGCGCCAAAATGCGCACCTACCGCGCGAAGCGCGGCTGAGAGCCTGTCGGGTGACCTCGGACCGGGCCCGTCACGCCCTGGCACGCACGCTTCCCGCGTTGTCGTCGGTCGCCGACGCTCCGCGTCGACTCCCTCCTCCGCCTCGGAATCGCACGCACCGGACCGCGTCCGCCATCCGATCCGAGGTCACCCCACAGGCTCTGAGGGCGCGGGTCAGGCCCTCGGGCGTCCCATCGCCCGGAACGTCCAGCCGGCCTTGCGCCACAGCTCGCTGTCGAGCGCGTTGCGGCCGTCCAGGATGATCCGGCGGGAGGCGACCTCGCCGAGTGCCGCCGGGTCCAGCTCGCGGAACTCCCGCCACTCCGTCAGATGCAGCACCACATCCGCGCCGCGCACCGCGTCCAGCGCCGAGTCCGCGTAACCGAGCGTGGGGAAGAGCCTGCGGGCGTTGTCCATGCCCTTCGGGTCGAAGACCGTGACCTGGCCGCCCTGCAGCTGTATCTGCCCCGCCACGTTCAGCGCGGGCGAGTCCCGCACGTCGTCCGAGTCCGGCTTGAACGTCGCGCCCAGGACCGCCACCCGCTTGCCGAGGAACGAATCGCCGCCCACGGCCTCCCGGGCCAGCTCGACCATGTGGCCGCGGCGCCGCATGTTGACCGAGTCGACCTCGCGCAGGAAGGTCAGCGCCTGGTCCGCGCCCAGCTCGCCGGCGCGCGCCATGAAGGCCCGGATGTCCTTCGGCAGGCAGCCGCCCCCGAAGCCGATCCCGGCCCGCAGGAACTTCGAGCCGATCCGCTCGTCGTGCCCGATCGCCTCGGCCAGCTTCACCACGTCACCGTCGGCGGCCTCGCAGACCTCGGCCATGGCGTTGATGAACGAGATCTTCGTGGCCAGGAAGGAGTTGGCCGCGGTCTTCACCAGCTCGGCGGTCGGGAAGTCCGTCACCACGAACGGCGAACCCTCGGCGACCGGCACCGCGTACACCTCGCGCAGCAGCCTCTCGGCCCGCTCGCTCGCCACACCGACGACGATCCGGTCCGGGTGCAGGGTGTCCTTCACCGCGAAGCCCTCGCGCAGGAACTCCGGGTTCCAGGCCAGCTCCGCGTCCGCGCCCGCCGGGGCCAGCTCCGCCAGCCGCGCCGCGAGCCGGGCCGCCGAGCCCACCGGGACGGTCGACTTCCCGACGACCAGGGCGGGCCGGGTCAGATGCGGTGCCAGCGACTCGAAGGCGCTGTCGACGTAGCTCATGTCACAGGCGTACTCGCCGTGCTTCTGCGGAGTGTTCACGCAGACGAAGTGGACGTCGCCGAAGTCCGCCACCTCATCCCACGAGGTGGTGAACCGCAGCCGCCCGGTCGATCCCTCGATGCCCTCGACGTGCTGGTGGAGCAGCTCCTCCAGGCCCGGCTCGTACATCGGGACCCGGCCGGCGCCCAGCATCTCGATCTTCTCGGGCACGACATCGAGGCCGAGGACCTCGAAGCCCAGTTCCGCCATGGCCGCGGCGTGGGTGGCGCCGAGGTAGCCGGTGCCGATCACAGTGATCCTGAGGGCCATGGAGTGCTCCTGAGAGATGCGGACAGACGTGCGGTGAACGAGCATAGTCGTGCCCTCGAAGGCCCGGTTTCCGGCTGCCCGCGTGGGTTCTCCCACCCCTGTCATGAAGCTCACGCGTGCATTGCATAGGCCATCACGGGAGCTGGGCTCTAAAATCGGGTTACTTAACGGTAGTTAGCTTCATGGGGAGTGAGCGTCTTGGCGGGTTCGACCGATTTCGACCTGTACCGTCCGGCCGAGGAGCACGAGATGCTCCGCGAGACGGTGCGTGCGCTCGCCGAGGCGAAGATCGCCCCTTACGCGGCGGCGGTCGACGAGGAGGCGCGCTTCCCGCAGGAGGCGCTGGACGCCCTGACCGCCGCGGACCTGCACGCGGTGCACGTACCCGAGGAGTACGGCGGCGCGGGCGCCGACGCCCTCGCGACGGTCATCGTGATCGAGGAGGTGGCCCGTGTCTGCGCCTCCTCCTCCCTCATCCCGGCCGTGAACAAGCTCGGTTCGCTCCCCGTGGTCCTCTCCGGCTCCGAGGACCTGAAGAAGAAGTACCTGGGCCCGCTCGCCAAGGGCGACGGCATGTTCTCGTACTGCCTCTCCGAGCCCGACGCGGGTTCCGACGCGGCAGGCATGAAGACCAGGGCCGTGCGCGACGGCGACTTCTGGGTGCTCAACGGCGTGAAGCGCTGGATCACCAACGCGGGCGTCTCCGAGTACTACACGGTGATGGCCGTCACCGACCCGACCAAGCGCTCCAAGGGCATCTCCGCCTTCGTCGTCGAGAAGTCGGACGAGGGCGTCTCCTTCGGCGCCCCGGAGAAGAAGCTCGGCATCAAGGGCTCCCCGACCCGCGAGGTCTACTTCGACAACGTCCGCATCCCCGCCGACCGCATCATCGGCGAGGAGGGCACCGGCTTCGCCACCGCGATGAAGACCCTGGACCACACCCGCATCACCATCGCGGCCCAGGCCCTCGGTATCGCCCAGGGCGCCCTCGACTACGCCAAGGGCTACGTCCAGGAGCGCAAGCAGTTCGGCAAGCCGATCGGCGACTTCCAGGGCGTCCAGTTCATGCTCGCCGACATGGCCATGAAGCTGGAGGCGGCCCGCCAGCTCACCTACTCGGCCGCCGCCAAGTCCGAGCGCCTCGACAGCGACCTCACCTTCTTCGGCGCCGCGGCCAAGTGCTTCGCCTCCGACGCCGCGATGGAGATCACCACGGACGCGGTCCAGCTGCTCGGCGGCTACGGCTACACGCGGGACTACCCGGTGGAGCGGATGATGCGCGACGCGAAGATCACGCAGATTTATGAAGGCACGAACCAGGTCCAGCGGATCGTGATGGCGCGGAACCTGCCGTAACGGTTATTGCCCATACGCGTCTGGCCCCCGGTACCACACCGGCGGTCAGACGCGTGTAGGCAGCCAAGACACCGCGCGAGGCGAATCAGCCGGGCCGCAGACAACGGGTCCCGTTTGTCATCAAACCCAGTCGGCCGACACGGGGGCAAGGTTCTCCAACAGGGCGCTGCTTCAAGACGCCATGGCCCGGCTGCGCGGGGAGCGGTGACGGCGGTAGTAGGAGACGGTGACGGCGGCGAGTAGAGGGCCCCACAGGACCAGCGGTTGGTAGAGGATGCCGACCACGAGGTCGCCGGTGCCCGTCATGTCATCGTGCGGGTACGTCCACCACCAGGGAACATTGGCCCACATCACGGTCAGTGCCACTGCGCCGAGGGTGGCTGGGACGACGGCGGCCATCGGGCGCACGGCGCGTCCTCCGACCAGCGGTATCCAGCGCGGCACGACTTCGCCCCAGGGGCGCACCAGACCGATCGTCAGGAAGGCGAGAAGCTCGCAGACCACGCTCAGTGTCAGCATCCAGACCTTCGCGCCGAGCGTCTCGAAGTCCGCGAAGCGCTCGTCCAGGTAGCCGGCCGGACAGCCGAGCACCAGGGCGATCCGCCACAGCCCGCTCGGCAGTACGGCCAAGGTGGTCAGATGCGCGGCCCAAATTACCCAACGGGGCGGCGGCGCAACGGAGTTTGCGGCCGTGGCGGCGTCCGGAGTGCTCATGCGAATCATCCTGCCGCCCCACCCGTCGCGTTCCATCAGCCTCTGCGCCTGCTCCGGTTGGTCCGCTGGGCTGACGCCTGGCCTGCGTGACCGTGCCGTAAGGCGGACCGACCGTCAGACTTCGAGACGATGTGCGCAGCAAAGTCCGTCCGTGCTTGCTGAGTTCTGCCGACGACTGGGTTCAGTGACAAGCGGGCTGGATTCATTGGCAACGGACACTGGAGGCAGTTGGTGATCAACCCAGCCATGAATGTTGAAGGGAGACGACGTCATCGCCGGTGTCGCTGTTTGCGTTGCGTGAACTATTCGCTGTGACGTGACGAGGGGCGTCCGTAGGGTTCGTGCATGGCAGACGAGAGTGAGCGGGCCGTTCAAGCGGCCATTGAGGCGGAGATGCGGCTTCTCGACCCTGAGGTGCGGGCTTCGCCGGCCCTGGTGTCGGAGCTCCTGGACCCGGAGTTCCTCGAGATCGGAGCGTCGGGGCGGCGCTGGGACGCGACGTCGATTCTCACGGTGACGAGTGACGGTTCGGTGGCCCCCGAAGCTCCGGTCGAGGTCAGCGATATGTCGGGGGCCGTACTCGCTCCCGGCATCGTTCATCTGACGTACTTCGCCGACCACAGCGGGCGCCGAGCATGGCGGAGCTCCGTGTGGCGTCTGACGGAAGCGGGCTGGCGCATGTACTTCCATCAGGGCACTTTGACGAGTTAGGTCCGGTGACGGCCCCGACGCACCGCGGCCCGCGCCCTGCTCCGGCCCTCGGACGTGCGGGGAGCCGTGAACGGCATGCGGGCATGCGGGCAGGAGGGGCGCAGTCACCGTGAGCCACCGGGGCGGGGCTACTCCTCGGCGAAGACTTCTTCGGCGGAGGCGGCGGTGGCGGCGCGGTTGAGCCACTGGTGCAGGAGCTGAGGGTCGTCGCAGCCGGTGATCTTCGAGCGGGTCTCGTCGGTGATGGCGATACCGCGCACGTCGAGGATGAGCAGGAGTCCCTCGGCTCGACCCTCGGCCCGGCCTTCGGCTCGGCCTTCGTCCCGGAGTTCTTCCGAGAGGGGCGACTTGTAGAAAGAGAGGTCCACGGCCACCAGATTCCTCCACTGTTGTGCGGCCGGGCGGTTGCCCAGGCCTTGTGCGGTGAGTTCGATGATGGGGTCGGCGATTACTTCCGGTGTGTCCCGCAGTGCGGCGGACAGGGTTTTCAGTATGGCACCGACGTCCGGATTGTCGGCGTGGGTGATGGCGGCCAGGGTGGTGAGTGCGAGGTCCTTGCGGGCTTCGGCCACATCGGTGATGACAGGCATGTTGTGCGGGCCCGCGACGAGGGGATACAGGGCGAACGTGGGAGCGGTCACGCGTGGCGGTGGTGCGGGCAGCGGGGCCGGCTCGTTGGGAACCGTTCGGGGCTGAGGGGCTGCGCCGGGCTGGTTGTACGAGACGGTGCGGGTGATGATGCGGCCGTCGGCGAGGCGTACGCGGCTGCGGTGCAGGTAGCCGGTGGCTTCGAGTTCGCGCAGTGCGGCGGCGATGCGGGTTTCGCTCTCGGGGAAGCGGTCGGCGAGGTGTTTGATGCCGATCTTGGCTCCGACGGGGAGCGACTGGATGTGGGTGGCGAGCCCGATCGCGGTGAGGGAGAGTCCGCGGTGCTGGGCGAGGTGGTTGCCGATGACGGTGAAGCCTGCGACGTGCCGGAAGTTGATGTGGATGACACCGGATGACGGCGTGGCGCCCCCGGGTGCGGGGGACGGAGCGCACGGGGGCGCGGTAATCTGCTGGGTATCCATCGGGAAGCTCCGAACTTCCTCGGTGGTCAGGCCCTCGGTCGAGATTGGCGTCTCGTCGGGGGCCGTCGCATGTCTGCAGTTGTCGCGGCGAGCATATGCCAGCCAACCCATATGAAATCCAGCCCAGTTGCCCTATGTCACCCGCGCGAGTGACGGGGGTCGGGGTGGGGTCGGGTTTGGGTGGGGAGGGTGATTTCCCCAGGTTCTTTGAAGCTCTATGCGTCGTGAGGCACGGCGACGTGGCTCACCGGGTCGCGGGCCTCCGCGACCCGGTGAAGCGGTCACGGTACGAGGCCGAGTTGATTGTCCCGTGCTTGTCCAGTGCTGTCCCGCCTGTCCGGGGTGACGTGCTGGGGACACCAGGGGTTGAGCAAGAACGGCATGCACGTCGGAAGTGGGGCACGGATGAGCGTGGATGGGACCGGTGCGGAGCGCGGGGACGGTGGGGCGGACGAGCCCGGCTGGGACGTCGATCCCGACGACGAATCGGGGGTGGCGGTGGTCGCTGCGGTGGGCCGTCAGATCAAGGCGTGGCGGGAGTCGGCAGGGCTGCGGGCCGGCGAGTTCGGGGCTGCGATCGGGTACGGGGAGGACCTGGTCTACAAGGTGGAGGGCGGGCGGCGCATCCCTCGGCCGGAGTTCCTGGACCGGGCGGACGAGGTGCTGGGTGCGGGCGGGAAGCTTGCTGCGATGAAGCGGGATGTGGCGGAGGTCCGTTACCCGAAGAAGGTGCGGGATCTGGCGAAGCTGGAGGCCAAGGTCGTCGAACTGGAGGCGTATCACCACCACAACATCAACGGCCTGTTGCAGACCGAGGAGCACATGCGCGCCCTGTTTGCGTCGTGGCTGCCCGCCTACACGCTGGACGAGATGGACCGCGTGGTGGCCGCTCGTATGGCCCGACGATCCATCTTCGATCGAGATCCCCTCCCGTCGCTGAGTTTTGTCCAGGAGGAGGTGACGCTTCGCCGTCCGGTCGGAGGCAGAATGGTGTTGCGCCGACAACTCGAACGCCTCTTGGAAGTAGGGCAGTTGCGGAATGTGGCGATCCAGGTGATGCCGACCAACCGCGAGGAACATCCTGGGACGGGCGGACTGATCGAGGTGCTGAAGTTCCCCGACGGCAGTGCGGTGGGGCGTTCAGAGGGTGTGTTCAGCGGACGCCCGGTCTCCGACCCGAAGCAGCTCAGGATCCTTGGGTTGCGCTATGGGATGATCCGGGCCCAGGCTCTTACGCCACGGGAGTCGCTGGCTTTCATCGAGCAAGTTCTGGGAGAGACATGATCAACAAGCCCTCTGCCGGGGACGCTTCCGAGCTGGAGTGGTTCAAGAGCAGTTACAGCAGCAGTGGCGACGGCAACGACTGCATCGAGGTCGCGTGCACCCCAGGCGCGGTGCTCGTGCGCGACTCAAAGAACCTGCCGGGGCCCCGGCTCGCCTTCGGCGCGGGCGCGTGGGTGGGCTTCGTCTCGCACACCGCCCGTCACTGATCCACACGCACTTGCGCCCCGTGCCTGGTTGATGCAGGGGTGGGGTGCGCTGCTGTCAGAAGAACCTTGCAACTCCCCAGCCAGGCCCCCGGTCAACAGTCCGGTAGTCCCCGCTCGGACACCAGGGGGCAAGTAACCCGTCGGTAGGTTCCGAGGGCTTGGCCGCTGCTGTTTCCTGGCGCTGGGTGCTTCGTCGGCCGGGTCTGGTCAACGTCTGGTCGTGCGGCTCGTGACCGACGGGGGCGGTGTCGTTGCTTGGTTGATCTGATCTCTGACTACCCCGGAGCGCCTGCGGAGCCCGCGCAGGTGCGGGCTGTGGAGCACAGCACCGCCCCGGCCGACAACGACCCCGGGGTCTCCACTCAGTTCGTCCCGCTGGGCAGTCGCCCGACACGTCGCCGAGCACGATCCGGCCGTCCGCCGCCGTCGGTGAACCTCCAGAACGTACCGGTGGGTTACTTGCTCCCTGGTGTCCGAGCCAGGACTGCCGGGCCGAAGCTGATGGATCATCACAAATGTGCGGGTCCATGTCATGTCGTGTAGCCGCCATGGCGGTCTTGTCGAGAACATGGCAGCGATGTTTAGTTGTCGCGGCGGATGAATCCATCTGCTGTCGACCGAGAACCAGCGCACGGGTCGACCCCAGCTCAGCAGCATGGGAGTCACACATTGCGCACTTCGAGGCATTCCAGACCGGCCGCGCGGAGGATCTCCGCGCGACTGGCCGCTTTCACCGCGGCGGCTGTCGCAGTCATGGCTGCGGGATTACCCGCAGCCCAGGCTGCCACCGGCGCCGAGGCAGCCGCTCCGGGCACCGTCGCCACCGCGACGCATCCCGGGGGCGGTCTCGCCGCCTCCAGCGTCGGCTCGCATGGCGAGATCTCCGGCGCCGTGACAGACAGCTCAGGCAAGGCGCTTTCCGGCGCCTCCGTCGTAGCCGGAATCTACCGGTCGACCACCGACGCCCAGGGGCACTACAACCTGACGGTGCCGCCTGACACCTACAAAATGGCCGCGTACGCCTACGGGTACGCGCCCAAGAAGGCCAACGGCGTCGTCGTCGACGATGGCACCGTCACGATGGACTTCGCGCTGGACGCGGTGGCCCGGCAGACCGTGACCGGTAAGGTGACCGACGGCTCCGGCCACGGCTGGCCGCTCTACACGAAGATCACCATCGATGACGTGCCCGGAGCCCCGGTCTTCACCGACCCGTACACCGGCGCGTACAGCGTCGACCTGCCGCAGGGCGCCGACTACACCCTGCGCTTCACCTCCGTGTACCCCGGCTACGAGGCAGTCACCAAGCGGGTGACCGTGAATGACGCGGCGCAGACCGTGAACGTCGCGGTCCCGGTGGACGCCGAGGCGGCCACGGCGCCCGGTTACCAGGTCAAGCGGTCCGGCCCGACCCAGCCCTTCGACTCCACCGCCGGCACCCCCGAGGGCTGGAGCGTGGTCAACGCCGACGGCACCACCGGCGGCTGGTCCTTCGACGACTTCGGTAAGCGGGGCAACAAGACCGGTGGTTCCGGCGCCTTCGCCATGGTCGACAGTGACAAGATCGGCAGCGGCAAGAAGCAGGACAGCTCGCTGATCTCGCCGGTCTTCGACCTGACCGGCAACGACAGCCCGCAACTGGAGTTCGACACCGACTACAAGAGCTACACCAACCAGACCGGCAACATCGACGTCAGCACTGACGGCGGTGCGACCTGGACCAACATCTGGAACCGCACCACCACCCTGACCGGCCCTGCCCATGTCGAGCTTCCACTGACCGACTACGCCGGGAAGCCCGGCGTGCAGCTGCGGTTCCACTTCACGGGCAGCTACGGCTACTGGTGGGAACTCGACAACGTGTTCGTGGGCAAGCGGACCTACGAGCCTGTCAGCGGTGGTCTGGTGGCCGGTACCGTGAAGGACGCCAACACCGGCGACGGCGTCGTCGGCGCCACTGTCGTCAACACCGACGCCTCGCAGGACAAGGCCATCACCGCGGCCACCCCGGACGACCCGGCGCTCGGCGGCGGCTTCTACTGGATGTTCACCTCCAAGACCGGCAGCCACACGTACACCGCTTCCAAGTCGCAATACGCCGACCTGGCCAAGACGGTGAAGGCGGCTCCGGACAGCACCACCCAGGCGGTCTTCGACCTGAAGGCCGGCAAGCTGGCGTTCACCCCTGGCTCGGTCGACAAAACGCTCGGCTGGGGCAAGCAGGCCACCCAGAACCTGACGGTGAAGAACACCGGCGGTGCGCCTGCCGGCCTCACCCTGGGCGAGCAGCCGGGCGGCTTCACCCAACAGCTCAAGGGCGGCGCGCCGCTCAACCTGGTGAAGGGCGACTACTCCCCGCTGGCCCTGCGCAAGGGCAAGACCTCGGATGCGGCTTTGGCGGCCAACGCGGCCGGTGACGCCTGGCAGCCGGTGGCCAACCTGCCGACCGCTGTGCAGGACAACGTGGTCGCCGTCCACGACGGCAAGGTCTACTCCGCCTTCGGCTACACAGGCAGCGCGGACACCAACGCGCTGTACGCCTACGACCCCGACAGCGGCTCCTGGACCAAGCTGGCCTCCGCGGCCGACACCCGCGAGGGCAGCCCGGCCCACGGCTTCATCGGCGGCAAGCTGTACGTGGTCGGCGGCTGGGGTGCCGACGGCGACCCCGACGCCAAGCTGGAGGTCTACGACCCGGCGTCGAACAGCTGGTCCACCAAGGCGTCCTCGCCCAAGCCGTACGCCGGTTCGGGCAGCGCGGTGCTCGGCGGCAAGCTGTACGTCGTCGGCGGCTGCACCGACAGCTGTGGCACCACGGACGCCACGGTCTACGACCCGTCGTCGGACAGCTGGTCCCAGATCGCCTCCTACCCGGAGCCGATCTCCTGGCAGTCCTGCGGCGGCATCGGCGGCAAGCTCTACTGCGCCGGTGGCAGTGGCGGCACCAGTTCGACCAAGCACGCCTACGTCTACGACCCGGGCGCCGACAACTGGTCGCCCATCGCCGACATGCCCGCCGACCTGTGGGGTTCGGCGTACGGCGTGGGCAACGGCATGCTGCTGGTCTCCAGCGGTGTCGTCAACGACAGCGCCGCCATCACCAACCAGGGCTACGCCTTCGACCCGGGCACCGGCAGCTGGACCGCCCTGCCCAACGCCAACACCAGCGTCTACCGTGTGGGTGCTGCCTCCGGCTTCTACAAGGTCGGCGGCAACCCCGGCGGCAGCTCGACGCCGCCGGTGTCCACCGTCGAGGTGCTGCCCGGCTACGACCAGGGCGGCGAGTCCTCGGACGTCAGCTGGCTGTCCACGAGCAAGGACAAGGTGACACTCCAGCCCGGGGAGAGCACCACGATCACCGTCGGCCTGGACGCCACGGTCCCCGAGGTCACCCAGCCCGGCGACTACACCGCTGCGCTGACCGTCCGGACCGACACCCCGTACCCGGTCGCCGACGTCGGCGTGAAGATGCACGTCAACCCGCCGAAGGACTGGGGCAAGTACGCCGGCACCGTGCTCGGCGCCGATGGCAAGGGCGGCACCGCGCCACTGGCCGGGGCGACCGTCCAGATCGACAGCTGGGCGAACAGCTACACGCTGCGGACCGCCAAGGACGGCACCTTCGCCCTGTGGTTCGACACCCGCAACAACCCGGTCACCGTGATCGTGGCCAAGGACGGCTACCAGCCGGTGGTCACCACTGTGAAGCTCAAGAAGGGGGAGACGACGACCGGCAACTTCATGCTGAAGAAGGCCTCGTGACCCTGCTCCCGTGAAACAGCGCGGGCCGGCCCCTCAGGGCCGGCCCGCGCGCTCACCGGCCCACTGCCCGAAGGAGTTCCTGCCGCTGACCGAGGAGGTCGACGAGCGGGGGGCCGCCGGGTGGGCACGGGCGGCGGAGGGGTCCACGGAGCAGGTCCGGCCCCATGGGCCGGAGGTGCGGGGCGGCGTTGCTTCCGGATCGTCCGGGTCGAACGGATGGGGCGCATCGGGCCGGCAGGCCCGAAGGGCCCACGGCGCTCGGACATCGACATCCAGGAACCCACGCGGATCCACCCCGCGATGGACGCGATGGACGAGTGGGGACAACGTCGACTCCAACCAGCAGCGGTGGAACCGGGGCGAACTCCTGATCGCTGCATGGCAGCCGCGTGGCGTACCTTCCACGTCCATGACCGACATCGACAAGCTCACCGACCTGTTCACCGCGCTCGGCGCCGACGACGCCGCGGGCTGGGCCGACTCCGAGGCCGAGGAGAACATTCCGCAGCTCGCCCGTTACCGGTTCCTGCGCATGGTCTGGCAGGACATCGACGGGTGGAGTGCCGCGGCCCCCGACTGGGTCGAGGCCTACCGGAAGGACGGGCTCGCCGGTGGCGCGGTCGAGCGGGCGCTGGCCCTCGGTCTGAGCCCCGGCGACCTGGGGGAGATAGCCCGCGAGGTGGCGAAGGAGACCGCGTCCGGTCTGCTCTACGGGCTGGCCGACCCGGCCGACGGCGACCTCCCGCCCGAGGTGGAGCGACAACTGCCCGGCTGGTGCCTGGCCGAGCTGTCGCCGCAGGGCGAGCCCACGGGGCGGATTCTGGACGCGCTGTACGAGGACTTGGACGAGACGGAGCCGCAGGGGCCCATGGGAGGCGTGGGATGACCGCGTTCGACGTGAGCGAGCGACGGATCTGGGAGGGGCGGGCCGAGAGCTATGCCCGGACCTTCGCGCGGCTGTGCGCCCATACGGTGCCCGCGCTACTGGATGCCGCAGGGGTCGGGCCCGGAACGCGGGTGCTCGATGTGGGGTGCGGCAGCGGCGCCGTGACGGTGGCGGCCGTCGCGCGCGGTGCGGCCGTACGGGCCGTGGACGCCGATCCCGGAATGGTGGAGCTGACCCGGCGCGCCGCACCCGGGGCCGATGTCCGGTGCGGGACGCTCCCGCAACTGCACGAGGACGGCGGGTTCGACGCCGTCGCGGCGAACTTCGTGCTCAATCACGTCGGCCGTCCGCTGGACGCCCTGGCCGAGCTGACCCGGCTCACCCGTCCCGGCGGCCGGGTCGCCGTCACCATCTGGCAGGTGCCGGGCGCCCCCGGTCAGGCGCTGATCGGGCGGGCCGCCGAGGCGGCCGGGCTGACCCGGCCCCAGTGGCTGGCCACCGTCGACCCCGAGCACAACTTCCCGCGCACCCGCGACGGGCTGGGCGCGCTGCTGGAGAGGGCCGGTCTCGGGGACGTACGCAGCGAGGTCCTGACCTGGGACCACCGCGTGGAGGCGGAGGACTGGTGGGCCGGGCCGGCCGCCGGGGTGGGCGCGATCGGGCAGCTCGTCAACAGCCGGGGCCCGGCCGGGCTGGCCGCGGCCAAGCGGGAGTACGACGTGCTGTGCACCGAATTCACGGCGGACGACGGTCGGTTGGCGCTCCCGCATGTGGCGCTGCTGGCCGGGGGGAGCCGGCCGGGAGAGTGACCGCGCGGACGGGGCCGGGTTTCCCGGGCCCGTGCCCGACATGAGACAGGGCTCGGACGGCGAACCGTCCGAGCCCTGCTCGTGCCTGCTGCCGCCTGCGGTCAGTTGCCGGAGACGGTGACCTTCTCGTCGTTGTTGAGCTGCTCCACGAGCTGCTTCACCTTGGCCTTGTCCCAGACCAGATTGCCGCCGATGGAGCCCGAGATCGGCATGTTCATCGACGTGCCGTCGCCGCCCGTGACGCCCTTCATGGCGAAGAACATCTGCCCCAGGGACCAGAGCGACATGTCCTTGTCCACGATCAGCGTGTCCAGGCCGGCGCTCATCGTCGGGTAGAACTTGAACGGGTTGAGGATCGTGGACGGCGTCGCCGTCTGGCTCGCCAGCGCCGCGAGGAACTTCTGCTGGTTCTTCGTACGGGCCAGGTCCGACTCGGCGAACGCGTACCGGGTGCGGACGAAGGCCAGCGACTGCTCGCCGTTCAGTGTCTGCTTGCCCGCCTTGAAGTCGGCGCCGGACTTCTTGTCCTTGAACCCCTTGGGGATGTCCAGCTCCACCCCGCCGATCGCGTCCACGATCTTGGCGAAGCCGCCGAAGCCGATCTCGACGTAGTGGTCGATGTGCAGCCCGGTGTTGAACTCGACGGTACGGACGAGGAGTTCGGGGCCGTCCTCGGCGTAGGCGGCGTTCAGCTTGGTGAACCGGCCGCGGGCCGGGTAGAGCTTGCCGGAGTCGGAGCCCTTGTACGAGGGGATCTCGACGTTCGAGTCACGGGGCAGGGAGACGAGCGTCGGCCCGTTCGACCCGTCGTGCAGGATCATCATCGAGTCGGTGCGCTTGCCCTCGGCGGAGCCGGTGTGCAGCCGCTTCTTGTCGTCGGCCGTCATGCCCGCGCGGCTGTCGGAACCGACGATCAGGTAGTTGGTGCCGTCGCCGGCCTTCGGCCGCTCGATGACCTTGGAGAGGTCCACCTCGCGCTTGAGCTTGGAGTCGGCCCAGAAGTACGTGCCTATGGAGACCGCGAGCACCACGACGACCAGGGACAGCGTGCCTATCTTTATCCGGCGGCCCCAGTTCGGCGCCGGGCGCCCCTGGACGTAACCGCCGTCCCCCCGGCCGCCGCCGCTGCCCCGGCCGCCGCCGTTGCCGTCGCCGTAGACCTGGCCCGTGTTGTAACCGCTGTCGTACCCAGCGGCGTCGTCATAGCCCCCGGCGTACTGCTGCGACTCGCCCTGGCGCTGCCGGGGCGGGGCCGGGCGGTGCTGAGGCGGGGCGGGAGGGCGCTGGACGTGCCGCATGACGCGGGCGCCCTCGGGCCGCTCGCCGGCGCTGCCCTGCCCGTAGCGGTTGCCGCTGCGGTTGTCGTCGGACCATCCCTCGGGCCAATCGTTCATGCGGTCCAGTGTGCAGGCCAGGTGTGCTGGTATTACAGGGGGTGCGGGAAATCGCATCAGGGCTGTTGCGAAGCTGATGCATTGCCTCCTGGCGGAAGCCCCCGCATAAGGTGGACGGTATGACAGATCAGGCCCCGCGCCCGGAGGGCGACATTCCAGGCAAGTCGACCGCCGCTTCCCGGACCACCCTCAGCCACATCATGACCGGCAGCGACACCAATCTGCTGGGGACGGTGCACGGTGGCGTGATCATGAAGCTGGTCGACGACGCGGC
This sequence comes from Streptomyces sp. NPDC088252, assembly GCF_044740965.1. Taxonomy (NCBI): domain Bacteria; kingdom Bacillati; phylum Actinomycetota; class Actinomycetes; order Kitasatosporales; family Streptomycetaceae; genus Streptomyces; species Streptomyces sp. NPDC088252. The sequence continues at coordinate 35,241 of NZ_JBIURS010000004.1, read as the reverse complement.
GGGCGCCGTGGCCGGCCGGCACTCCGGCGGACCCGCGGTGACGGCCTCGATGGACGAGATGGTCTTCCTGGAGCCGGTCCGCGTGGGTGACCTTGTTCACGTCCGCGCCCAGGTGAACTGGACCGGCCGCTCCTCGATGGAGGTCGGCGTCCGCGTCATGGCCGAGCGGTGGAACGAATCCACCCCCGCCCAGCAGGTCGGCAGCGCGTATCTGGTGTTCGCCGCGGTCGACGCGGACGGCAAGCCCCGCCCCGTACCGCAGGTGATACCGGAGACGGAGCGCGACAAGCGGCGCTACCAGGAGGCACAGATCCGGCGCACCCACCGTCTCGCCCGGCGCCGCGCGATCAAGGAACTGCGCGAGAAGCGCGTGGCGGACGGGATCGACGTCGACTGAGCACGGACCCACCCACGGTCACGAACGGTCAGGGGCGGTCGCGGACGGTCATGGGCACGCCACCCGGTCGCCCGTGACCGTACCGAACTCGCCCCGGCTCGTCTCCTCGCCCCGTACCGTCCGCACCCTCTCGAAGTCCGCACCCGCCGTCACCTTCAGCACGGCGCCCTGCCCGTTCACCGCCCGCAGCTCGGCCCCGGGCAACGCGCCGGCCAGGGACTTCGCGGACCGGTCCCAGCGCGGGTCGTAGGTGATCAGGGTGCGCTTGAGATCACTCGGTTCGCCGTTCAGCGGGGCTCGCGTGGTGTCGAAGCCGGTGGCGTGCAGCGCGTCGTCGACCGTCTTGCCGAGCCCGTCCTTCGGGGTCCCGTTGTAGACCTGGACCCGGATCCGCTGCGGGGCGACTTCGACCTGCACGGACTTCGACCGTCCGGAGCGGTCCGGGGCGAGCGGCCTGTCGTCGCGCAGTGCCTGGAAGAGCTTCTTCGACTTCGGCTCGTCCCACTTGACCGTGGAGCCGATGCCCTTGACCGGGAAGGCGACGTTCCTCAGCGGTACGGAGGTGAACTCGGACGAGGCGGGTGAGAAACCACGCATCGCCTCGCCGAGCTCCAGCATCTGCTCCGTACCGAAGCCCTTGTCGGCACGGACCGAGCGGAGCATCGTCGAGGCCACGTCCTGGAACCTCACGGGGTTCAGCAGCACGCCGCTGCTGGTCACCTGCTTGATCAGTGAGGCGAGGAACTTCTGCTGGCGCTGCATCCGGCCCAGGTCGGCGGCCCCGTCGACGTGCCGGGAGCGGACGTACTGGAGCGCCTGCCCGCCGTTCAGCTCGTGGGTGCCCGCGGCGAGATCGAGACCGGTGTACGGGTCCTTCATCGGCCGGGCCATGCAGATCCGCACCCCGCCCAGGGTGTCCACCGTCTTCATGAAGCTGGTGAAGTCGACCTCCAGGTAGTGGTCGATCTTGATGCCCGTCATCTGCTCGACGGTCCGCACCGTCAGACCGGGTCCGCCCTCGGCGTACGCGGCGTTCAGCTTCACCGAGTGGGCGGCGTGCGTCTCGCCGCTGTTCCGGTCCTTGTGCTCCGGGATCTCCGCGTAGCTGTCCCGCGGCAACGAGACCACGCTCGCGCGCTCCTTGTCCGCCGACAGATGCACCAGCATGACCGTGTCGGTGCAGTTGCAGGGCGCACCGCCCAACCGGTACTTCCGCTTCTCCTCCGCGGTGATCCGGTCGCGGCCGTCCGTGCCCACGAGCAGCAGATTCATGCCGTGACCGGCCGGGGGCCGGTTCTTCATGTCCTTGAACGGGTCGATCCGGTCGATCCCGGTCTCCAGGCTCGTCACCACCGCGTGGCCGATCCCTCCGGCACCGAGGACCAGCACGGAAATGCCGGTCACCACCCGCATGCCCCAGCGTGGCCGTTGGTCCTGCTTTCTGGACCTGCGCTGCGGCGGAACTCCGCGGCGGCGCGGCGAACGGGGGGAGGAGTGCGGCGTGGGCACGGGGGGAACCTCCGTGGTGCAGGGGGGATCGTTCGCACAGTAGGCCCATATGATCTGCACTCCGCCGAGCGACCCGGCGGCGCGCGCCCGTGTCCCCCATTCGCGGTAACGTGGCGGCCGAATAACGCCGCCTTGTGGGGTGCGAACCCCCGGCGCTCCCGAGGACCACCCGAGGACCACCATGTCTGCCGCGCAGCTCCCCGCCGTCTCCGTGATCATGCCGGTGCTCGATGAGGAACGTCATCTCAGGAACTCCGTCCGGCACATCCTGGAGCAGGAGTACGCAGGTGAGATGGAGGTGGTGATCGCGCTGGGCCCCTCCACGGACCGTACGGACGAGATCGCTGCGGAGCTGGTACGCGAGGACCCCCGCGTCCACACCGTCCCGAACCCGACCGGCCGCACCCCGGCCGCCCTCAACGCCGCGATCAAGGCCTCCCGGCATCCCATAGTCGTGCGGGTCGACGGCCACGGCATGCTCTCGCCGAACTACATCGCGACGGCCGTCCGTCTCCTGGAGGAGACGGGTGCGCAGAACGTGGGCGGCATCATGCACGCCGAGGGCGAGAACGCCTGGGAGGACGCCGTGGCCGCAGCCATGACGTCGAGGATCGGCGTCGGCAACGCGGCCTTCCACACCGGCGGCCAGGCGGGCCCGGCGGAGACCGTGTATCTCGGTGTCTTCCGCCGCGAGGCCCTGGAGAAGGCGGACGGTTACAACGTGGAGTTCATCCGCGCCCAGGACTGGGAGCTGAACTTCCGCATCCGCGAGGCGGGCGGACTGATCTGGTTCTCGCCCGAGCTGAAGGTGCAGTACCGGCCGCGGCCCTCGATACGGGCGCTCGCCAAGCAGTACAAGGACTACGGCCGCTGGCGGCACGTCGTCGCCCGCTACCACTCCGGCTCGATCAACCTGCGCTATCTGGCGCCGCCCACCGCCGTCTGTGCCATTGCGGCGGGCATCGTGGTCGGTGCGGCCGTCACCCCGTGGGCCTTCGTCGTCCCCGCCGGTTACGTCGCGGCGATCGTCGCCGGGTCCGTGCCGGCCGGCAAGGGCCTGTCGCTGAAGGCGCGGGCCCAGATCCCGGTGGCCCTCGCGACCATGCACATGTCGTGGGGGTACGGCTTCCTGACCAGCCCGCGCTCGCTGGCCAAGAAGGTCATCGCCAGTCGGCGCCCGGCCGTCACGGCATGACCGCCGTCCGGGGCCCGGCCGTCACCGCGTGATCGTTGCCCGGGGCCCGGCCCGTCGCCGTACAGCCGCCGACATGATGTGGGGGCCTTCCGAAGCGTTGGAAGGCCCCCACCGTGCGTCGTGCCCGTTACGGCGCTACCAGCCGAAGCCCGGCTGGATGTCCATGCAGGCCCCTTCGTCGTCGCCGTTCAGGGCGCGGGCGCTCTCCGGGGTCTTCTCCTTGGCGCTGGGCGCGGGATAGTCACCGTTTTCGCGCCAGTCGGCCCCCACGGTCAGGGTGATGCCGGAGACGGCGGTCGACTTCTTCACCGCCGAGAGCGGGATGCCGAGCGCCTTGGCGACGGCCTGGGCATTGCCCTGCATGTCCACGCTGGGGAAGAGCACCCCGGTCCGCGCCGCCGCGTCGGTGTTCTGCGTGTCGATCGCGGCCTGGGTGAAGCCCTTGCCGACCAGCAGCTCCTTGACCGCCGAGGCGCGGCCCCTGACCGGGTACGCGGTGTCGGTGCGGGTTCCGTTGCGGACGCTGACCGGGATCTCGGCGACGGGGGCGGTGGGCTTCTTGGCGGTCGGGGCCTTGCGCTTGGACGCCTTGCCGTCCAGCGGGACGTCGTCGCGGACCATCTGGAACAGCCGATCGGCGTCGACGGGCTTCGGGAGGACCCGCTCCTTGTACACGCCCGTCCCGTAGACGTTCGGCATGGTCGTCATGGTGATGCGCTTGGTGGGCGCCTTCTTGAGCTCTTCCGCGAGGTCGTACAGCTTCTTGACCGTGTCGAGGCCGTTGTCGACCGTCAGCGCGTCGGTCGCGGCGTCGGCGAGGTCCATCAGCTTGCCCGGGTCGGTGAGCTTGGTGCCCTTGCGCAGCTCACGGACCATCGAGTTCATGTACATGTGCTGGGCGTGGGTGCGGCCGAGGTCGGTGCCGTCCTCGAAGCCGTAGCGGGTCCGCAGCCACTGGAGGGCCTGCTTGCCCTTGATCTTCGTGGTGCCCTTCTCCAGCTTCAGCCCGGAGCCCTTGCCCTGGCTGGTGTGGGAGTAGACGTTGCCCTTCACACAGACCGGGACGCCGCCGATCGCGTCGGCCATCGAGACCACACCGGAGAAGTCGATCATCATGAAGTGGTCGATGGTGATGCCGGTGAGCTCGTACCAGGCGGCCACCGTGCATCCGGGACCGCCGCGGCCGAGCGTCTCGTTGGTCATCGCCAGGCCCGTGGTCGCCGGGTAGACGTGCTTCGTCTTCGGGTCGGTGCACTTCGGGATCTTCAGCAGCGTGTCGCGCGGCATGCTGACCACCGACATGTTGCTGCGGTCCGCGGAGAGGTGGAGCAGCATCTGTACGTCGGCCAGCGGCGGGGCCCCGAAGGTGTCCTTGGCCCCGCCGAGCTTCTGGTTCTCCTTGGAGTCCCGTGCGTCCGAGCCGATGAGCAGGATGTTCAGCGGCGTCTGACCGGCGGCATTGGCCTTGTGGTCGGCCATCTTCTTGTCGCCGAGCGTCAGGTCGGCCTTCTTCAGGTTGCCGTTGAGGTGCTGGTAGTAGAGGTATCCGGCCCCCGCGCCGCCGACTATGAACAGCGCGAGAACCGCGGCGACCCAGCGCAGCACCCGGCGCTTGCGCTTCCTGCCGTGCCGCTTCTGCCCGCCGGGCCGTTGGCCGTCGCCCGCCGCGGCGGACGGCCGGCCGTCGTCGGCGGAGCCCGGGGCCTTCCCCGGCGCATCCTCGTAGAGCCTGTCGTCCCAACCGAGTTGACCGGCGTGCCGGACGCGTGGTCGCGTCTCCTCCCCGGGTGTACCGCTCCGTCCCACCAGGACCCCCCTGCTGCTCAGACTCGTGGATTGGCGCAGTGACCCGGTGTCACTTGGCGCACTCTGCCTTGTCGGCGTTTGCTTGCTGAATGTCGGCCGGAACCTTGGCCGGCCCGGTGATGGGAGTGCCCGCGCCCTTGAAGTCGTCCCCCAGCGTCAGCACCATCGCCTGGAGCCCTTCGGCGTCCGTGGTGCCCTGCTTCATGGCCGAGCCGGGCAGGCCCATCATGGCGGCCAGCGCGCGGGCCTGGTCCGCCTGGTTCGGCGCGTACTCCAGCGTCGTCTTCGCGGCCTTCGCCGGGGCGTTGGCCTTGTTGGTGGACTTGAGCACACCCTGCTCGTTCTGGAGCCAGGTGACAGTCGCCTGTGCGGCGCCGGGCACCTTGCCGCCGTTGTACACATCGACGCGTACGTCGCCTGCGGCCGCCTTCGAGCCCTTGAGGAGCGCGTCCTGCTTGCTCTTCGCTGCCTTCTTCTTCGACTTCACCTCGGTCAGCGAGGTGTCGTCGCGCATCATGGCGAACAGCTGGTCGGACTTGGCCGGGTTCAGTACGACGGTGACCGGTGTCTTCTCGGCCGGGTTGTCGAGCACCGGCACCGTGGTGAAGGTGATGTTCTTGGTGTTGACCTTGCTGAGCTCCTGGGCCAGCGAGGCCAGCTTCTTCCCCGTGCCGATGCCGGTATCGACGGTGAGTGCCTTGGTCGCCGCGTCCGCCAGCTTGTAGAGCTTGGTCGGGCTGGTCAGAGTGGAGTCGGACTGCATCTGCCGGATCATCGAGGCGATGAACTGCTGCTGGACCTTGATCCGGTCCAGGTCGCCATGGTTGCCGAAGCTGTGCCGGGTCCGTACGAACGCCAGGGCGTCCTCGCCCTGGACGCGGTGCTCACCGGCCGGCAGGTCCAGGTGCGAGTCCGGGTCCTTGACCGGCTTGGCCAGGCAGATCTCGACCCCGCCGACCGCCGTGGACAGCTCCTTCACCGCGTTGAAGTCGACCATCATGAAGTGGTCGACCCTCAGGCCGGTGATCTGGCTGACCGTCTCCATGGTGCAGCCGGCGTTACGGCCCTCCTGGCCGAGGCTCTGGTTGAAGCGGACGTTCTGCGTCCCCGGGACGACCTTCTCCGAGCCGTCCGGCTGCTTGGTCTTGCAGTCCGGGATGTCGGTGATCAGGTCGCGGGGGATGCTCAGCGCCGTCGCGTTGGTGCGGTCCTCGGAGACGTGGAAGAGGATGTTGGTGTCGGCGTGGCCCACGCTGCCCTTGTCGCCGTAGCCCTCGTTGCCCTTGCCGGTGCGCTTGTCGGTGCCGATGATCAGGATGTTGATCGGGGCGTCGTTGTCGAAGACGTTCTTGTTGCCGGCCCCGCCCACGTCGACCGTGTTCAGGTTGCCGTTGAAGTGCTGGTACAGCGCGTACCCGCCCACCGACAGGCCGACGAGCACGAAGGCCATCGTGCCACCCGTCCACAGCAGCGCCTTCTTGCGGCGGGCCTTGGGGGCCTTGCGGCTGCGGCGGCCCGCCGGCTCGCCATGACCGGAACGCTCCTGGCCGCGCGGGCCGTTGGCCGAACGGCGGCCACGCTGTCCCGGCACCTCGCGGCGCGGACCCGACCCCTGCCCGTCACGGGCCGGACCCCTGCGTTCACCGCCGCTGTCACGCGTCGTGGTTCTGCGCTCGCCGTCACCGTCGCGGACCGGTTCTCTGCGACGGGGGATACGCGGGGCCGACGGCTGGGAAGTGCCGGCCGAATCCCCTCCGGAATTATTCAGTCGCAGTTCGTAATCGCCGGTGTGCGGGTTGAGGACCCACTGGTCTGCGGGGTCGAATTCATCCGCCCGCCCACGGCTTTGCGCATCCACGGTTGCTTGAGTCCTCCGTCGGTGCCACGCGAGGCGCCTCCCCCGTTCAGGCGCTCGATCTTTCGCTCCGGAAGTGCGCGGCCCGAAGGCCGGAAGCACCGGATCGCGTCACACTATCGGCCCAGTTCTACGGTTAGCGACGAGCGTGACAAACTCCACGGTCCTTACAACTGGTCATTCTGCTCATTGCACGCCGATCACCGGCTTCTGCTTGGGAATTGCTTTACCGCTTGCACAGGTCGGCCGCCGCGTTGTTGCCCGAATAGGTCGGTGTGGGGTTCGGGCCCGCGGCGTCCGGCGCACCGGTCGCGCCATTGTTTTTCCCGGTGTTCTTCCCGTTGTCGTTCTTGAGCCGGTCCGCCGGGACCACCGTGACCGGGGCGTCCTCGCGCAGCCGCTTGAAAAGCCGGTTCGCATCGGGCTGGACGAGTTCGTCCCGGTTCGGGTCGGCGGCGTACGGCTGCCGGGGCACGGTCAGGAACTGCACCCTGTCGGTCGGTACGTCACGCAGGCCGCGCACCAGGTCGTACAGGTCCTTGAGGCTGTCCAGCCCCGGATCCGTGGTCAGCGACTTGGTGGCGGCGTCCAGCACCGGGTACAGCCGGGTCGGATTGAGCAGGACACCATTGCTCTGCACCTTGTTCACCAGCGCGCCCAGGAACTGCTGCTGGCGGTCCATGCGTTCGGTGTCGCTGCCGTTGCCGATCGACTTACGGGCCCGTACGTAGCCCAGGGCCTCCTCGCCGTCGAGCTTCTGGCGTCCGGCGGGGAGCTTGAGGTGGGCGTCGGGGTCGTCCACCGGCTTCTTGAGGCAGACCTCGACACCGCCCACGGCGTCGACCATGTCCTTGAAACCGTTGAAGTCGACGACCATCTGGTGGTCGATCCGGATGCCGGTCAACTTCTCGACCGTACGGATCGTGCAGGCGGTGCCACCGAACTCGAAGGCCCAGTTGAACTGGGCGAATTGCTTCTTCGTGGCCGTACCGTCCGCCTTGTGGCAGGCCGGGATCCACACCATCAGGTCGCGCGGCAGGGACATCGCGGTGGCGCTCTTCCGGTCCGCGGCCAGGTGCAGCAAAATCGTGGTGTCCGAGCGCTGGCTGCCGCCGTCGTCGCGACCGTACTCGCGGTTGTCACCGGCCCGGCTGTCGGAGCCGATGAGCAGGATGTTCTCCGCGTCGTGCACCACGGTGGCGGGCCGCTCCCGCTCGTACGTCTTGAGTTCGGCGGCCGCCGAGGTGTCGGTCCTGATGTTGCCGTCGAGCTTCCGGTACAGCCACCAGCCAGCGCCCGCCGCGACCAGGACCACGAGCGAGACGCCGAGCGCGGTCCAGCGCAGCCAGTGGTGCCGGTGCCCGGCGGGGGTGTCGGGAGAGACACCGGAGTCGTCCCCCGCCTGCGATCGGCCCTCGCCCATGGCCGAGTCGTCGGAGTTCTCCGGCGGGCCGGCGCTTTCGCTCACGTCTGCGTCCATCCTTCACGTTCGGCGGCGCGCTGGGCCGCCGGTCGCAGGAGTAGACGGCTGAACCTCACGCTTGGTTGTGTCCCGAGTGGTCTGTACCGCCGATCATGTACCGGAGTTGAGGCGCAGCCCTGAGGACTCGACCCGCTATGGGCCGGACGAGTGGTCCTCAGGGCGCTTGTCATACCGCGGTGTTGGTGACCCGTTCACTCTCGACGCGCTTCGCCAGACCGCCCTCACCCAGCTGCTCCAGGTGCCGGCACAGGACCACGGACCCCCCGGCGGCCAGTGGCGCGAACAGCCCCGCGCTCAGGCCCTCCCAGGTGTCGTACGTGCGTCCCGTCAGCAGCCGCGATCCTGCGGCCAGCCCGAGACCGGCCGCGTCCTCGTGGGCCCGCGCCACCAGTTCCGCCGCCGTCAGCTCGACCCCGCCCACCGCCAGCGCCGGAGCGTTCGGGTCCACCGGCGCGAACGGGGCGAACCGGTCGCCCTGGCTCGGCACCTCGACCGCGTAGTCCGCGAAGCCCTCGGGCGTCTGCGGGAACCTTCCGCCCAGCGGGCGCAGCGCCAGGGCGACCCGCTCGCCGCGGCAGGCGCGCGCGGCCTCCAGCGTGTCCGGGCCGCTGACGACGAGATCGGCGCCGGCCGGGTCGCCCTGCACATCGGCGACCACACCGACCGAGGAACACGCCAGCAGCCAGACCGCGGACTGCCAATGTGCGGGCAGCAGCAGGGCCAGCCGGTCGCCGGGTTCCGCAGCGAGGTCGCCCTGCAGGAGATTGGCGGTCTTGGCCACCCAATTGGCGAAGGTGGCCACCGACAGTTCGACGCGTTCTCCGGTGGCGTCGTCGTAGAAAGTGACCAAGGGGCGGGCCGGATCCGCGGCGAGCGCGGAACGCAGCAGGTCGGCGGGGGTGCGGTCGGTGGCGTTCATCCGCGCAAGGGTACGCGGCGGCGCCGGGCCGGGCAGGATCGACGAGCACCGGGTACACCGGTTCGGCAGACGGCCCGTCAAATGTGCCGGGATACACCGGTAGCGGGACTTGTCGGAATGTGCCCAGGATCGTTCGTATGCGTTCCTTCCTTGCATCCTCGATCGGTGTCACTTGCGCGGCGGTACTCGTACTGCCGTCGGCCGCGCCCGCGAGCGCCGCCCCGGACACCTTCACCGCCCCCGCCGGGTCCGCCGAGCCCTCCGACACCGCGGGCTCGACGCAGTCCCTGCCGTTGTCGCCCCTGCCGGCACCGTCCGACGAATCCACCGGCGACCCCACCCGGACCACCGCGGCCGCCGAACAGGGGCTGCTCGAACGTGACGTCCGCCCCTTCTCCCTGGTCGGCGTCGTCTGGGACGACCCGGACGCCGAACTCCACGGCACCGTCCAGGTCCGAACCCGAGCCCTCGGCACCACCCGCTGGTCCGACTGGCAGGACCTGGAGACGCACAACGCCGAGCACGGCGCCGACCCCGGGACCACCGAGCGCGAATCCGGCACCGTCCGCGGCTCCACCGCTCCGCTCTGGGTCGGCGACTCGGACGGCGTCTCGGTCCGCGTACGCCCGGCGACGTCCGATCCGCAGGACCGGACCGAATCCGCCGTACCGCTGCCCACCGGTCTGCGCCTCGAACTCGTCGACCCCGGCAAGGACCCGCAGCAGGACCCCGCGGCGGGTCCCGAGTCCCTCGGCGACGGCGAGGACGGGCGCACCACAGTGCCCGACGGACGCGTGCTCCCCGCCCTGAGCAAGGCGGAGTCCGAGGCGCTCGGCGAGGCGGAGGCCGGGCTCGCCCCCGGCGCCCAGCCGTACATCGGACCCCGGCCGCGCATCATCACCCGCAAGGGCTGGGGCGCCGACGAGAAGCTCAGGGAGCGCGCCTTCGTCTACACCAAGACCGTCAAGGCCGCGTTCATCCACCACAGCGCCACGGGCAACAACTACACGTGCTCCCAGGCACCCGCCGTCCTGCGCGGCATCTACCGCTACCACGTCAAGAGCAGCGGCTGGCGGGACATCGGCTACAACTTCGCCGTCGACAAGTGCGGAAACATCTACGAGGGACGCGCGGGCGGCGTGACGAAGCCCGTCCTGGGAGCGCACACGCTCGGCTTCAACGCCAACACCATGGGCATCGCGGTGCTCGGCACCTTCACCGGGTCGAACCCGTCGGCCTCCGCGGTGAACGCCGTCGCGAAGCTCACCGCCTGGAAACTCGGCCTGTTCGGAGCCGACCCGAGCGGCAGGACGACGCTCGTCTCAGGTGGCGGGAACAAGTTCAAGAAGGGCACGAAGGCCACACTCAACGTCATCTCCGGCCATCGGGACGGCTACGCAACCGAATGCCCCGGAGCGCGTCTCTACAAGAAGCTCGGCTCGGCCAGGACCAGTTCCGCCCGTCTGCAGGGCCGCTGACCGGATGACCGCGAGAGACCACCGCGGGCCGCCGCGGGCCGCTGACCGGGGACGGTCGAACCGTGGCGAACCGGACTGCATACACTGGCCAGCCGAAACCGGCCGGGCCCCACCAGGAAGCAGAGTCAGCGCTGTGACAGAGGCAAGAGAAGCGATCCTCCTGGTCGGCGGCAAGGGAACGCGGCTGCGCCCGCTCACGGTCCACACCCCCAAGCCCATGGTTCCGGCGGCGGGCGTCCCGTTCCTCACCCACCAGCTGGCGCGTGCCCGAGCCGCCGGGGTCGAGCACGTCGTGCTCGCGACCTCGTACCTGGCGGAGGTCTTCGAGCCGTACTTCGGGGACGGTTCGGCGCTGGGCCTGCACATCGAGTACGTCACCGAACGCGAACCGCTCGGCACCGGCGGAGCGATACGCAACGTCGCCTCCCGGCTCGGCTCGGGGCCCGACGAACCGGTGCTCATCTTCAACGGCGACATCCTCACGGGCCTCGACATCCGGGCGCTGGTCGCCTCGCACACCGCCTCCGGAGCGGATGTCTCCCTCCACCTCACCCGTGTCGAGGACCCGCGCGCCTTCGGTCTCGTACCGACGGACGCCGACGGCAGGGTCACCGCGTTCCTGGAGAAGCCCGAGACGCCCGAGGAGATCGTCACCGACCAGATCAACGCGGGGGCGTACATCTTCCGACGCCGGATCATCGACGCCATCCCGGCCGGCCGCCCAGTCTCCGTCGAGCGCGAGACCTTTCCCGGACTGCTGGCCTCCGGCGCGCACCTCCAGGGCATGGTCGACTCCACGTACTGGCTGGACCTCGGCACCCCGCAGGCCTTCGTGCGCGGCTCCGCCGACCTGGTCCTGGGCCACGCCCCGTCCCCGGCCGTCCCAGGCCGCTGCGGCGAGCGGCTCGTCCTGCCGACGGCCTCCGTGGCGGCCGACGCCAAACTCAGCGGCGGCACGGTCATCGGCGAGGGCGCCCTGATCGGTGCGGGGGCCCGGATCGACGGTTCGGCGGTACTGGCCGGAGCGGTCGTCGAACCGGGGGCCGTGATCACGGACTCGCTGGTCGGAGCCGGTGCCAGGATCGGCAGCCGTACGGTGATGGAAGGCGCGGTCATCGGGGACGGGGCCCGGATCGGCGCCGACAACGAACTCCGCGACGGCATCCGTGTCTGGTGCGGGGCGGTCCTGCCGGACGCGGCGGTGCGCTTCTCGTCCGACGAGTAGCGCGGCGAACGGTCCGGCACACCGCCGCGCACCCGCCCGTGCACGGCCCCCTTCCAGGAGAAGCCGTTACGGCCTGGTGCACGATGGCGAGCGGGCTCCCGGCGCCATGATCCACCCTCTGTCGTGCACCAGGCCGTTACCCTCGACAGGCACCCCTGACGACCGAGGACCTCACCGTGGCAGGACGATTCGCACCCCGCAGCGCCTCTCGCGCGGCCGTCCCGCACCAGGCGGCGGCTCCGGCGACGGACGCGCTGACCCGCGACTGGACCCCGCCCGGCCCGCTCGACCTGCGCCTGGTCCTCGGGCCACTGCGCCGAGGCCCCGCCGACCCCACGTTCCGGATGACCCGGGACGGCGCGGTCTGGCGGGCCTGCCGCACCCCCGCCGGCCCCGGCACCCTCCGTGTCACGGCCCGGGGCGGTCGGATCGACGCGACGGCCTGGGGACCGGGCGCGTCCTGGCTGCTGGACCAGCTGCCCACGCTGCTCGGCGCCACGGACGACCCGGACGCCTTCCGCCCACGCCACCGGCTGCTCGCCCTGACCCGGCACAGCCGCCCCGGCCTGCGCCTGCTGCGCACCGGGCTGGTCATGGAGTCCCTGATCCCGTCGATCCTCGAACAGAAGGTGACCACGGACGAGGCGTACCGGGCCTGGCGCCACCTGGTCCATGGGCACGGCACCCCGGCACCCGGCCCCACGGACCACGCGGCGTTCACCGCTCTCGGCCTGCATGTCATGCCGGACGCCCGCACCTGGTCGCTGATCCCGTCCTGGGAATGGCACCGCGCGGGCGTCGACTCCAAACGCTCGGCCACGATCCTGCGCGCGGTACGGGTGGCCCGTCGCCTGGAGGAGGCGTCGGCCATGGAACTCCCTCAGGCCATGGCCCGCCTGGAACTGATCCCCGGCATCGGTCCCTGGACCTCGGCCGAGACCCTTCAGCGGTCGAACGGCGCGGCCGACGCGGTCACGGTCGGCGATCTCCACCTCCCCGGCATCGTCGGCCACGCGCTGGCGGACAACCGGCACGCCGACGACGAGGAGATGCTGGCCCTGCTCGCCCCCTACGCGGGCCAGCGCCACCGGGCGACCCGACTCATCCTGCTCTCGGGCCGCGTCCCGCCCCGCCGGGCCCCACGCATGACCCGGGGCGACATCGCCCGCCTGTGACGGGGAGACGCCCCCGCCCGCGTCTGCGCCCCCGCCTCACCGCACCGTGACGAACCCCTCCGGGTCCCGCCCGGCCCGTGGGACAGGTGCGCCTGCCGGACGCCCCACCGCGACCGACCCCAGCGGATCCCACGCCTCCGGCAGTTGCAGCACCTCGCGCACCACCTCGCGGCAGAACATCGTCGACGACACCCACGCCGAGCCGAGCCGCTCGCCCGCCAGCGCCACCAGGAAGTTCTGGATTCCGGCCCCCGCGGCGACGACGAACATCTCGCGCTCCGCGGTGTCCCGCCGCGTGTCCCCGTACGTGTGGGAGCCGTCCATCACCAGGCACGGCACCACCAGATACGGTGCCCGGCGCAGCACGTCGCCGCGTCGCACCCGCTTCGCGACCGACTCCTCGCTCCGGCCGTCCCGGCGCAGATCCGCGATCCACGCCTCCCGCATCGCGTCGAGCAGCCGGGTCCGCGACTCCTCGGACTCCAGCAGGACGAACCGCCACGGCGTCGTGTGATGCGGCGCGGGCGCCGTCACCGCTGCGGCCACGGCCCGGCGCACCGCCCCCGGATCCACCGGTTCGTCGGTGAACTCGCGCACCGTCCGCCGCTGGGTCACCGCTTCCCGTACCGCCTCCGACGTGCCGAGCCGGAACATGTCGTCGGCCGCGACCCGCACCATCGCGCGGGCCCCGCCCGCAGAATCCGTCGGGTCCACGACATGACCGAGGCCCCGGACCACGGCGACGGGCAGTCCCGAGGCCTTGCCCTTGACCAGGTCACCGGCCGAGGCCAGCTCATCGGCGGTGGCGACCACCGTCGCGCTGAGCGGATTGCCGTACGCGTCCGTACCGCCGCGCAGATCGTCCAGCACCAGGATCCCGGCCGCGCCGATCGCGACATCGGTCAGCCCGTTGCGCCACGGGCGCCCGAAGGTGTCCGTGACGACGACTCCGACCTCGACGCCCAGGGTGTCCCGCAGCCCGTCCCGGATCGCGCGCGCCGATCCGTCCGGGTCCTCGGGCAGCAACAGCACTGTTCCGGCGGGGGTGTTCGAGGCGTCGACACCGGCGGCGGCCATGACCAGACCCTGCCGGTTCTCGACGATCCGGAGCGTGCCGCGCCGCGCCACCACCCGTACCGTCTCGGCGTCGATCACCGCCTCCCGGTCGGTGGCCTCGACGGTCCGGCCCTCCGCCTTGGAGACGATCTTCGAAGTGACCAGCAGGACGTCGCCGTCGGCCAGCCCCGGTCCGGTCGCGGCGATCAGCTTCGCCAGGTCGTCCCCGGCCCGCACCTCGGGAATCCCGGGCAGTGCCCAGACGCGGTAGGAAGGTGCCGGGGCGGAACCGGAGGACTCGGCGCTCACGCCCGTACCTCCTCGGCCAGCGCCAGCGCGCGCCGGGCCATCTCCGCCGTCGCGTCGACATCCGTCATCATCAGCGGCACCGCCCGGCAGCGGATGCCGGCGGCCTCCACCTCGTCGACGGCCCCGGCGTCCACGGTGTCGACGAGCCACCCGTCGAGCAGCCCGGAGCCGTAGTGCCGGGCCACGGCCGACGCCGTCGACTCGACGCCCACCGCGGCGAGCACCTTGTCCGCCATGCCGCGCACGGGCGCGTCCCCGACGATGGGGGAGAGGCCGACGACCGGCACCCCGGCCTCGGCGATCGCCTCCCGGATCCCGGGCACGGCCAGGATGGTCCCCACCGACACGACGGGGTTGGACGGCGGGAAGAGGATGACGTCGGCCTCGGCGACGGCCTCCAGCACGCCGGGCGCCGGCTTGGCCTGCTCGGCACCGACCGGCACGATCGCCTGCGCCTCGACCGAGGCGCGCAGCTTCACCCAGTACTCCTGGAAGTGGATCGCCCTGCGTTCGCCGTCGATGTCGACCGCGACATGGGTCTCGACCCGGTCGTCGGACATCGGCAGCAGCCGGACTCCCGGCTTCCAACGCGCGCACAGCGCCTCGGTGACGGCGCTCAGCGGATAGCCCGCGCCCAGCATCTGGGTGCGGACGATGTGCGTCGCGAAGTCACGGTCGCCGAGCCCGAACCATTCGGGTCCCACACCGTACGCGGCGAGCTCCGCCTTGACCTGGAAGCTCTCGTCCGTACGCCCCCAGCCCTGCTCCTCGTTGATGCCACCGCCGAGGGTGTACATCACGGTGTCGAGGTCGGGGCAGACCTTCAGCCCGAACAGATGGATGTCGTCACCGGTGTTGCCGATGACCGTGATGTCCGCGTCGGGCGCGGCCTGCTTGAGGCCACGCAGAAAACGAGCACCACCGATACCGCCGGCCAGAACCACAATGCGCATGCCCAACAGTCTGTCAGGCGAAGGCTGGTCCTTGTGGGGGTGGTGGCGGGCGGCGGGTGGGACTGTCAGGCGAAGGCTGGTCCTTGTGGGGGTGGTGGCGGGCGGCGGGTGGGACTGTCAGGCGAAGGCTGGTCCTTGTGGGGGTGGTGGCGGGCGACGGGTGGGACTGTCAGGCGAGTACGGCATCCACGGCGGTCTGGGCGCATTGCGCTGCGTGCATCGGCATTTCGGTCAGGCCCGGGTAGTAGATGTGCAGACTGACGGCCGGTTCGAGGGAGTCGTTGACCACTTCGTGCACGTAGCCGGGTGCGAAGACGCGCTGGGCGCCGGGCTCCAGCGTCCGCGTGCCGCGTTCGGTGTGCTCGGTCAACCGGCCTTCCAGGACGGTCAGTACACCGGAGGACGGGCCGTGGTCATGACGGCCGGTGCCCTGGCCGGGGACCCAGCTGAGCAGCCAGATCTCGTATCCGGGTGGGGTCTCCCCCGCTTGAGCGGAGCCGAGAGATTGGGGAACGGCGCGCAGCCGGTGGTACCAGCGGGTGGTGGTGTCGTAGCGGACGAGCGGCGCCCACCGCGCGCGGTCGGCGGCGATGGAGCGGGCGAGTCCGACGAACTCGGCCACGGTGGTGGGATGCTCGCGGGCCGGCTGGAGGAGGTGCTGGACCTCAAGGATGTCGCCGGCGATCTGAAGGTCGCTGTCGCTGTTCATGGAAGCGGTGGTTCCTCGGCATGGGGGGGGTGCATGTGCGGGGTGTCGCGGAGACCGGAGAGCCGGGGAAGCGCAGAGAGAAAGGTCTATGGAGACGCTCTGCGAGGGGCTCGGCGGAGAGGAGCTGGATCAGAGCCGGTGCCCTGGGGCATCAACAGCTGTGACAGCTGGAACAGCAACAGCGGGTCAGGACAGCGCTGCGGAACCCACGGACGTGGGTGGCGTACATCGCTGCGGTCGCTGGCATGCAGTCAAGGAGACCGGCTCGATCCTTCGCTGTCAACTTGATGCCCGATTTGGGGGTAATGTTTCACCTCATCCGGTTACTGAACCAGGAGAAAGGTTTGTCTGGTCATCGAGGCGGAGATGTGGCGCATCAGCCGCGCCCGTAAACGTCATTGACGCCCCGTGACCTGACTGTGATCTCGGTCGCTTCGGTGATCGAATCGAAACATGAAGACGGTCCCGGTCGTCTCACTCGGCGAGAGGAGGGGGCGCGGTGAGACGCATGGCATATGTCAGGTTTTTGGTGATTTGCACACTTTCCGCATACCCTTGGTTCCGCAGAGTGAATACCGGGGTCAATAGCAGATCTTCGCTTGACTGGCCTGGAGCTACACACTTGTAATTTCACTCGTGTCGTTCGGCCGCAATCAGTAACGGCTGCATCACGGGGACGCAAGAGACAGACGAGGGGCGCACATGACCGAGCTGTTCCAGCAACTGCTGGTCGAGGACGCGGACGAGGAACTCGGCTGGCAGGAGCGCGCACTGTGCGCCCAGACCGATCCCGAGTCCTTCTTCCCCGAGAAGGGCGGATCCACCCGCGAGGCCAAGAAGGTCTGTCTCGCCTGTGAAGTCCGGTCCGAATGCCTTGAGTACGCCCTTTCCAATGACGAGCGGTTCGGAATCTGGGGTGGCCTTTCCGAGCGTGAACGGCGCCGCCTGAAGAAGGCCGCTGTCTGACCGCGAACAACTCGACCAGCGGACCACCGCGACCGCGAACCGGCACGACAGGCGGACCACCGCGAACCGCCACGACCGCGAACCGCCACGACCGTGAACCGTCGTGACAGCGGAACTGACGAAACACGTGACAGCAGGACAACAGAACAAAGGAGGGTCCGGGCCACGCACCGGATCTTCACGACCCACTCGCCGGACGCGCGTGAGAACGCGTACCGGACCGCCGACCGGCCGTGGCCCGCCGCCTGCACCCCGCCCGCAGACGACGGGCCATCGCCGTGCCCGCCGCTCCTCGTCGTCGCCCCCGTTCAACCGCTCGGCGCCATCGTGGTTATCCGTACCGTTAGTGTGGGGCTCCGTCCGAGACGCGCCAACGCCCCGACGGAGCGCGCGTGTACACCGATGCAGCCCCCGGGGGGACGCCCCCCCGGACCCGGCCGGAGGGCCCGTACCTCGATGTCCGTGCACAGCCAACCGACGGCGCCGTACGCGGCTGCCGCCGCCCCAGAGTTCCCCCGGCATGTCGTCACCGCCGTGCTCGTCTCCCATGACGGCGCACGCTGGCTGCCCGACGCGCTCGCGGGACTGCTCGGGCAGGAACGCCCCGTACAGAACGTCGTCGCCGCCGACACCGGCAGCGCCGACGATTCCGCGCGGCTGGTCACCGAGGCGCTCGGCGCCGAACGCGTCCTGCACCTCGCGCGCCGTACGAGCTTCGGCACCGCCGTCGACGAGGCGACCCGCACGGCAGGCGTCCTCACCCCCGAGGACCTGCCGTACCTCAAGCGCCCCAGCAGCTGGGACCCCGTCAGCAGGACCTGGCGCGATGACGCGTACGACCTGCCCGAACTGCCCCACGGCGAACCCGTGCAGTGGCTCTGGCTGCTCCACGACGACTGTGCACCGGAGCCCGACGCCCTCGCTGAACTGCTGCGCGTCGTCGACACCGACCCGCACGCCGCGATCGTCGGCCCCAAACTCCGTGGCTGGTACGACCGCAAGCAACTGCTCGAAGTCGGCGTCTCCATCGCCAACAGCGGTCGCCGCTGGACCGGACTCGACCGGCGCGAGCAGGACCAGGGCCAGCACGACCAGGTCCGCACCGTGCTCTCCGTCTCCACCGCGGGCATGCTGATCCGCCGTGACATCTGGGAAGAACTCGGCGGGTTCGACCGCAGGCTCCCGCTGATGCGCGACGACGTCGATCTGTGCTGGCGCGCCCACACCGCGGGACACCGGGTGCTCGTCGCCCCCGACGCCGTTCTCAGGCACGCCGAGGCGTCCGCCCGGGAGCGTCGCCCCATCGACTGCGCGGGCCGCTCGGTCGCCTCCCCGCACCGCGTCGACAAGGCCGGTGCCGTCTACACGATGCTGGCCAACGCACGCGCCAAGGTGCTGCCCTGGGTGCTGCTCCGGCTCGTCGTCGGCACGCTGCTGCGCACCCTCGCCTATCTCGTCGGCAAGGTGCCCGGCCAGGCCGTCGACGAGGTTGCCGGGCTCTTCGGCACGCTCCTCCGCCCCGGACGGATCCTCTCGGCCCGGCGCGGTCGCGGCAAGGGCGCGGTCGACCAGGCCGAACTGCGCGGACTCTTCCCGCCGCCCGGCGCCACCGTCCGCGCCACCGTCGAGCAGGTCGCCGGAAACCTCGGCGGCGGTTCCGACGCCGACTCGGGCGGCTCCCGGCACGGCGCCGTGGAGTCCGGTCCCGGCGGTGACGACGCCGACTTCCTGGAGATCGAGCAGTTCGCGCGGCTGAAGCGGATCGGGCGCAAGCCGGGGCCGGTGCTCTTCGCCGTGCTGCTGCTCGTGTCGCTCGTCGCCTGTCGTGGCCTGCTCGGCGGCGGGGCGCTCGCGGGCGGTGCACTGCTGCCGGCCCCCGCGGACGTCTCCGACCTGTGGGGCAAGTACGCGGACGGCTGGCACACGATCGGCACGGGCGGCACCCAGACCGCACCGCCCTACCTGGCCGTGATCTCCGCGCTGTCCGCGCTGTTCCTCGGATCGACCGGCTTCGCGCTCACGCTGCTGCTGGTCTGCTCGGTCCCGCTCGCCGGACTCACCGCGTACTTCGTCTCCCGGCCGCTGCTCGAATCGAGGCTGCTGCGGGCCTGGGCGAGCGTCGCGTACGCCTTCCTGCCCGCGGCGACCGGCGCCCTGGCGACGGGCCGTCTCGGCACCGCCGTACTGGCCGTCCTGCTGCCGCTGATCGCCCGTGCCGCCGTCTCCGCGCACGGTATGCGCGCCGACGGCGACGCCCGCGGCAGCTGGCGCGCCACCTGGGCGTACACCCTGCTCCTCACCTTCACGATGGCCTTCACACCCATCGTCTGGCCGCTCGCCGTGGTCCTCGGCATCGGCGTGCTCGCACTGCGCCGCGACGACATCGCCGCGTACGGGCTCCGCTTCCTCGCGACGATCGGCACGCCGCTGCTGGTTCTCGCGCCGTGGTCGCTCTCGCTCCTCACCAGCCCGTCCGCGTTCCTGAAGGAGGCGGGCCTGGACATCGGTTCGGGCACGGCCTCCGCCCTCGACCTGCTCGGCATCAGCCCCGGCGGCCCCAAGGCCGCGGGCGGCGTGCTGCTGCTCGGCATCGTGTTCGCCGCGCTGGCCGCGCTGCTGCGCGGGGAGCGGCAGTTCGCGGTACGCACCGCGTGGGCCGTCGCGCTGGTGGGGCTGGTCTTCGCCGCTCTCACCAACGGCTCGGGCTGGGCGGGCCCCGCCACCCTCGTCTACGGCCTCGCACTGATCGCCGCCGCGCTGGTCGGCGCGGACGGCGCCCGGGTGCGTGTGGCCGAGCTCAGCTTCGGCTGGCGCCAGCCCGTCGCCGCGCTGATCGCCGTCGCCGCGGGCCTCGCCCCGGTGCTGGCCGCCGCGGGCTGGATGATCGGCGGCGCCGCGGGCCCGCTGGAGCGCCGTGACCCGGTGCAGGTGCCCGCTTTCGTCGCGGAGGAAAGCACCACGCGCGACCAGCCGCGCACCCTGGTCCTCGGCGGCACCTCGCCCGCCAGCGTGTCGTACACCCTGGTCCGCGGCTCCGGTGCCCGGCTCGGCGACGCCGAACTGGTCGAGGCGGGCGGCAGCAACAGCCACCTCGACAAGGTCGTCGCCAATCTGGTCGCGGGCTCCGGTGCCGACCAGGGCAGCCAGCTCAGCGGCTTCGCGATCCGTTACGTACTGGTGCGGGACGGTGCTCCGAAGGAGATGAGCCGGGTCCTCGACGCCACCCCGGGTCTCAGCCGGCTCAGCCAGCTGGACGGCAGTGCCTTGTGGCGGGTCGACCGGCAGGTCGCCCGGATCATGATCGTCCCCTCCGGTACCGACGGCGAACAGTTGCCCGTCGGCTCCCTCCCCGTCGAGGCGCACGCCAGGATCCCGGCAGGCGGCTCCGGCCGGGTGCTGCGGATCGCCGACGCCGCCGACCCCGGCTGGGAGGCGACGCTCGACGGACGGGCCCTGACCCGGAAGACCGTCGACGGCTGGGCCCAGGGCTTCGAGCTTCCCACCGAGGGCGGCACGCTGGACCTCACCTACAACGCGCCGTTCACCCACACCGCCTGGGTCTGGGCCCAGACCGCGCTGGCCGTGGTCCTGCTGGTCCTCGCCCTGCCGGGCCGCCGCCGGGAGATCGACGACGACCTGCCGGAGGAGGCCATGACGGTTCCGGCGGAGTCGGTCGCGGGCGAGGGGCGCCGGGCGCGCAGGCTCCGGGCGGCGGCCCAGGCCGAGGCCGAGGCCGCGCCGGAACCGGCCGGGGACGGACATGCCGAGGAGGCACCCGGGACGGCGGGGGAGTACGCCCCGGCGGAGCAGGCGGGTGAGCACATTCCCGCACAGCAGACGGCCGAGCCGCAGCCGCAGCAGACCGACGGCCAGGACGCCTACGCCGCACAGTCCGACAGCGGCCAGTACGCGGCGGTGCCGCAGCAGCAGTACGGCGAATGGGACGCGCAGCAGTACCAGGGCGGCGACTACCAGCAGTACCAGGGCGGGCAGCAGTACCAGGACGGCCAGTACGGCACGCAGCAGGACCACCCCGCGACCGCCGACCCGTACCAGCAGCAGGCCTACGACCCGTACGGCTACGCACAACAGCAACAGCAGCAGTCGTACGACCCGCAGGTCCCGTACGTCGCGCAGGACCAGCAGTACGATCCGCAGGCCCCGTACGACCCCCAGGCCCATTACGGCGGGCAGAGCCAGTACGACCCGCAGAACCCCGACGGGAACGCCCCGGGCCAGCACCCGTGGCCGACCGGTAACGCATCGCGAGGCGAGTCCGAGTGAAGTCCACCAGCCTGTCCCTCATCGCGGGCATCGTCGCCCTCGCCGCCGTCACCGGATTCGCCGCGGCCACCGCGCCCGGCGACGGGGGCACGACGGAGGCGAAGACCGCCACCCGGCTGCCCGTCGAGCGATCCAGCCTGCTCTGCCCGGCGCCCGGTCTCTCGGACCTCGCGGAGACGACGTACACGTCCTTCACCCCGGCGGGCGGCGGTGGCGGTGAAGCCGGTACGGCCGAACTGAAGCAGTCCGCGGCCACCACGGCCGAGGACGCCATGGGCAAGGGCGGGAGCAAGGGCAAGAAGGACAAGAAGACGACGGATGCCGGAAAGCCGGTCGTCTCCCTCAAGGAACCCGGCAAACCCGCCACCGCCGACGCGTCCGGTGCCGACACCCCCGCGTTGGTCGGTACCGCCACCGGCCGTCTGGCCCCCGGCTGGACCGCTCAGCAGACCACCACCGTGGAGGCGGGCGGCGGCCGCGGTCTGCTCGGTGTCAGCTGCACCGGGCCCGACACCGACTTCTGGTTCCCGGCCGCGAGCACCGCGAAGTCCCGCGAGGACTACGTCCACCTCACCAACCCCGACGACACGGCGGCCGTCGCCGACATCGAGCTGTACGGTCCGGACGGCAGTCTCAAGTCCGACGTGGGCGAGGGAATCACGGTGCCCGCCCGGTCCAGCGTCCCGGTCCTGATCTCCACACTGACCAGCGAGGTGGCCGAGGACGTGACCGTCCACGTCACCACCCGTACCGGACGCGTCGGCGCGGTCATCAGGACCGCGGACGATGGAACCGGCAGCGACTGGCTGGCCGCCTCCGCCGACCCGTCGGGCACGCTGGTGTTCCCCGGCATCCCCGCGGACGCCACCTCGGTCCGCCTGGTGGCCTTCGCACCCAGCGACGACGACGCCGATCTGAACGTGAAACTGCTCGGCAAGAACGGCGCGATCTCCCCGGTCGGGCACGAGGACCTCCACGTCAAGTCGAGGATGACCGCGGGCATCGACCTGAAGGACATCACCAAGGGCGAGCCCGGCTCCCTGCTGCTGACGCCGGCCCGGAGCAACAAGAGCACCCCGGTGGTGGCCGCACTGCGCGTGGTCCGCGGCAAGGGCTCGGGGCAGGAGGTCGGTTACATCCCGGCGACCGCCCCGGTGGGTGCCCAGGCGACCGTGGCCGACAACCGTGCCGAGGGGTCCACGCTCTCGCTCACCGCACCGGGCGCCACCGCCACCGTGAAGGTCACCGCCTCCGCGGGCAGCGAGGGCGGCGAGCAGGTCGTCAAGACGTACACGGTCAAGGGCCGTACGACGCTCGCGATCACCCCGCCCGTACCGTCCGGGCTCAAGGGCGGCTACGCGCTGACGGTCCGCACGGAGTCGGGCGGCCCGGTCTACGCCGCGCGCACACTGAGCATTCCGCTGAACGGCGTCCAGATGTTCACCGTGCAGACCCTGCCGGACGACGGAGGAACGGTGGAGGTGCCCGCGGCCGTCCAGGACCTGGCCGTCCTGGACGACTGAGCGGACGGCCCCGGTGGAACCGGTCGTCCTGCCCGGACGGCCGGTCCTACTCCTGCCCGTACCGCGGATCCACCGACTCAGGTGAGAGCCCGAGCAGCTCCGCGACCTGTTCCACCACGACCTCGTGCACCAGCAGGGCGCGCTCGTCGCGACTCTTGGTACGGATCTCGACGGGCCGCCGGTAGACGACGATCTGCGCGGGCCGGCCCTTCTCCGCGGAGACCGCGCGCCCCAGGGGCACGGTCTCCTCCTGCGTCCCCGGCACATCGAGCACCATGAAGTCGACATCGGCCAGCTGCGGCCAGCGCCGCTCCAGCCGCTCCACCGAGTCCTGCACGAGATCACGGAAGTTCTCCGCCCGACTGACCGAGAGCGGCACCTGGGGCGGGGCGACGGGCCCGCGCATGCCGCGGCCATGGCGGTCACGTCGACGCGGGCGCGGCTCGGACGGGTGGGGCGGTACGGGACTGTCCATCACTGACGCAGGGTAACCCTGTACGGGGCGGCCGGACCGCCGCTCCCTGACGGAGCGTCGGCCTGTCCAATCCTGAACAATCCGGCCAACCAGGAGCTCGTTTCCAGCCCAGCTCCTGACCGTTGATCTCCTGCTGAATGACAGCTTTTGTGCCGAGTGGTGACCGGAATCGTTGCCCGTATGACCTGCGGTTCTGTGTTCCGTCGCAGGTCAGGAGGAGTGTCCGGAAGACGCTCGTGCCGGAGGTGACAGGGCGACACGGAGGGGTGAGCTGAGGGAGAGTCGTCGCAGCCCGCTCAAGAGTGCGGTACCGTCCAACATCGTGAGCCCTGTACGTCGCTGTTCGCGCACCGCGTGCGGCCGCCCTGCCGTCGCGACACTGACGTACGTCTATGCCGACTCGACTGCGGTCCTCGGCCCGCTCGCCACCTACGCCGAGCCCCACTGCTACGACCTCTGTGCCGAGCACAGTGAGCGGCTGACCGCACCACGCGGCTGGGAAGTCGTCAGGCTCTCCGACCCCTCCGCCCCCACGCGCCCCAGCGGCGACGACCTCGAAGCGCTCGCCAACGCCGTACGGGAAGCGGCGCGGCCGCACGACCGCGGTCCCGACGGCAGGGGCGACGGCCCGCAGGCCGCGGATCCTATGGAGGTGGCGCGCCGCGGCCATCTGCGGGTGCTGCGCTCACCGGACTCCTGAGTGAGGCGTGCCGCGGCACGCCTCACACGTGTGTTCGACTGACCGTTCCTCGATGTCGCCGACCCGACGGGCAGACCGGTCGGCGGTGCGGGCTCCGGCTCCGACACCTCCGAGAACGCCCTCTTCGGCGTGCTCCAGGTCTCGGCGGCACGTGAACCGCGCCTGTGCCGCAGTTGCTCGCCGCGGTGAACAGTTCCGGCGGGGTGCTCGGCAAGATGATCTCCCCGCGGAACCTGACGATCGCCTGCGCGTCGGACGGCCGGGCCGGACGCGAGGGACACCTGTTGCGCAAGGTGCTGCCGTGGGGCCTGGGACTACTGCTTGTGATGTGTCTGATCGTCCTGAAACAGAGCACGATAGTGCTGGGACGGATGCTGCCCCGAGGGCTGTCCCGCCGGCCGCCGGACGACCGAGCGGCAAAACCGGCCTTCCGGCACGGTGGGCAGAACCGGGCAGCGGTGCAGCCGCAGGACCTCACGGCCCGCCCGATCGGCCGCCGGGTAGTTTGGGCGGTCCGAAGAAATCTCAGGAGGACCGGCCCGTGGCTGCTGATCTGTCGCAGATCGTGAAGGCGTACGACGTGCGCGGAGTGGTGCCCGACCAGTGGGACGAGTCGCTGGCCGAGCATTTCGGGGCCGCGTTCGTCGAGGTGACGGACGCCGACGCGATCGTGATCGGCCACGACATGCGGCCCTCGTCGCCCGGCCTCGCGGCAGCCTTCGCGCGCGGCGCGGCGGCGCGCGGCGCGGACGTCACCATGATCGGCCTCTGCTCGACCGACCAGCTGTACTTCGCCTCGGGCAGCCTCGGCCTCCCCGGCGCCATGTTCACCGCCTCACACAATCCGGCGCGGTACAACGGCATCAAGTTCTGCCGGGCCGGCGCCGCACCCGTGGGCCAGGACACCGGGCTCGCCGAGATCCGCGCCCTGGTCGAGAAATGGTCCGAGACCGGCGTGCCGCAGCCTGCCGTCGCCCCGGGCACCCTCACCGAACGCGAGACGCTTCCCGACTACGCCGCACACCTGCTGTCGCTGGTCGACCTCGCGTCGATCCGCCCGCTGAAGGTGGTCGTCGACGCGGGCAACGGCATGGGCGGCCACACCGTCCCCACCGTCTTCGCCGACCTTCCCGTGGACCTCGTACCGATGTACTTCGAGCTCGACGGCACGTTCCCCAACCATGAGGCCAACCCTCTCGACCCGAAGAACCTCGTCGACCTCCAGGCCCGGGTCGTGGCCGAGGGTGCGGACCTGGGCCTCGCCTTCGACGGCGACGCCGACCGCTGCTTCGTCGTCGACGAGCGGGGCGCGGGCGTCTCCCCGTCCGCGATCACGGCCCTGGTCGCGGCCCGCGAACTCGCCCGCAACGGCGGCAGCGGCACCGTCATCCACAACCTGATCACCTCGCTCTCCGTCCCCGAGGTCGTCCGCGAGAACGGCGGAACGCCGGTCCGCACCCGCGTGGGCCACTCCTTCATCAAGGCGGAGATGGCCGAGCACGGCGCGATCTTCGGCGGCGAGCACTCCGCGCACTACTACTTCCGCGACTTCTGGAACGCCGATACGGGGATGCTCGCCGCGCTCCACGTCCTGGCCGCGCTCGGGGGCCAGAACGGCACCCTGTCGGAACTGGTCGCCCAGTACGACCGCTACACCGGGTCCGGCGAGATCAACTCCACGGTCGCCGACCAGCCTGGCCGCACGGCGGCGGTACGCGAATCCTTCGCACCCCGCGACGGTGTGAGCACCGACGACCTGGACGGCCTGACGGTCCTGGGCCCGGACTGGTGGTTCAACCTGCGGGCCTCCAACACGGAACCCCTGCTCCGCCTGAACGTCGAGGCCCGCGACGAGCGGACGATGACGGCGGTACGGGACGAGGTTCTGGCCCTGGTCCGGGCACGGGCCGCGTAGGGCGGGACCGGGCGGACGGGCACTGTCGCGAGAGTCCGAGGGCCGGGGGGTTCGGCCCGGTCGAGCGATTCCGGCCTGCTGAGCGGTGCCGATCGGCCCGCCCCGCGACCTCCGCCCGGCCGAGCCCGCACCCGGCCCCCGCGCTCCTCGACCCCCGCCCCGCCCCGGCCCGCGCCCCCCGAACCCCGGCGGTAGGCTGACGTCGCCTGATCCGCGTGAACCCGAACCGCTTGTTCGAATGCTTGAAGGGACTCACCCCATGCCGCTCGAAGCCGGCCTTCTGGAGATCCTCGCCTGCCCGGCCTGTCACTCTCCGCTCGACGACCGGTCGGCAGCCGACAGCCCCGAGCTGATCTGCACCGGCAAGGACTGCGGTCTGGCCTACCCGGTACGGGACGGCATCCCCGTCCTCCTCGTCGACGAGGCCCGCCGCCCCGCGTAACGGCATCCGTGCCCGAACCCGCACGGTGATCAGCATGTGATCGGAGGACCGTCTCCATGTTCGACGAGTCGCTGCTCGACGCCCCGGAATCGCTGGCCCGAGCCGACCGCCGCGGCCTGCTCCGAGGTGCCGCCGAGGCCGGGGCCCGGGTCCGCACCGCCGCCCGGCACGCGGCGGAGGCCGGGATCGGCGCGCTGAACCCGGAAGGCCGCCCCCGCGCCGTACTCATCGCGGGCTCCGGCACCGCCGCGTCCGGCGTGGCCGACCTGATCACCGCCCTGGCAGGAGCCTCCGCGCCCGTCACCCGCATCCACCCCACCGGGGTCGCCCCTGCCGCGGGCGCGCTGCGCTGGACGCTTCCCGGCTGGGCCGGCTCCGTGGACCTGCTGCTGATCGTCACGGCCGAAGGTTCCGAACCCGGCCTCTCCCTCCTCGCCGAACAGGCGTACCGCCGCGGCTGCAGCGTCGTCGCCGTCGCCCCCCGCCAGTCACCCTTGCGCGAGGCGATCGACGGGGCGCACGGACTCCTCGTACCGATGGCCACCGCCCCGTACGGCGAGTACGACGCCGAGACGTCCGCGGCGGGACCCGGCACGCTCTGGGCCCTGTTCACCCCATTGCTCGCGCTGCTCGACCGGGTGGGCCTGGTCACCGCGTCCGCCGAGGCACTGCAGAGTGTCGCCGACCGCCTGGACCGCACCGCGGAACGCTGCGGTCCGACCATCGTCACGGACAGCAACCCGGCCAAGACCCTCGCCGCCGAACTCGCCGACAGCCTGCCCCTCATCTGGACGGAGGGCGACGCGGCGGCCCCGGTCGGCCGCAGATTCGCCGCGGTCCTGGCCGAGCTGTCCGGCCGACCGGCCCTCGCCGCCGAACTCCCCGAGGCACTCCCCGCCCACGGCGCGCTGCTGGCGGGCACCTTCGCCGCCGGCGCCGACCCCGACGACTTCTTCCGCGACCGGGTCGAGGAGCCGGAGCCGCTGCACGCCCGCGTCGTACTGCTCCGCGACCGTCCCACCGGCGGGCTGAGCGCCGGCCCCGCCGCCCGCGAACTGGCCCTCGGCCACGACACGGCGATCAGCGAGCTCGAACCGGACGAGGGCACCGAGCTCGAAGCCCTGGCCGAACTCCTCGCGGTCACCGACTTCGCGGCCGTCTACCTGGCACTCGCGTCGGCAGCCCGCGCCTGAAGACCCGAACCGGTCCCGCACCGCACACCACAACTGCGCCCGCGCCGCCCCGCCAAGCCACCTCCACCACCTCGATCCACGCATCTCACAAGGACGAACCCATGGACCGGCTCTCCAACACCGTGCGCCCTTATGCCTGGGGCTCCACCACCGCCATCCCCGAGCTGCTCGGCATCGCCCCCACCGGGGAACCCCAGGCCGAGATGTGGATGGGCGCCCACCCCGGAGCCCCCTCCCGCCTCACCCGCATGACCGGAACCGGAGAGGCGGGCCACGAACAGGCCCTCACCGAGGTCATCGCCGCAGACCCCGAGCGCGAACTGGGCCGGGCCACCGTCGAGAAATTCGGCCCCCGCCTGCCCTTCCTCCTCAAACTGCTCGCCGCCGGTGCCCCCCTCTCCCTCCAGGTCCACCCCGACCTCGCACAGGCCGGGCGGGGCTACGAGGACGAGGAGCGCCGATCCGTCCCGATCGACGCACCCCACCGCACGTACAAGGACGCCAACCACAAGCCCGAGCTGATCTGCGCGCTCACCCCCTTCGCCGGCCTGTGCGGCTTCCGCAGGCCCACCGAGGCGGCCGAGGCGATGGCGGCACTCGGCATCGACTCCCTCAAGCCCTACGTCGACCTCCTCGGCGCCCATCCCGAAGAGGCGGCCCTGCGCGAGGTCCTCACCGCGATCCTCAGCGCCGACCCGATGGACATGGCCGAAACGGTGAACCGGGCAGCCGCTGCCGCCGAACGTCTCGGCGGAGCCCACGCCCCGTACGCGCGGATCGCCCACCACTTCCCCGGCGATCCCGGTGTCCTCGCGGCGATGCTGCTGAATTACGTGGAACTCCAGCCCGGCGAAGCACTCTTCCTCGGAGCCGGTGTGCCGCACGCCTATCTGGACGGCCTCGGAGTCGAGATCATGGCCAACTCGGACAACGTGCTGCGCTGCGGACTCACGCCCAAACACATCGACGTCCCCGAACTGCTGCGCATCGTCCGCTTCGAGGCGACCGACCCCGGTGTCCTGCGCCCCGAGGCGTCCCCGTCCGGCGAGGAACTGTACGAGACGCCCGTGGACGAATTCCGGCTCTCGCGCTTCGACCTGTCGCCCGGCGCGGACCCCGTCGAACTGACCAGGGGCGCCCCGCAGATCCTGCTCTGCACCGCGGGCGCCCCGAAGGCGGGCACGCTCGGTCTCACCCCCGGCGCCTCGGTGTTCGTTCCCTCCGGCGAGAAGGTCGAAGTGTCCGGTACGGGAACCCTGTTCCGCGCGACCGTGGTGGTCTGACGTACCGTCCGCACCAACGGCTGCAACAATGTCCGGCCGTACCGCGGCGCCAGGGCCGCAGCACCGAAGAAGGGACACCAGGCACCCATGAGTGCGTCAGGCGGAACCAAGGCGATCGTGGCGGCACTCGGCGCCAACCTCGCGATCGCAGTGGCCAAATTCGTGGCGTTCCTGTTCAGTGGCTCGTCGTCGATGCTCGCGGAGAGCGTCCACTCGGTCGCCGACTCGGGCAACCAGGGACTGCTGCTGCTCGGCGGCAAGAAGGCCCAGCGCGAGGCGACCCCCCAGCACCCCTTCGGCTACGGCCGTGAGCGCTACATCTATGCCTTCCTCGTCTCCATCGTGCTGTTCTCGGTCGGTGGCATGTTCGCGGTGTACGAGGGCTACGAGAAGATCAAGCACCCCCACGAGATCGAGGCCTGGTACTGGCCGGTCGGCGTACTGGTCTTCGCGGTCATCGCCGAGGGCTTCTCCTTCCGCACGGCCATCAAGGAGTCCAACGAGACCCGTGGATCTCTCTCCTGGAAGGAGTTCATCCGCCGCGCGAAGGCCCCCGAACTCCCCGTCGTGCTCCTGGAGGACTTCGGCGCACTGATCGGCCTGGTGCTCGCCCTCGCGGGCGTCGGCCTGGCCCTCGCGACCGGCAACGGCGTCTGGGACGGCATCGGCACCCTCTGCATCGGCGTCCTGCTGATCGTCATCGCGATCGTCCTCGCCGCCGAGACGAAGTCCCTGCTGCTCGGCGAGGCCGCCGGAGCCGACCAGGTCGAGAAGATCAAGGCCGCGGTCGTCGACGGCGACACGGTCACCGGCATCATCCACATGCGTACGCTCCACCTCGGCCCGGAGGAGCTGCTGGTCGCCGCCAAGATCGCGGTGCAGCACGACGACACGGCCACCGAAGTGGCCAACGCCATCAACGCCGCCGAGACCCGTATCCGCGCAGCCGTCCCGATCGCGCGGGTCATCTACCTGGAACCGGACATCTACAGCGAGGCGGCCGCCGCGGCCGGCATCAACCCCGGCAAGGCCCCGGGCGGATCTCCCTCGCCGACTCCCGACGGCCCCTCGGACGCCCCGACGCATTCCGGCCACTGAACGCAGCCACGCACGCACATCGTCCGACCCCCTCTCGACCGCCCCGGTACGCCGCTCCTCATCCCCGCCCGTCCGGGCGGGCTGGGAGCGGCTGGGCCGATCGGTGTAGATTCGATGCCAGTGTCAGACGTCGCTGCTGATGGCGGTCGATCGGTCCGTATGCGCGGACCGGCCGAGGGAGAGAGGGCCTCCGACGGACTGTGCTGCGAGCACCCGGGCATTCGTATGTCCGGCGCCGCAGAGCCAGCCGTGCCCACCTCGACACCCATCACGAGGAGCAGCCCGTTATGACAACGGTCGCCAATCGCCAGGACTTCAAGGTCGCCGACCTCTCCCTCGCGGCGTTCGGTCGCAAGGAGATCACCCTCGCCGAGCACGAGATGCCCGGCCTGATGTCGATCCGCAAGGAGTACGCCGCCGCGCAGCCGCTGGCCGGCGCGCGCATCACCGGTTCGCTGCACAT
Source organism: Streptomyces sp. NPDC088252 (assembly GCF_044740965.1). NCBI lineage: Bacteria > Bacillati > Actinomycetota > Actinomycetes > Kitasatosporales > Streptomycetaceae > Streptomyces > Streptomyces sp. NPDC088252. The sequence continues at coordinate 4,830 of NZ_JBIURS010000004.1, read as the reverse complement.
GACCGTGCAGACGGCCGTGCTGATCGAGACCCTGGTCGCCCTCGGCGCCGAGGTCCGCTGGGCCTCCTGCAACATCTTCTCCACCCAGGACCACGCCGCCGCAGCCATCGCCGTGGGCCCGAACGGCACCCCGGACGCCCCCGCGGGCGTCCCGGTCTTCGCCTGGAAGGGCGAGACGCTCGAAGAGTACTGGTGGTGCACGGAGCAGGCACTGACCTGGCCGAACACGCCCACGGGCGGCCCGAACATGATCCTCGACGACGGTGGTGACGCCACGCTCCTCGTCCACAAGGGCGTCGAGTTCGAGAAGGCCGGTGCGGCCCCGGACCCGTCGACCGCGGACAGCGAGGAGTACGGCCACATCCTCACCCTGCTGAACCGCACCCTCGGTGAGTCCCCGCAGAAGTGGACCCAGCTGGCGTCCGAGATCCGCGGTGTCACCGAAGAGACCACGACCGGTGTGCACCGGCTCTACGAGATGCACCGCGACGGCACCCTCCTCTTCCCGGCGATCAACGTCAATGACGCCGTCACCAAGTCCAAGTTCGACAACAAGTACGGCTGCCGCCACTCCCTGATCGACGGCATCAACCGCGCCACCGACGTCCTCATCGGCGGCAAGACCGCCGTCGTCTGCGGCTACGGCGACGTGGGCAAGGGCTGCGCGGAGTCCCTGCGCGGCCAGGGTGCCCGCGTGATCATCACCGAGGTCGACCCGATCTGCGCGCTGCAGGCGGCGATGGACGGCTACCAGGTGACCACGCTCGACGAGGTCGTCGACAAGGCCGACATCTTCGTCACCACCACGGGCAACAAGGACATCATCATGGCCGCCGACATGGCCAAGATGAAGCACCAGGCCATCGTCGGGAACATCGGTCACTTCGACAACGAGATCGACATGGCCGGCCTGGCGAAGATCGACGGCATCGTCAAGGACGAGGTCAAGCCGCAGGTCCACACCTGGACGTTCCCCGACGGCAAGGTCCTCATCGTGCTGTCCGAGGGCCGCCTGCTGAACCTGGGCAACGCCACCGGCCACCCGTCGTTCGTGATGTCCAACTCGTTCGCGGACCAGACCCTGGCCCAGATCGAGCTGTACACCAAGCCCGAGGAGTACCCGACCGACGTCTACGTGCTGCCCAAGCACCTGGACGAGAAGGTCGCCCGTCTCCACCTCGACGCGCTCGGCGTGAAGCTGACGACGCTCCGCCCCGAGCAGGCCGCCTACATCGGTGTCGAGGTCGAAGGCCCGTACAAGCCCGACCACTACCGCTACTGATCCCGCCCGTCAGCGATCGTGCACGTCACCACCGGTCGGTGACGACCGACCGCTGACAGACGGAACAGCCTCAGCAGCTACGAGCGCAGGCCCCCGCACCCCCGTGTCGGGGGCCTGCGTCGTACCGCACCCGCTCAGCCCGAGGAACCTCGAAGGACCCCATGCCCCGCGGCCGATATTCGCTCCACGATCTCCACGATCACACCCTCCTCGGCGAAGAACACTTCCAGTGCGCCCCCGGCCCCTCCGGCTGGCGCTACGTCTCCCGGACCACCGCTCCTTCCGGCGACCACCTCGGTTCCGTCGACCTCACCCTCGATGCACTGGGCCGCCCCATCCGCCTCGAACTTCATGCCGCGAGCTGGCAGGTCCGCGGCGCCGCCCTCGAAGGCGTCACCTGGGTCCGCACCGACCCGACCGGTACTCATGCCACCGAAGGCAATGCGCGCGCCCACGCCTTCACCGGCACATCCCCCGCGTTCCTCATCGCGACCGCACGACTGCTGCGCCTCACCCCCACTTCCCCCGCGACCCGCGTCCGCCTGGTCGCCTTCACGGACCCGGTCCTCGCCCCCCGTACCGTCGACCAGTCCTGGGCTCTGGTGAACAGTGAAGCGCACGCCACTGACAACGGCCTTCTGACGGTGGACGAATACCAGGTCAGCGCCTTGGACACTGGCGAACAGCACACCGTCCACATCGCCGGCGACGTGGTCCTCTCGGCGCCCGGCATCGAGCTCGAAGACCTGGAATCCCCACCGTCGCCGCGCTGAAGTCTTCCGTCCGGATCTCGCCGGGCTCGCGTGCCCCGGCGCACCGATCCGGCCTGATGCCAGAACGAAAGACCCCAAGGGCTGTCCCGCAATCCCTGGCGGGCGCGCGACCACAGCCACGGCACCTCGCCGCGTTGTCGGGACGTCCGCATACATCCAGTATGCGGACGTCCCTCCGCCTTGCGATGCACCGCATCCGACGCCGCGCACTGATCCACCACGGATTGCGGGACCACTCTTTAGGCAGGCGGTGCGAACCCCGTCGCAGCGGGCGCAGCCCCGCGCTCCTCCACCACCGGCCCCACGGGAGCGGATGCCCCGGCAACCTCCGCAGCCGACAGGGACTCCACCGGCAGGGGCTCCGCCAGCGGGGAAGCAACAGCTCCACCGTTCAATGCCCCGCTCCCCGCCTGCCCGCCCGCACCAGCGTCCGCACCCTCGGCCTGCCCGGACCCCGCTTGCACCGCACTGCCTCGACCAGCGGCGAACACCCGCCGCGCATCCCGCGCCTGGCGTTCGTTCACCACTGCCGCCAGATACGCCCGGGCCGGCACTCCCTCGGGCACCGGAACTCCGGTCCGCGTCGCCAACTCCCCGGCCAGCCGTTCCGCCATGGACCAGCCCACCCGCGCGTCGAGCTGATGCATCCGCGTCAGGTACTGCCGTATCGCCAGCCAGAGATCGTCCGGCACCGCCGACAGATCCAGTCCCGCGAACCGCCCGACCAACCACGGCGGCGGAGGCGGCACGGCAGCCGCCCGTCCGGCCGGCACCCGCTCACGTACGACGAGCGTCCCCGCGAACACATCACCGAGCCGCCGTCCCCGCGCCGACACCAGCGAAGCGATACAGGCGACAACCCCGAGCGTCATCAGAACCTCGACGACCCCCATGGCCCCGCGCACCAGAGCATGCCGGAATCGGATCGGCCCGCCGTCGTCCCGGACCACCCGCAGCCCGCACACCAGCTTCCCCAGCGAACGCCCATGGCTGAGCGTCTCCACCGCGATCGGCCCACCCACCAGCACCAACAGGAAGGAAGCGACGGATATCGCCGCGAGTGCCGCGTCGTCCAGCTTCGCTGTCGCCATGGCCAGCCCGATCGACACGAGGACGAACGCCGTTCCCACCAGGGCAAGATCGATGGCCAGAGCCAGGGCCCGACTCGGCAATTCGGCCGGCCGCAGTCCCAGCACGACCGCGTCCCCGGTCACGAGCTCACTCATCGCCACCCCACCCTTAGCCGGTCCTACCTGCCCGTCGGGGCCTCAGTCTGCCAAGCTGACCCGCAGCGCGCCGCCGTAGTACGAACCCCGTACGCACCCATGCCTGGAGCAGCAGCCGACCATGGACCTCGACGTCTTCGTGACCGCCCACCGCACCGAGTGGGACCGCCTGGATCATCTCCTGCGCCGCGGGCGCCGACTCACCGGCGCGGAAGCAGATGAACTCGTCGAGCTTTATCAGCGCACGGTCACGCACCTTTCTCTTCTCCAGTCCAGTACCCCGGATCCGATGCTCACCGCGCGCCTCACTCAGCTCGTGGCCCGTGCCCGGTCCGCGGTGACAGGTACTCGCCGAGCCACTTGGCACGACGCCACACGCTTCCTGACCGGTGGTTTCCCCGCCGCCGTCTACCGATCCAGACACTGGTGGATACCCACGGCTGTGCTCTCGACCTTGCTGGCCGCAGTCATCGGCTGGTGGATCGGTACGCATCCGGAAGTCCAGTCGGCCATCGCGGCACCGGACGACCTCCGCCGCCTGACGAGTCCGGGCGGGGAGTACGAGACCTATTACTCCAGCCACCCGGCCGCATCGTTCGCCGCCCAGGTTTGGACGAACAATGCCCAGGCCGCAGCCATGTGCCTGGTCCTGGGAGCGTTCCTCGGCATCCCGGTGATCTGGGTCCTCTTCGTCAATGTGCTCAACCTCGGGGTCGGCATCGGTCTGATGTCCTCGGCCGGCCGGCTCGACACATTCCTGGGGCTGATCCTCCCGCACGGCCTGCTCGAACTCACCGCTGTCTTTGTCGCAGCGGGTACGGGCCTGCGCCTCGGCTGGACGGTCATCGACCCGGGCCCGCAGAGTCGCCGCTCAGCCCTCGCCAAACGGGGCAGAGCGGCGATGGGCATGGCCATCGGCCTCGCCCTGGTCCTGTTCGTCTCGGGCCTCATCGAAGGCTTCGTCACTCCCTCCGGCCTTCCGACCTGGGCGAGAATCGCCCTCGGCGTCACGGCCGAGCTGGCTTTCCTCGGGTACGTCTACATCCTGGGAGGCCGAGCCGCGCGAGCAGGAGACCAGGGAGACCTGGATCCCACGGAACGTAGCGCCGACCTCCCGGTCGCCGCCTGATGTGCGTACGACCCCGCTGACCTGCTAGTCTCCTCTCCGCCCCAAGAGACCGTTGACACGGTGGACCTGGGGAGGTAGATTTTAACGGTTGCGTCGGACTGGACAGGTCCGATCCCAACGGTTAACGTCTAGCTCGCTCTCACCGGAAATACATTTCCGCAGAGCCATTGATTCTCTCATTCCGAATCACACAGTCGATTCAGTTCGACTGAATGTTTCTGATAAAGTCGAGTCAGCCGAAAGGCAAGGCCGTTCCAATTGGCCGCCGGAATTCATATTCGAACCGGAAACGGTGAGAAAAGAGTCTGGTAAGGTTGGAATCGCTGGAAAGGGAAACGCGAAAGCGTGGAACTGGAAAGCGGCCCCGCTTCGACCGGGAATCGGACACGAAAGAGTCTGATAGAGTCGGAAACGCAAGAC
>NZ_JBIURS010000003.1:318921-553962 GCF_044740965.1 Streptomyces sp. NPDC088252 | reverse complement strand
GGTACTGCAGGGGGGACCCTGTGGGAGAGTAGGACGCCGCCGAACTCCTTTTACGGGAAGCCCCGTGTCCTTGTGGCACGGGGCTTTTCCGCGTTCATCTCTCTTTTTTCGGTCAGGGGTGACCAGTTGTTCAGCCGGCGGTGACCAGGTGGGTGTCGTAGGCCAGGATGACTGCCTGGACACGGTCGCGGGATCCCGTTTTGGCGAGAATGCGCGTGACATGTGTCTTCACCGTCGATTCCGCGAGGTGGAGTCGCTCGGCGATCTCCGTGTTGGTCCATCCCCGGCCGATGACCGTGAGGATTTCCCTTTCCCGTTCGGTGAGGCTCGCGATGCGGGCGTCCAGCGTGGTGGGGCCGCCGGGCACGGCCGGCAGATGGTGTGCGTACGCGTCCAGGAGGCGGCGGGTGAGGCTGGGTGCGACCACCGCGTCGCCGCCGGCCACGGCCCGTATGCCGGAGAGGAGTTCCTCGGGCAGCGCGTCCTTGATGAGGAAGCCGCTGGCGCCGGCACGGAGGCCGTCGTACGCGTACCGGTCGAGGTCGAACGTCGTGACAATGAGGACGCGCGTGCGGGCACCGGCCCTGATGATGCGGCGCGTCGCTTCGATGCCGTCCAGGAGCGGCATGCGGATGTCCATCAATGCCACGTCCGGTTGGTGCTGGGAGACAAGGCTCAGAGCCTCGTGGCCATTGGCGGCCTCGCCGACGACCGTCATGTCGTCCTGGCTCTCCAGCAGCATGCGGAAGCCGAAGCGTTGCATCGGCTGGTCGTCCGCGATCAGCACGGTCGTCACGAGGGGGTGTCCTTCAGGGGTAGTCGGAGCCGTACCTGCCAGCCGGCCGTGGCCGGAGCCGTGGCTGTGGCCTGCGTCGGCAGTGGGCCCGCTTCGAGTGTGCCGTCGTAGAGGGATGCCCGTTCGCGCATCCCGGTGATTCCCCGCCCGCCGCCCTCGGGTCCGTCCCGGGTGGTGCCCGTGTCCGTGATCAGGGCTTCCAGCTCCTTCGCCCGGTAGGTGAGCGTGACCTCCGCGGTCGGCGACGGGTCGGTGCCGCCGTGCTTCAGCGTATTCGTGAGGGCCTCCTGCACCGCGCGGTAGACCGTCAACTGCCGCCCCGCGGTGGGTGGGGACGGCGGAGGCGTGCCCCGGACGCTCAGGCGCACGGGGAGGCCCGCTGTTCGTACGCCGGTGAGGAGCGCGTCCATGTCGTCGAGGGTCGGCTGCGGGGTGCGGTCGGCCTCGGCGGGGTGGTCGCGCAGGACATCGAGCAGACGGCGCAGTTCCGTGAGGGCCTGCCGGCTCGTGGTGCTGATGGCCTCCAGGGCTTGGGCCGCCCGGTCGGGGCTCTTGGCCGCCGCGTAGGCGCCGCCGTCCGCGAGGCCCGTGATTACGGAGAGGTTGTGGCCGATGATGTCGTGCATCTCCCGGGCGATCCGGGTCCGTTCGGCGGCGGCGGCGAGCCGGGCCTGCTGGTCGCGTTCGAGCTTCAGCCGGTGGGCGCGGTCGACCAGGGCCTCCGTGTACTCCTTGCGCGTACGGACCACGATCCCCAGCAGGGCCGCGAGTGCGAACGCCCAGAGGTGGGGGACGAACAGCAGGTCCCAGCTGTGCGGGAAGCCCACCGAGCCGACCACGAGCGGAACGGTCACCAGGGCGCCCGCCCGCGCCAGGGCCCGCATGGGCAGCCGTAGCGCGATGTTGAAGACGACGATCTCCTGCAGGTAGGCGGCCTGGACGAGCGCCCCCGTCCAGACATTGATCAGGGCGAACGGGGTCATGAACACCAGCACGGCCGTCGGACGGCTGCGGCGCCACAGCAGCGGTGCGGAGAACGCCATGCTCATCAGCAGGACCACGGGTTCGGGCGCGTTCCGGTTGCCGGCCACGGTGCGCCAGCCCCCGGTGGTGAAGTCGAGTACGGCGAAGATCACCCAGAACGTGGTGAGCAGTCCGTTCCAGACCACGGGCCGTCGCAGGTCGAACGCGCGGACGCGCTGGAGCAGTTGCTGGAGATGCCCGGTCAACGCGGTGGTGCCCGTACCCCGGTCCTTGTGGTCGTCCGTCACGTGTCCATCCTCGCGGGCGGCCGGCCCGGCGTCATGCGTCACGTCGGCGTCTGGGCGATGACGAAGGCCAGCAGGGCGGTGGTGAACATGGCCACGAGGACGGTGACGGTGAAGACTGCCGCCTTCGCCCACAGCACCGGGAGTCTGCGCGGGACCGCGGCGAGCGAGGCGCGGATGAGGCCCGTCGAGTACTCGCCCGCGGTCATCAGGATGCCCAGGACCACCGTGCACGACGTACCGAGCACCGAGCCGTAGAGCACCAGGACGACCGTGTCCACGTCGGAATCGCCGCCGCCCGAGGTGTATGTCGCGCCCATGACCACACCGATGCCGAGCACCAGGGCGGACGCCGGGACCAGAGCGGTCCGGGAGGAGCACAGGGAGCGGAGCTTGTGCCGTTCGGAGCGCAGGACCCGGGTGGCTGTGACTCGGTACGGGTCTTCTTCCGGGTGCCGTTCCGCGCGGGTGATCGGGTGGCCGATCGCGGTCGTCATGCGGGGGTTCCGGTCGGTTCGGGGGCGGTGATCCGGTACTCGACCGACTCCTGGGTCAGGTCCACGAAGGCCTGTTCCAAGGAAGCGGTGCGCGGGAAGAGTTCGTACAGGGGGATGGCGTGGGCGGCCGCCGTGCGGCCGATGTGTGCCGCGTCCGTGCCGTGGACCTCCAGCTCGTCGGGGGCCGAGGCGGGGCGGGAGGCGATCTCGATGCCGGGGCCGGTGAGGAGCTCGCGCAGGTCGGGGTCACGACCTTCACCGACGCGCCGCCCGCGGGATCCGTTTGTGGGCGATCGTGTTCAGCCCCGCCAGATCGAGGACATGCTCCACGCGCCGGCGCGGGGTGTCGTGGGTGTGGGCGAGCGCCATGAGGTGGTTGAAGGCGGTCCGGCCGAGATGGACGGAACGGGCCTCCAGGAGTGCGCCGACCTCGGTGAGCGGCGCACTGTGGGCGGCGCACGCCCGTCCGCCGATCGTCGAGCGGCCTCGGGTGGGCGCGTCCGGGCTGAGCAGCATGCGCACGGTCGTCGATTTCCCGGCGCCGTTCGGTCCGAGGAATCCGGTGACGGTGCCGGGCCGGACCGTGAAGTCGAGCCCGTGGACGACGGTGGTGTCTCCGTGCCTCTTGGTGAGTTCGTATGCCCTGATCACGCGGTCGACGCTACGGAGGGGGCGTGCGTCGGACGTCGGACCTGGGGCGGGATGTGATGGGGCGGGTAGTACCGGGGTACGACGACGCCCTGCCCGGTGAATGTTGATTGCACAGGTCGGTTGCCCGCGGAGAGGATCGGCGGATGGAACATGTGATTCGAGCGGTACGCGCCGATGAGTGGCCCCTGGTCAAGGAGTTGCGGCTGACCGCCCTGCAGGACCCGGCTGCGCCGATGGCGTTCGTGGAGACGTACGCGCAGAGCGCGGCGCAGCCCGACGAGTTCTGGCGGGACCGGGCGCTCGGCGCCTCCGGGACCGGGCAGGGCGAAGTACGGCAGTTCGTCGCCGTCGGGCCCGAGGGGCGGTGGGACGGCAGCGTCACCGTGCTGATCGAGCGGTCGGGCGCGGAGGTGCGGTTCGGGGAGGCGGTCGACGTTCACCAGGCCCATGTGGTCGGTGTGTTCGTACGGCCCGAGGCACGGGGCAGGGGCCTGGCGGAGGCGCTGTTCCGGGCCGGGACGGACTGGGCGTGGTCGTTGCGTGAGCCACGGATCGAGCGGGTGCGGCTGTATGTGCACGAGGACAACACGAGGGCCGCGGCGCTCTATCGGCGGATCGGGTTCGCGGCCACCGGGCATACGGTGCCGGTGCCGGCCGACCCGTCCGCGCGGGAGCTCGAGTACGCGGTGAGGCGGCCGGCGGTGTAGGCGGCGCGCGGGGGCCGTCCGGTCAGAGCGAGCCCACTCACCGTGAGCCCATGAGGTCCTGTGTCCAGCGGGCGCGGGCCTGCTCGCGGGAGCGGAGAAGGGCCAGGGCCGGCAGACCCATGGCCTGGCCGGTCGACAGCAACTCCGGGAGCCGGGGGAGGGGTGCCACCGCGGCGACGTCGTCGAGCACGAGCGTCATTGGTGGGTCGAGCCGACCGTCGGTTGACCGTGCGGCCATGCGGCGGCCGTGCTCGACCACGTGCGAGGCGAGTGCCGTGAGCAGGGGCATTGCTCCGGGACCCGAGCGGGGATCCTCGATCGGTTCACCCACCACATAGAGGGTGCCCCCTTCGTCCGCGAAAGATTCCAGCACGAGTGAATCCGCCCGGTTGGGCGTGCAGGCATCGCGGATGTGGACCGAGGAGAGCGCGGTGAAGGCCCGTACCGTGAGCTCCTGTGCCATTTCACGGCGTTCGGGGTGAGCGGTGAGCGCGGACTCCAGCAGGCCCGCGAGTCCGGAGGCCGCTTTGGGGTGGGTGCGGAGCAGGCGCACCGGCTCGTGGGCGCTGCCGCCGAGGGCCCAGCGGTGGACCTGGCGGAAGGGGCGGCCGTCGATGGCGGCGGCGTGCAGCCAGCACTTCAGGAGTGTCTCCGCGGTGTCGGCCGTCGTCGCGTCGATACGGGCCTGCGGCCGGACCGGGGCGAGGAGCGCCGTGGAGCGCGCGGCGGCCGTGTCGGGCTGTTCGCAGCCCGCCGTGGGGGACCAGTGGAGGCGGGCCGGGGTGTCGCAGAGGTGTCCCGGGTCGTAGACGAGGACCGGGCCGATCTTGGCGCGGGCGTCCTTCGTCTCGGCCCAGACGGTGGGGTCGGAGGTGACGACGAGCGCGGGTCCGTCGGCCTCCAGGATCGCCTGGACGACGGTGGGGCGGCGGGTGGCGGCCGGTCCGTACACGACGAGGGGGGTGCGGGGCGTGGGGAGCGCGGCGGCGTGGGCGGGGAGCGGATCGGTGTCGGACGGTACGTGCTCCACGGGGGTGGGCACGGGTACGAGAGGTGGCTCCGGGGCAGGGGGCGCCGGTGGGGCGGGTGTGACCGCCGGGTGCTGGAGCGTCTGCTGCGGCTGCGGCTGCGGCTGCGGCTGCGGCTGTGGCTGTGGCGCAGGAGTAGGAGCAGGGGTGGGTACCGGATGGGGTTGTGGTGGGGCCCCGGTGAGGGGTTCGGCGCGGGGTTCGTGCTGTTGGGACCGTACGGCCTCGACTCCGTCCCCGGCCGTGCCCCCGCCGCCGTACCGTTCGTCGCGTTGGCGCGCGCGCACCGCCCGCCAGCGGGCCACCACGCCCAGCACGAACACCGTCAGCACCACCAGCACCATCAGTTCGCCTATGAACAGGCCCCAGAACAGGCCGTACCCGGAGAGCGCGTCCGCCGGGGTGTTCGGCCAGGCGGCCGGGAGGTCGTGCGGAGCGGTGACGAGTCGACGCATCGCCAGCGGGGTCTCGGTGAGGGTGACCCCCTCCGGCCAGGCGCCGTGCGCGAAGAGTCCGGCCAGGCCGGTGGCCGTCCAGGCCAGCAGCGTCAGCCCGAGCAGGAAGGTCAGCAGCCCTATCAGCAACCCGTCCGGGATGCCGCCGCCTCCACTGCCCCTGGTACGTACCTCGCCGTGCCCCGCCATGTCAGGCCACCGTTGACTCGGACGACTCGTTCAGCCGTTGTTGGTGCTCGATCCGTGCCGCGCGTTGTTCCGCCTCCAGGTCGGCGGCGAGTACGTCCTCCGGGAGGAGTTCGGCCGTGGAGGACTCGGTCATCGCGCGGTCGGTGAAGACCAGCGGGCGTTCCGCCTCGGTGATCAGGTGTTTGACCACCTGGACGTTGCCGTTGACGTCCCAGACCGCGATGCCGGGGGTGAGGGTCGGGATGATCTCGACCGCCCATCGGGGCAGGCCGAGCACGCGTCCCGTCGCTCTGGCCTCGTCGGCCTTCTGGGCGTAGATCGTGCGGGTCGATGCCATCTTGAGGATCGCCGCGGCCTCCCGGGCCGCCGCTCCGTCGACGACGTCGCTGAGGTGGTGGACGACGGCCACGAACGACAGACCCAGCCGCCGGCCGAACTTCAGCAGGCGCTGGAAGAGCTGCGCCACGAAGGGCGAGTTGATGATGTGCCAGGCCTCTTCGACCAGGAAGATGCGTTTCTTCCGGTCGGGCCTGATCCAGGTGTGCTCCAGCCAGACGCCGACGATCGCCATCAGGATCGGCATGGCGATCGAGTTCCGGTCGATGTGCGAGAGGTCGAAGACGATCAGCGGGGCGTCGAGGTCGATGCCGACGCTCGTCGGCCCGTCGAACATGCCGCGCAGGTCACCGTCGACCAGCCGGTCCAGGACGAGGGCGACATCCAGGCCCCAGGCCCGTACATCGTCTATGTCGACGTTCATCGCCTCGGCGGATTCGGGCTCCGGGTGGCGGAGTTGGTCGACGATGTCGGTCAGGACCGGCTGGCGGTCGGTGATCGTCTCGTTGACGTAGGCGTGGGCGACCTTCAGCGCGAAGCCGGACCGTTCGTCCAGGCCGTGTCCCATCGCGACTTCGATGATCGTGCGGAGCAGTGCGAGCTGGCCGGTCGTGGTGATCGCGGGGTCGAGCGGGTTGAGCCGGATGCCGCCGTTGAGCGCGGCGGTCGGGTCGAGGCGGATCGGGGTGAGGCCGAGCTCCTGGGCGATGAGGTTCCATTCGCCGACGCCGTCCTCGCCCTGGGCGTCCAGGACGACGACCTGGCGGTCGCGGAAGCGGAGCTGGCGGAGCACGTACGTCTTCTCCAGCGCGGACTTGCCGTTGCCGGACTCGCCGAGCACCAGCCAGTGCGGGGCGGGGAGCTGCTGTCCGTACAGCTGGAAGGGGTCGTAGATGTAGCCCTTGCCCGAGTACACCTCGCGGCCGATGATCACGCCGGAGTCGCCGAGGCCGGGGGCCGCGGTGGGCAGGTAGACGGCCTGGGCCTGTCCGGTGGACGTACGGACGGGCAGCCTCGTCGTCTCCACCTTCCCGAAGAGGAAGGCGGTGAAGGCGTCCGAAAGCGCGGACAGCGGATCTCGCATGGCGTGACCGACCTCCCTCTCGTTTCTCTCGGTTCTCTCGGTCGTTCCGGGGTCAGCGACGGATGCCGGTGGCGAACGGCAGCGTGTTCACGAAGGCGCGATGGTGCTCGCGGTCGCACCACTCCAGCTTGAGATACGACTTGCCGGCCGAGGCCCGGATCGTCCGCTTGTCGCGGGCGAGGGACTCGGGCGAACGCGAGGACACGGTGATGTACCCCACCAGGTTCACTCCGGCCGCACCGCTCGCGAGGTCTTCACCCCGCTGGTCGAGTCGGCCGTGTGCGGCGATGTCGCGCGGGTCGACGGTGCGGTTCATCTTGGCCTGACGGCTGGCTTCCGCCTCGTCGTTGGTCTTCTCGGTGAGCATCCGCTCGATGGCGACCTCGGTGGGTTCGAGGTCCATGCAGACCGCGACCGTACGGATCACGTCGGGTGTGTGGACGAGGAGCGGGGCCAGGAAGTTGACGCCGACGGGTGTCATCGGCCATTCCTTCACCCAGGCCGTGGAGTGGCACCAGGGCGCGCGGGTGGCCGACTCGCGGGTCTTGGCCTGGAGGAACGTCGGCTCGACCGCGTCGAGTTCGGCCGGCCAGGCGTTGCGCTTGGTCATGGCCTGGATGTGGTCGATGGGGTGGTCGGGGTCGTACATGGAGTGCACGAGGGAGGCGAGCCGGCTCTGGCCGAGCGGCTGGCGCACCCGGATGTCGGCCTCGGCCAGGCGGGCGCAGATGTCGGTGAGTTCGCGCGCCATGACGACGGCGAGGCCCGCGTCCCGGTCGAGCTTGCGGCCGGCCTCGGGGCGGGCGGCGCGGGCCATGGCGTTGGCCTCGGCGGCCAGCTCGCGGGTGTAGTGCATGCAGGCGACGAGGTAGGCGCGGTGCTGCTCGCTGGAGGTGGAGACCATGGACTGGAGCTGGTCGTACGACTCCCGCAGCCAGCCCGGGGACGTGTGGTCGCCGCGCTGGGCGACGTCCTTGGCGTGGGCGTCGGGGTCGGCGGGGAGGGTACGGGCCAGCATCTGGATGCGGGTGACGAAGCCGTCGCCGTTGGCGACATGCTTCAGCAGCGTGCCGAACCGGTCGACGAGGGCTTCCTGGTCCTCGCTGTCGCGCAGGCCGACGCCGGGACCCTCGATCTCGATCGCGGCGGTGACGGTGCGGCGGTCGGCGTGCAGGAGTACGGCGATCTCGTCCGGTCCGAAGGGGGCGGCGAGCCAGTTGATCCGGCCGATGCCGGGGGGCGGGCCGATCTCGACCTCGCGCCCGTCGGCGCCGACGCCCGCCTCCATGGCGCCGGAGCGGTAGGTCGTACCGCGGCGCAGGGAGCGCTTGTAGCTGCGGTTGATCTCGAACCATTTGTAGAAGGTGCGGTGCTTGTACGGGAGGTACACGATCGCCAGGGCGAGGATGGGGAAGCCCACGAGCAGCACGATCCGCGGGCCCAGGTAGGGGACGGCCAGTCCGCTCATCATGCCGAGGAACGCACCGGCGATGATCAGCGCGATCTCGCCGGTCTCGCGGTTCTTGCCGACGATCGCGTTCGGCCGGGCGCGGCCGATGAGATACGTACGGCGGGGCGCGATCGTGTGGGACGGAGTCGTCAACGCCCTCCACCTCCCGTGCTGTTGTTACCTGAACTGCCTGATCCGCCACCTCGGGGGGAGCGGCTGCCATGGGGGGTGCCGGAGGCCGGTCCCGATCCGCTGCGGGGCGGAGGCGTGGCGGAGGGGACGGATCCGCCGCCGGAGCCCCGGGAGCTGTGCGCGGCGACGCCGCCACTGACCGCGTTGGCCGGACGGGCCCCGCCGCCGCTGCCGCTGTCGCCGCTGTTCTGGGCGCTGCGGCTGCTGTGGGTCTTGATGCCCTGGGAGACGAGGGCGGCCGGTGAGCTGATCATGGCGGCGGCCTGGGAGCCGTCGGTGGCCTGCTTGCGGTTGGTGCGGGCGCCCTGGATCTCGTCGCCGAAGCCGGGGACGAACCGGTAGATCATCGCGGAGGCGAAGATCGCGAGCAGGATGATGGCGAGGCCGGACACGACGGCGGAGAACGCGTTCGGCCCGTCGTCCTGGGAGAGCGCGCCGGCCAGCCCGAGCACCACGACGATGACCGGCTTGACCATGATCACCGCGATCATGATGCCTGCCCAGCGGCGGACGTGGCCCCACATGTTCTTGTCGACGAGCCCCGCGTAGACGACGGTGCCGAGGAGGGCGCCGACGTAGAGCAGGGCGGCGCGGATGACGAGCTCCAGCCAGAGGATTCCGGCAGCGAGGATCGAGACCAGCGAGACGACGATCAGCATGATCGGTCCGCCGCCGATGTCGGAGCCCTTCTTGAGAGCTTTGGCGAACGATCCGAAGAAGACGTCCGTCTGCCCGCCGGAGGACGTGGCGATGATCTCGGTGACCCCGTCGGTCGCGGAGACGACCGTGTAGAGGATCAGCGGGGTGAACGCCGAGGCGAGGACCGTCAGCCAGAGGAACCCGACGGCCTCGGAGATCGCGGTGGTCAGCGGTACGCCGCGGATGGCGCGCTTGGCCACGGCGAGCAGCCACAGGACGAGGGTGAGGACGGTGGAGGCGGCGAAGACGATCGCGTACTGCTGGAGGAACTTGGTGTTCGTGAAGTCGACGTTGGCGGTGCTCTTCACCGCGTCGCTGAGCTTGTCGACGATCCACGCGGCGGCGTCGGCGCAGCCGCGGGCGAGGGAGGAGAGGGGGTCGAGGGAGTTGTCGGGGCTGCTGGGGACGTTGGAGGGGGCGCCTGCGTCGCCCTTTTCGCAGTAGTCCCTGGCGGGGCCGTGAATGAGGTCGCAAGCGTTGTTGCTCTGGCCCGGACTGGGGGTCGGCGAAGGAGCAGCGGCAACCTTGGTGGCCAGGAGAACGGCGTGTACCTGTACCGCTGCCAACAGAGCCACGACGGACGACGTGCGGCGACGTGAACCAGGACTACCGGGCATAGGTGAACCCCCCGAACCCATTGACCGCACCGGCGATCTCGTCAGCACTGGAAGCCCGTGTGTCGCCCCCCACTGGTGCGGGACCGTCCTTCTGCGAGTGAGTAACAGCCTTCCAATCGCCATTGACCCACTGCAGTTCCATGGTGATGGTGAACCAGCCGTCGGATACCGGCTTGGTCGAACCCTCGCCCGCCAGGCCAATCAGCCCGGAGCACCAGACCTCCACCGTGGCCTGGTCAGCGGAGCTCTTCATGACCTTGGTGCCGATAGGAGTGGTGCGCGAGATGAAAGTGAAGCCAGCAGGAGTCGAGCCATCATCGTTGAGACCCAGGTTCTTGAAGAGCCCTGCGGAGTAGGCCTCGTCGAGCGTTGAGCGAAATCCGTTCACAGCGGAGGGGGCAATGACGGCGTTGAGGATGCTGTCCCGTTTTGTCTTGTCGAACATCTCGGCTGAGCCGAGCGCCACGGAGTAGTTCGCGGCCGCGCTCTGCGCCCCCTGCTCGTCATGGGCGAACCCCGACGGAATCGAACCGTTCTTCCCCGTCACCGGCTTCGTCCCCGTGGCCGCCGTGGACGACGAGTCAGGCTTGGTACCGGAGCTTCCCGACCGACCGTTGTTGCCGCCTCCTCCGCCTCCGCCCATGTTCGCGAACGCGATAGCCGCGATCAGGAGGACGACCACGCCGACCACCGTGACGAGGGAACGGGAGCTGCGGGCGGGACGGCGGGGGGTGCCGTAGCCGTCGCCGCCCTCGCCGTCAGGAAGGCGGGTACGGGTCTGGCGCGTACCGCCGATGGTGCTGTAGCCATCGTCCGTACGGCTCGGACCGCTGCCGTAGCCTCTCTCGTCGCCGGGACTCATGCCGCGTACTCCCCCTCAACCGTTTCCTGAACCGGGTAGTACGACGGTAGCCGTGCGGGTTCCCGCGCGGGCGCGGTGTGGTGACTCGACATCAGGGAGACGCAACCTCTGCCGGTGGGCACGACGGACGGATGGTGTGGGGATGGGCTGGAGTGGCCCCTGGTGTGGAATGACAGCCGGTCAGACGGCCATCCCGTAGACGATGGTGAACAGGGTTCCCAGGGATCCGATGATGAACACACCGGTCAGACCGGCAACGATCAGCCCCTTGCCCTGCTCCGCGCTGAACGTGTCGCGCAGTGCCGTGGCGCCGATGCGCTGCTTTGCCGCGCCCCAGACCGCGATGCCGAGGCAGAGCAGGATGGCAATGGCCATCACGACCTCGATCATTACGCGGGCCTCGTTGCCCAAGGTCCCGAACGGTCCCCAGTTCGGGGCGATTCCGCCGATGATGGTGGTGATGTCGCCCTTTTCAGCTGCCAGGATCATGTAAGTCACCGCCCCTGTTGGGTAGTTCATTGCCCCTGCCACACGACACGGGTCGCTCTCTATCTTCGCTGATGAAACTGCTCTCGTACGACGGCTTGGCGGCTCTCTTTACCCGGATCTCGTACGTTTGACCGGTCTGACCGCCCTGACCTGCGGATCGAATCGGAGTATGACCGAATACGTATGGTTACTCTGTGTATCACGGAGGGTGACCTCGGGCAATGAAGGCCATTCCGCCACCCTGGCCGAGACCTTCGCGCAGGGCCTGGCCGGCGCCCGGCCGGGTCAGAGCAGGGGGTGGCGCGGGACGGGTGGCCGGGGTGGTGTCCTCCAGTTCGGCGGCGGCCGGAAATCGCACCAGGTGCCGTCGAAGGGAAACGTTCCGGCTTCGGCGAGCCGTACGACCGAGTCGCCCTCGCTCCGGATGGCCGATGCCTCGTCGGCCGACCAGTAGGCCGGGTCACCGGTCTTCTCGGCGAAGGACTGCTCGTCCTTCCACCGCCAGCTCCGGTCCGGCGCCACGTTGATGTCCAGTTCGTGGTCGGTGATGTCGATGTCGTCACCGTGGTGGACCCGGCGCTCCAGATTTACGTACCAGCCACGGAACTTCTGTCTGCGGCCGAAGAGCCAGAGAACGGAGTGCGAGGCGCCGGTGGGCTGGTAGAAGAGCGCGTTGCCCATCGGCCACCGGCCGGCGACCACGGGGTAGCCGTCGGCCGGGCGGTCGCGAGGGGCGATGTCCCGTAAATGCGCTCCGTGCGGAAGCTTCGTACGCCACATCGGTGTGCCGGCCTCCATCCACACCAGCTGCCCCGCTTCGGTGCGCTCGACGAGGCGTACGGGCACCGAGGCGCTCAGGTGTCCGCCGATGAAGAAGTTCCAGCGGAGTATCCGGCCCGGGTCGTCGTTCATATTGTCGATCATGCCCGGGGCGCGATGGGTGGACACGTGATCAGAGAATCGGTTCGGCGTGCCGCTGTGCGCGGCCGGGCATGCCGGGAGCGCCGCTCATGTGACTGAAACGGCCTGACTGGTGTGTATTGGTGTTATCTGGCGAGTCGTCCATGGGCCGAAGGGCCCATGCCGTGCCTGCACCCCTCCGCGCAACAGGGCGGCGAACTCGCGGGGCGGTGGACAGTCGCGTCCGGGGTGTGCCTCGGCAAGGCAGGCCGGCAGCTCGATCCCGTACTGGTCGCGGTAGGTCTTGGGGTACGCGGCGAGCAGCAGATGGTTCATATGGATGGGGGGTGCTCGCTGCCCTCCTGCTCCGTCCCGGGCATCGATCGCCGGATCGGTACGGTCGGGGGCCTGAAGCCTCAAAGGTCCCGTTGCTCTCGGCGGGCAGGGGCGGGGTCGGTGATCAGTGCCGGGTCTTGATCCAGGGGCCGGGGCCCTCCTCGTCCTCGGGGGCGGCGCGGAACTGGATGAGGTCGGCGGGGACGTCAGCCATGGGCGCGGTTCTCCTTGATGGTGCGTACGAGGGCGGCCCACGCGGCCGGTGTGGTGCGGAGTGTCGCCCCGGTGGGGTCGCCGCTTTCGGTGAGCTGGACGGTGCCGGGGGCGGGGGCGGCTATGTGTACGCAGGAGTTTCCCTGTGCGCAGTAGGACGACTTCTGCCAGGCGGGAGCGGGCATCGTGGGTTCCTTCACAGGTCGCGGGCGATGTTGTGGATGAAATCCCTGGACTCTTCCCGGGCCAGCGCGGTGGCTTCCATGCGGCCGAGCAGAACGCGGTACTTCTTCAACTGGGCCTCGGCGTCGAGGAAGACGGGGCCGTGGGACTGGTCCAGGTTGACGGTGTCGAGCTGGGGAACCGGGCCGAGGAAGTAGTAGATCGACTGACCCGACCCGGCAAGGACTCCGGCGGAGAAAGGGATGACCCGGAGGGTGATGTGGTCGCGTTCGCCCATGTCGAGGAGGTGCTGGAGTTGCTTGCGGGTCACCTTCGGGCCACCGAACTGCATCCGCAGGGCGGCCTCGTGGACCACGGCCTCGTGCGGTGTCGGCGATTCCCGGAACAGCACGGCCTGCCGTTTGATACGGAACGAGATGCGGTGCTCGATGTCGGGAGGTGACAGCGCGGGAACATCCTGGCGGAAGATCTCGCGCGCGTATTCCGCGGTCTGGAAGAGGCCGGGGACATGAACGGTGACCGCTGTCCGCAGCCCGTGGGCGTGGTGCTCGATTTCAGCCAGGTCGAGGAGCGGCGCGGGCAGGGTCCCGCGGTACTCCTCCCACCAGCCGCGCGAGCGGTCACCCGTCATGGCGGCCAGGGCGTTGACCAACTCGTGGTCCGAGCAGTCGTAGTGGCAGGACAGGGTGCGCACCCGTTCGGCGCTGACGCCGTAGCGGCCGGCTTCGATGTTGCTGATGCGTGCCTGGTTGCCGCCGAGGAGCCTCGCGGCCTCGGTCGCGGTGATCCCGGCGCGCTCACGCAACTTGCGGAGTTCGGCGCCCAGTCGTTGGCGGCGGGCTGTTGGTGTGGCGCTGGATGACATCACTCGCTCCCCGGCTTGGTCACCCACACGAGGGTATCTGTCATGTAATTCATGAAGTTCATGGAATGCATTACATGTTTCGTTCTACTGTCGGGCTCAGGCCACCCGCCCGGAAGTACCCCGCTCGACGGAGCGGCCTCGTCACCGGGCACATCGAAGCGCACCCTCCAACTCTCCTCCGTGATCGGAGACTTCCATGGTCAGTGCCACGGTATCCCCGCCCTGGGCGTACACCCTCCAACTCCCGCAGGATCCCCGCGCCCCGGGCGTGGCCCGCTCCACCCTGCGCACCGTCCTGTGCGTGCACGGCATGCGCGAACTCACGGAGATCGCCGAACTGTTGGCGAGCGAGCTGGTCACCAACGCGTACTTGTACTCCTCGGGGGCATACTCCCTGCGCCTGCGCGACGCCGGGCGCAGCCGCGTCCGGCTGAGCGTGTGGGACACCAACCCGCACATCCCCGCCCCCTTCCGATGGAGTGCCGAAGCACCGGAGGAACTCGCTGAACGCGGACGCGGGCTCTACCTCGTCACCCTCTACGCGGAGAGCTGGGGCGCCCACCCCATGGGGACCGGACTGCCGGGGCAGGGCGGAAAACTGCTCTGGGTGGAATGCGCAGCCAAGGGGGACGGGTAGGGCCTCCCGTTCGGATCAGGCCGGGCTCGCGTACCCCGGCGCGATCCGAACGAAAGCCGCCCGGCCGGCGTCCGGCCGGGCGACAGACATGCGGGGCGGGCATAGCCTCGTCGCATGGTGCGGAGCGAGGCGAAGGACGTGGCCGGGTATCTGACCGAGGTGCCCGAGGAGCGCAGGGGCGCCCTGGAGAGGCTGCGGGGGCTGTGCCGGATGGAGCTCGCCGGTTTCGACGAGGTCATGGCGTACGGAATGCCCGCGTACGAGCGGGACGGCGCCGTCGTGATCGCGTTCGCCGCCCAGAAGCAGTACATCTCCTTCTACTTGATGCGCGGTGACGTGCGTGAGGCGTTCGCGGAGCGGCTGGCCGGACAGGACATGGGGAAGGGTTGCCTGCGCTTCCGCAAGGCGGAGGCCATCGACTACGACCTGGTGCGGGACCTGCTCCGGGCGACGGCCACGGCGTCGGGGCCGGGCGAGGTCTGCTGAGTGGAGCCGCCCCGCCCGTGACCGGCGGAAATTCGCTGGTGGTGGGGCGGGAGGGGCACGTAGGTAAGGGGGTATGAATGCCTCCACGTCCATACCGCCGGCTGCCGATCGACGGACTTTTGTCCGCGCCACGCTCGACCTGGGGGACCTGCTGCTGCGCCCCTGGAGCCGGGAGGGTGCCGATCTGGAGGCGATGCTGGACGGGCTGGTCACCGCCGCCGCGGACCCGTTGATCGCCCGCTGGAACCCCTTCCCGGCAGCCGATCGCGCCGAGGCCATGGCGCGGCTGGAGCTGCGCGAGGGCGGCTGGGACCGTGGCGATGCCGCCGACTTCGCCGTACTGGGCGTGACCGACGGCGCGGTCCTGGGCGCCGTCGGACTGCGCTGGGACGACCGC
Source organism: Streptomyces sp. NPDC088252 (assembly GCF_044740965.1). Classification (NCBI taxonomy): domain Bacteria; kingdom Bacillati; phylum Actinomycetota; class Actinomycetes; order Kitasatosporales; family Streptomycetaceae; genus Streptomyces; species Streptomyces sp. NPDC088252. Next base: position 538,625 of record NZ_JBIURS010000003.1, on the reverse strand, counting down.
GCGGACGGCCTCGCGATGATCGGCTACTGGACGCTCCCGGCTGCCCGCGGACGGAACGTGGCCACCAGGGCGACGTCGGCGGTGACCGACTGGGCCTTCAGCACCGCCGATGCCCGCCGGATCGAGATCGCCCACGCCATCGGCAACGAGGCCTCCTGCCGGGTGGCCCACCGCTGCGGCTTCCTTCTTGAGGGAACGCTGCGCCAGTCCTACCGCTACGGCGACGGGGCGTACCACGACGAGCATCTGCACGCCCGTCTGGCAACCGACCCGGTGCCGGCCGACCGCGTGACGGCCTGAGCGGCGCGTACGGACCGAGTCGTCGGCCGGGCACCCCGGGGATAGCCCGTTCGGGTGAACCGTGGGTCGTGATGTGCCGGGCCCTGCGCGGGTACGACGCCTTGAGGCACGAGTGGGCGCGGCGTGTCGCCCGCACGGGATTTGGCACAGTGCCGCTCCACGACCAAGGACGGAGCGGGGTGACCGGAGTGACGGTGGTGGGACGGCCGGGAGGTCGTCAGCGGCTGAGCGATCTGGCGGGGCTGAAGAGTGGTGGCGACGGGGACGTACTGAAGCACAGCGACGGTCCCTGGCTCCGAGCGGCCGGTGGTGCGGAAGCGATGCGCACGCACCTCGGCCCGGTGAAGACGGAACTGGAGACCGCGCACGAGGGGCTGCTCGCGGGGACCGCCGGGCTGACCGCGCTGGCGGAACTGGGTGCCGTGCGGGAATCGTGGGAGCGACGGTTCGAGGCCGCGCGGGGTGAGTGCGGGGCCCTGGCCGGGAAGCTGCGGGCTGTCGCCAGGGCCCAGGGGGAGACGAACGAAACCGTGAAGGCGTCGTTCGCGCCGGTGGCGGGCGGACCGCGATGACTCTCACCTGGACACAGTTACGCGACCTGAAGTGTGGCGAACTGGAGGGCGCGGCCGACGGGTGGGGCAGGGCGAGCAACCGTGCCGACGCGGGCCGGGACCGGATCGAGACGCAGATGCTGAACGGGTTGCGTAGTACGCAGCACGGCGAGGCGGCGAACGCGGCGGTCGGCCGGCTACGGCAGTTGAGCAGCAACCTGCAGTACGTCTACACGGAGTGCGGGCTGCTCCGTACGACGCTGAACAGCATGGCCCACGAACTGCGCGCCCAGCAGCGGGCGTTGCGCGACGCTCTGGACGACGCCGATTCCCTGAAGCTCACCGTCCACGTGGACGGTTCGGTGACGTACCCGGCGGCGGGCGAGGCCCTGATCGACGGCAGGCCGTTGCCGGGCGGTACGGCGTCGGCCGACGCGGCGCCGGGCCTCTTGCCGTCCGCGGGCCTGGTGGCGCCCAACCCGAACGCGGCAAAGGCACAGGACATCGCGGACCGGGTGGCGAAGGCTGTGCGGACGGCGGCCGAGATCGACTGGCGGTACGCCCGCATTCTGCGTCGGCTGAAGGCCGAGGAGGGCCTGAAGGTCCCCGACGCCACGTGGACCGACGCGGCGGGCGACGCGGCCGCGGTGCGGGGCGCGGCGCGCGGCTACCTGAAGGACGGCATCCCCCTCGACGCGTCACCGGCCGAGCGGAAGGCATGGTGGGCCGCCCTGACGGACGAACAGCGTGAGGAATACCTGGCGGTGTACCCGGACCAGATCGGCAACTTGGACGGCATTCCGGCTTTGGTGCGGGACGCGGCGAACCGGGACAACCTGCAGCTGCTGATGGGGAAGCTGGAGGGGCGGGACGACGCGAAATCGGAGACGCAGCTTGCGGGACTCCGGGAGATCGACCGGCAGTTGCGGGAGGGGCGGCAGCCGCCGATGTTTCTGCTCGGCATCGGGGATGAGGGGAACGGGCGGGCGATCGTCTCGTTCGGGAATCCGGACACGTCCAGGAATGTGTCGGCGTATGTGCCGGGACTCGGGACAGCTCTTGACGAGGATTTTGCACGGGATGACCTGAAAAGGGCTCGTGATACGGCACTTGGCGCTCGAAAGTACGACGCGTCTAGTGCTGCGATCGTCTGGCTCGGGTATGACGCACCGCAACAGCCGATTGACGACCCGCTGGGAGGTTTGGCTGTGATGGGTGATGAGAGGGCAGAGAAAGGCGGTCTAGCGTACGGGAAGTTTATGCGTGGGCTGGAGGTTACGAACCTGAACGACGAGCCACATCTGACTGCTATCGGGCACTCTTACGGGTCGCGCACGGTGGGAGCGGCGACGCAGCACGATGGTGGAATTCCAGGGGTTGATGACATCATTTTGGTCGGAAGTCCTGGCGTCGGTGTTGACCACGCTAGTGATCTCGGTGTGGGAAAGGATCACGTGTTTGTTGGTGCCGCCGACAACGACATCGTCACCAAGCTTCCTTCCAAGCGGCAATCTCTCGTCGGTGTCGTGGGAACGATTGCTGCTGGCCCAGTGGTTGGCTACGCGGCCGGAGATATTGCTGACCAGAGGGATGACGACCTCTGGTTCGGCAAGGACCCGGCGAGCGAAGCGTTCGGGGCAAGGCGTTTTCCCGTTGATGCCGGGCCGCGACTGATCAACCGTCACGGGTTCAGTCTGGAAGCACACTCTCGCTACTTCGATCCTGGCAGGGACGCCATGTCTGCCGACAGTATTGCTCTGATCGCATCAGGCCATTCGAGGAGAATCAAGGTAGAGGGGCATCGGTGAAGCGAATTGCTGCGGTGTTGACGGCTGTCATCCTTGCGAACATGGCATTGTCTGGTTGTTTAAGTGGCGGACTGCCGCTGTCTGGAGTGGGTCGGCTCGATATGGATATGCAAGATGCAGCGGAACGTTCTGATGAAATCCTGGATGCCGTGTTTGAAGAGATTCGGCCTGAAGTTCAGTGGGCTCATGGTCAGACAACTACTGGTAGCTGCGATGTGACTCGAAGGCGCACGGTCATGACTATTGTGTCGAAGGAGCGGAGGGGGAGCTTCCTGGGTCTCATCGATCGGTCCTGGCGGAAGAGCGAATATCGAATCAAGGCGATCAATAATGATGCTGAATTTCCGGCGATCTACGCACAAACCAAGGACGGTTTTGGTGTCAGCCTCAGTATCGGTGGCAAAGGCCAAGCCTTCTTCGAGGTGGACAGCCCCTGCGTGAATGAGTCCGAGGTGAAAGATCCAACCACGCCACCCAACGGCCCTGCGTACGAAGGCGTCTACCCCCTTCCCCGCCCCAACGTCCGCTCGGACTTCTGGTCCGCCGGGGCGCCCTGATGTCACGTCTCCGCCACCAATGACCCATATCAAGCCGGTCGGTGGCGGAAAGAGATAGGCCGATCACCTGGGACTTTGAGTCCTGCATTGGGCCCTGGGGCCCATGCCGCGCCCAGTGTTGGTGTGGTCGCATACAGAGACCGGGGGAACTGTCGCTGCGCCCACTCACAAAGCTGGGAGATTCGCCGTGTCTGGCATACGAGAATTAGCGGTTCCAGGTGGTGCCGACACGAGTGCCGCCGAGGTCCGTCCAGGCAGGCAGTCGTTGTCGCGCCCTCTGCAGGCGGTGCTGATTCTCGTCCGACTGCTCTTCGTCGTCACCGTCGTTGGTGTGATCGACGCGTTGGTCGTGGCATCGTCTGTCGACGCCGTGGACGGACGGCTGTTGGGCATGTTGCTGTACGCGGCGCTGCCCGGGGTCACAGGGTTCGTGCTGTCGCTGTACATGCGTACCGGTGGCGTCTGGATCTGGCGCGGGCTCCTCGCCGTACATGCTTGGCTCATCCTCGGCGCCCTGGCGACGCTGGGCGGGAGTACCGGTGGGCAGGGCGTGGCGCAACTGGTGATGCCGGTTGTCGTCGTCGTTCTGCTGCTGCGGCCCGGCTCTCGTGAATGGTTCGGGCTCAGCCCCGAACAGCGCGCCGAGCACCGCTCGTTCAGCATCGCGCGGATGATCAAGTGGCGTCGGGACGCCGGTCAGACCGCGATGGAGTACCTGGGCATGATCCTCGTGGTCGTGGCCCTCATCGGCGGGCTGGTGGCGACCGGGATCGGTGGCCAGCTCACCGGCGAGCTCCGGAACGCCATCTGCCAACTGACCGGAAGCGCCTGCCCGGCACCCCAGGTCGAGGTGGTGGCCGGCAAGGGCGAGGGCAAGGGCGGCGACGGCTCGACCGGCGGCGGATCCGATGCCGCCGGTGGTGCGGGCTCCGAGGGCTCGACCGTGACCGGGGGTACGGGGTCCGGCGGGTCGACGACGACGGGAGGGAATTCCGGGTCAGGAGGGAACGCCGCGTCGGGCGGTAACTCCGCGTCCGGTGGGTCCACCGCGTCCGGTGGGTCCGGATCCGGTGCCGGCGGCACGGAGGGCTCGGGCGGTGCAGGCGGCTCCACAGGCTCGACCGGCTCGGCCAACGGCGATTCTTCTTCGCAGGTCGACGCGGGTAGACAAAGCCCGAAGCCGAACACGTCCCGCCCCTCCGACGGCAACTTCGTCACCGGTGTCATCGGCAAGGACGGCCTGTGGGGCGACGTCAGCGGAGCCGTCGACACGGTCATCCACCCCGGCGACACCATCAAGGGCATCGCCGACCAGTACGCCCAGTCCGCCCGGGGCGCGAGCGACAAGTGGAACAAGGGCCAGTACATCCCCGCCGCCTGGGACATGACCAAGGCATCCGGTGGGGGCGGCGGCGCGGTGGCCGGGCTGCCCGGCTCCGGGTCGCGCGTCGAGGCGGCGGTGCGGGACGCCGAGCGCGACTACCTCAACGCCCGTATCCCGACCGACGCCACCGCTGCCCAGCGCAAGTCGTGGTGGGACGGGCTGACGCAGCAACAGCGCGACCAGTACCTCGAACTCTCACCGGACAAGATCGGCTATCTGGACGGCATCCCGGTGGCGGACAGGGACGCGGCCAACCGGAAGAACCTTCCGGACCTGATCTCGAAGCTGGAGGGGAAGACCGACTCCAAGTCGAAGAAGCAGCTGGCGGGGTTGCTGGAGATCGACCGGCAGCTTCAGGAGGGGAGCAAGCCGCCGATGTACCTCATCGGCATCAGTGACGAGGGCAACGGGAGGGCCATCGTCTCCTACGGCAACCCCGACACCTCGAAGAACGTGTCGGCCTACGTGCCGGGGCTGAACACTTCCCTCGACGAGGAGTTCGCGAAGAGCGGTCTCAAGCGGGCCCGTGACACGGCGATCGGTGCCCAGGGGTACGACCCGTCCACCGCGGCGATCGTCTGGCTCGGGTACGACGCCCCGCAGACGCCGGACGGGCTGCACAGCCTGGCGGTCGCGGGCACCGGACGGGCGGAGAAGGGCGGTGCGGCCTACAACGACTTCATGGGCGGCATCGTGGCCACCAACCAGAACAAGGATCCGCACATCACGGCCATCGGGCACTCCTACGGTTCCCGGACCGTGGGAGCCGCGACGCAGCGCGAAGGCGGCATACCGGGGGTGGACGACATCATCCTCGTCGGCAGTCCGGGGGTGGGCGTGGACCGCGCCGTGGACCTCGGCGTCGGCAGCGGGCACGTCTTCGTCGGAGCCGCTGCCAACGACCCGGTGACCAAGCTCCCGTCCAAGACACAGGTCGTCGTGGGCGCGGTGGGGATGATCCTGGGCGGTCCGGCCGGCGCGTACATCGCCGGAGACCTGGCCGATCCGGGCGACGACGACCTCTGGTTCGGCAAGGACCCGGCGAGCAAGGCCTTCGGTGCCCAGCGATTCCCGGTGGCCCCCGGCCAGCCCTTCATCAGTACCAGCGGGGTGAGTTTCGACGCGCACTCCAACTACTTCGATCCGGTACGAGACGCTATGTCGGCGGACAGCATCGCTCTGATCGTGTCGGGACACTCCGACAGGCTCAAGATGGAGGAACAGCGATGAAGCGAAGGTTCCAGACCGTCGCGGTGGCCCTGGCTTTCGGCTTCGCGCTGTCGGGCTGCGGCAACGACAGCGGGCAATCGAGCGGCAGCGCGAGCGCCGGGACCACGAAGAGCACCAAGAGCACCAAGGGGAGCAACATGAACATGCAGGAGGCCGCCGAACGGTCCGACGGCATGCTCGACGACGTACTGAAGGCGATCGACCCCGAGGTGCAGTGGGCGCACGGACCGACGACGACCGGCAGCTGCGATGTGACGCGCAGGCGCACCGTGATGACCGTCGTGTCGGCCGAGCGCCGGCAGAGCTTCCTGGACCAGGTCGAGAAGTTCTGGCGCGAGAGCGACTACCGGATCAAGGCCAAGAACAAGGACGAGGAGTTCCCGGCGATCTACGCGCAGACGAAGGCCGGTTTCGGTATCAGCGTGAGCTTCCGCGGCGGGGGACAGGCGTTCTTCGAGGCCGACAGCCCCTGTGTGAAGGAGTCGAAGGTCGCCGATTCCGCCTCCAAGCCCAACGGACCGGCGTACGAGGGGGTCTATCCCCTCCCGCGCCCCAACGTGCGCTCCGACTACTGGTCGGCCGGAGCGTCCTGATGGCCGCTCAGTGAGCCGGAGCGGCCTGTCGGTGACCCCGATGACCCGGTTGATTCGTACACACCCGCGAAAACGCCCATGAACCCCGCCCCGATGGGGGATGGTTGAGGGGTGCGGAAATTCTGGGTGGTCGGTGGCATCGGTGTCGGGATGGCCATGTGCTTCGTGGCGCTGCTCGTCGTCGGTACGTACTCCGCTGCAGCCGGACTCGTCAGCTCCGGCAGCAGCGGAGCCGTCGGGCTGGCGAAGGGGGCCGTACCGGCGAAGTACCAGCCATTGGTTCAGAAGTGGGGCAACCTCTGCCCCGCCATCAACCCGGCTCTCCTGGCGGCCCAGTTGTACCAGGAGAGCGGGTGGAACCCCCGGGCCGAGAGTCCCGCCGCCGCTCAGGGCATGGCCCAGTTCATCCCGAGCACCTGGGCCACTCACGGGATCGACGGCAACGGGGACGGGAAGCGGGACGTCTGGGATCCGGCCGACGCGATTCCGTCCGCCGCCTCGTACGACTGCGAACTGGCCGGGTACGTGAAGAAGGTGCCGGGCGACCAGACGGACAACATGCTGGCCGCGTACAACGCCGGCGCGTACCGGGTGATCAGCTCGGGCGGGGTTCCGAACATCTCCGAGACGCAGAACTACGTCACCATCATCCGGTCCCTGGAGAAGAGTTTCGCCCGGCCCGTCGGACGGGTGCAGCCCTCGCAGCAGGCGGCGGGGGCCATCTACTTCGCGCAGAAGAAGCTCGGTACGAAGTACCTGTGGGGCGGCAACGGCACGCCGGAGCAGGGCGGGCGCTTCGACTGTTCGGGGCTGACCCAGGCCGCCTACCGCACCGTGGACATCGAGCTGCCCCGGGTGGCGAACGACCAGTACAACGCCGGTCCGCATCCTTCGCGTGACGAGCTGCTCCCCGGCGACCTGGTGTTCTTCTCGGACGATCTGACCAACTCGCGGGCCATTCATCACGTGGGGCTGTACGTCGGCGGCGGATACATGATCAACGCGCCGTACACCGGGGCCGTGATCCGGTTCGACAAGATCGACACGCCCGACTACTTCGGCGCGACGCGCGTGACCAAGGACGGGGCGGCGGCCCTTCCGACCGACCTTCCGGCCGACCGTCCGGCGGCATGACGCGAGGGCGGCGGTGGCCGGAACTCTCCGTGAAGCCTGGGCCCTGAGCTGCGACGATGAGTCACTCTTCGATAACGTCATGGTGATCATTCGGTGGAGAGTGGAACGCACGCGCGGGGCACGTCGTTCCCTGGGGGGACCGGACGGACCGGGACGGCGCTGCACTGACCATGCCGCGCCGACCGGGGAAGCGCTCACGAGCGGAGCGGCCACGCCGTACCGATCCACGGGCAGGGATCCACGCAGTGATCGAACCGACACGGGGGTTCGTCAAAGCGGTGCACAGGAGTGTGCCCCGCGGCAGCAGACAAGGCAAGGGGCCGCAGCAGATGGCTGGACTCGCAGTGGATGGGTCGAACCCCGACGTCAGCCTGCTCTACGACATCAACGGGCTCGCGAAATCCGCTCCCACCTGGTTCGACCGGGTCATGGAGTTCGTCGGCGAGTACGGGATCATGCTCGGCATGGTCCTGGTGGTCCTGTGGTGCTGGTGGAGTGTGCGCCGGCGCGGCACGGCCGATGATTCGGTGACGGCGGTCGCCGGGATCGTCTGGGCGCCGCTCGCTGCCGGGATCGCGCTGCTCATCAACATTCCGATCCGCGGCTTCGTGGGGCGGCAGCGCCCGTTCCGGGACCACCCGGGACTGGATGTGCTGGTGGACGGGAAGAACGACTTCTCCTTCGTGAGCGACCACGCCACGATGGCGATGGCTCTGGCGGTCGGGCTCTTCGTGGTCAACCGGAAGTTCGGCATCGCCGCGATCGGCCTCGCCCTGCTGGAAGGCTTCTGCCGGGTCTACATGGGCGTCCACTACCCGACCGACGTCATCGGCGGATTCGCACTCGGTACGGCGGTCGCCCTGCTGCTCGCCCCGCTGGCGATGATGCTGCTGACCCCGTTGGCGGCGGCGGTCTCCCGTTCGGAGCGGCTCGGACGACTCGTCAGGTCGCGGCGTTCGCAGGTGTCGGCCGCAGCCGACGGGCGGGCCGGGGCGTTCGGGATCCCCGAGCCGCGGCCGGGTTCGGGCGGCGGCGGCGAGAAGGACCTGGCCGCGTAGCGCTCCGGCGGGGCGGCAGGTCCGCCGGCGGCGCGCGCCGCCCGTGACCACAGGTCGTCACCGGGCGCGCCGCCCGTGATCGGGGGTCCGTCAGCGGGGCGTGCCACCCGTGACCGCAGGTCAGAGAGCTTGCGGGAAGGCGAAGAGGCGCTCGGGGTCGTACTGCTTCTTCAGCTCGGTGAGCCGGTCGGCCGCCGAACCGTAGTAGGCCCGGCGCCAGTCGGTCAGCGTCGGGTCGCTGTAGTTCTGGTACGCCGCTCCGGACGCGTACCGGCGCATGGCCGCGTGGGTGTTTTTCAGCCAGTCCTGCTGGGCGCCGCCCGCGGTGCCGGGGCGCCAGGCACCGATGTACTGGGCGAGTACGCGGGAGCCGCGGTGGACGAAGGCCGTCGCCTGTGGGGAGACCCGGTTGATGGCCCCGCCGAGCGCGGTGAGCGCGATGGAGCCGCCGCCCCCGCCCTGGGTCACGGGAATCCGGGTGAATGCCTCGGCCCGGTCGAGCAGGGCGCTCACGCCCGCCGCGGGGAGGGGGCGGTCGTAGAAGTCGGACGCGGCGGCGTACGTCTCGCGCTGGAGTGTGCCCTGCGTGGTGCGGCCGGGCGTCGTGCCGGGCAGATGGCACTGGGCGTCGGTGATGCCCGAGCAGCCCGCGTACACCAGCATGGCCTCCTGGTAACTGCGGCGGCGCAGCGAGACGGAGGAGGCCGGGGCGCCGATCCGGTCGGCGAGGCGGTCGACGGCGTTCTGCAGGTCGCCGTACGTGCCGAGGCTGAACGCGGCCACCGAGACGTTCGGATTGCCGCCGCCCGGCCCCGCGGCGAGATGGGCGGAGGACCAGATCTCGTCGGGCTGGGACGGTCCCCACTCCTGCCAGGCGGTGACGACGGAGCGGGCGCGCGACCAGGGCCAGGACATGTACGCGGTGACGGTCTGCGGGACCGGGCGGGTACGGAACCTCAGCTCGGTGACCACGCCGAAGTTGCCGTTGCCCGCGCCGCGCAGCGCCCAGAAGAGGTCCGGGTGGTGCTCGGCGTCTACGGTGAGGGTCTTGCCGCCGGCTGTGACGACGGTCGCCGAGGTGAGGCTGTCGCAGGTCAGGCCGTATGCGCGGGATGCCACGCCGTGGCCGCCGCCGAGGGTGAGGCCGGAGATGCCGACGGTGGGGCAGGAGCCGCCGGGGATCGTCAGGCCGTGCCGGGCGAGGCCCTGGTAGACGTCGACGAGTTTGGCGCCCGCGCCGATCGTGCCGTTCCGCTCGACGCGGGACAGTGACGAGACGTCAAGGACGAGGCGGCCGTTCCCGCTCGACCAGCCGGCGTAGGAATGGCCGCCGCTGCGGATGGACACGGGGGTGTCGGTGCGGCGGGCGAAGGCCAGGCACTCGCGGATGTCCGCGTCGTGCCTGACATAGGCGACGGCGGCCGGCTTCAGGCCGTCGAAGCGGGTGTTGTACAGCTGACGCGCCGTCGGGTAGGCCGCGTCCTGGGGGCGTATGAGAGGGCCGTCGAGGCTCTTGGCCAGGGCGGTCCAGTTCGCCGGGCCGGAGGGGGACGGCTTCGACGGGACCGATGAGGCCGGTGAGCCGGGTGTGGTGCCGCCCGTGGTGCGCGGACCGCCTGTGGGGTCGCCGCCGGTGTCGGACGTGTTGTCGCACGCGGTGGCGGTGAAGCCGGTGAGTACCGCGGCGGCGCCTGCGGCGAGCAGGGTGCGGCGGTCGGTCGAGGGCGGCAGGTTCATCGGACCTCCGGGTCATGGCGTTCACGGCCGGTCGGTGGGGGGAGAGGCCGGGGGAGGGCGAGGGGCCCAGGAGAGGAACAAGGAGAGGACAGGAGCGAGCAGGGAAAGGGAGTCGGGGAAAGGTTCAGGGTGCCGCTCGGTGTTCCGCGGCGTCCGTGCGGGCCCGGTCCCGGGAGCGGCGGGCCGGCCCGGACCAGCCGCAGCTGCAGCGGGCGGTGCAGAACGAGCCGCGTTCCACGGTCATGGGCTCGTGCCCGTCGGAGGCGGGGGTGGGGGGAGCCTTCGGGACCTCGTCGGTGCGTTGGTCATACACCCGTCCACGGTACTGGGCACGGCCACCCGGCGGTGTGTCGTCGGGGAGCGGCGTGACGGCGGCCACGGGTCGTCGTTATGGGGAACGGATGGGGGGCTCGGGCAAGCGGTACGTCGTTGGGGGTTGGCAGGCGATGGTGGTGCAGCAGCACAGGTCCGGAGGCGGGGCGCGCGCTGTCTGCGCCCTTGCCTTGATGGGCGTGATGGCGGCGACCGCCGGATGCGGTGGCGGTGGTGGCGGCGGTGACCGTGCCATGGCCGATGAACGGGGTGGTGCCGACTCCCTCGACGCGGTCCGCGGCGCGGCCGCGGTGCTCGCGGGGACGTCGGCCGGGACGGGAACGGGGACGGTGACCGGAGGGGCCGCTCCCCGGGCCGGGGCCCCGTCCGTCGCGGGAAGCGCCGAGGTGCGTACGTCCATGGAGACCGCGGCGGGCGGGACACGGGTGACGATCAGGGGCCGGGGAACGTACGACTTCCGCAACCGGACGGGCCGGCTCACGGTTGTGCTGCCCAAGGACGCGGCCGGTGAGGACGAGCACCGTCCCATTGTCGAACTGCTGGCTCCCGGCGCGCTCTACATGATGAACCGCGGCGCCGGAGTGCCCGCCGACAAGTGGGTCAGGGTCGACACGACGACTCTGGCGGACGGCAATCTCGTCACCGGCGGTGTGACCGATCCGATGGCCGCCGCCGAACTGCTGCGTGGGGCGCGGGAGGTGGAGTACGTGGGGAGGACCGTGCTCGCCGGGGTGACCGTGCGGCACTACCGGGGGACCTCGGACATCGGCCGGGCGGCGCGTGAGGCCTCGCCTCAATCGCGCGGGACACTGACCGCGGCGGCGAAGGGGTTCCGCACGCACGCGGTGCCGTTCGATGCGTATCTGGACGAACAGGGACGGCTGCGCAAGGTGCGCCACCGGTTCAGTTTCGCCAACGAGGGGCCGGCGGTGGAGGTGGTGTCGACGACGCTGCTGTCCGGATTCGGCGTGCCGGTCTCCGTACGGCTGCCGGACGATCGCGACATCTACACCGGGAAGATCGAGCAGCGACAGTCGGGCGACGGACGGACGGGGTCGGGGGCGTAGGCATGCCGACGGGCGCGAAATGGTCCGTCCGTGCCATGCGCGGTGTGTGGTCCGCTCCCTACGCTGGGAAGTCGGCCAGGCAGTGAGAGGTGAGTGACGTGGTGACGCTCGGCACGCGGACCGTATCCGACCATGTGGCCCTCGCCGAGATCGATCTCTGCGGGGAACTGATGATCGCCGCGTCGGCCGCGATCGAGGAACGGCTCAGCGCGGACCGTATCGACGAGGTGCTGAACGTCCGGGTGATCAACGAGCGGAACACCGTCCCCCGGCAGGCCGACCACCGGGGGTGAGCGCGGGGCCCCGCATCAGGTGCGGAGCAGGCGTGCGATGGCCTTCGTGGCCTCCTCGACCTTGGCGTCGATCTCCTCGCCTCCCTTGACCGCCGCGTCGGCGACGCAGTGCCGAAGATGCTCCTCCAGCAGCTGGAGCGCGAAGGACTGGAGCGCCTTCGTGGACGCCGAGACCTGGGTGAGTATGTCGATGCAGTAGACGTCCTCGTCGACCATGCGCTGCAGGCCGCGGATCTGGCCCTCGATCCGGCGCAGCCGCTTGAGGTGCTCGGCCTTCTGGTGGTGATAGCCGTGTATACCCCGGTCGTGGTCGGTGACGACCGGCTCGGCGATCGGTTCCGTCGCCGCGGCGTCGGTGGTCCCGGCGGCCTCGGTGGTGGTCATTACTGCCTCCCGTTTTCCCTCTACTCTGCCGTTCATATACCCCTGGTGGGTATATTCTAACGAATTCTGCCGAACCGTGACCGGGGGCCCGTGCTGATCACCGGGCTCGATGCGCGACACTGAAGAATGCCGGTTAGCCGTGGCCGGATGATGCGCCTAGCATCAGCCTGACCGAATCCAAAGCACCCCGAGGACCCCACGTGCGCTTTCGTCTGACCCCCAGGGAGACGAGCTTCTATGACATGTTCTCCGCATCCGCGGACAACATCGTCACGGGCTCGAAACTCCTGATGGAACTGCTCGGGGCGGACTCTGCCTCCCGAGTCGAGATCGCGGAGCGCATGCGGGCAGCGGAGCACGCGGGGGACGATGCCACCCACGCGATCTTCCACCAGCTGAACTCCTCTTTCATTACGCCGTTCGACCGTGAGGACATTTACAACCTCGCTTCGTCGCTCGACGACATCATGGACTTCATGGAAGAGGCCGTCGACCTGGTCGTGCTGTACCAGGTCGAGGAACTCCCCAAGGGCGTCGCGCAGCAGATCGAGGTGCTGGCACGGGCGGCCGAGCTGACCGCCGAGGCGATGCCGGGTCTGCGCACCATGGACAATCTCACCGAGTACTGGATCGAGGTCAACCGCCTGGAGAACCAGGCCGACCAGATCCACCGCAAACTGCTCGCCCATCTCTTCAATGGCAAGTACGACGCCATGGAGGTGCTGAAGCTGAAGCAGATCGTGGACGTACTGGAAGAGGCGGCCGACGCGTTCGAGCACGTCGCCAACACGGTGGAGACCATCGCGGTCAAGGAGTCCTGAACCACGTGGACACCTTTGCGCTGATCGTGACCATCGGTGTCGCGCTCGGCTTCACGTATACGAACGGCTTCCACGACTCGGCGAATGCCATCGCCACCTCCGTCTCCACCCGTGCGCTCACACCACGCGCGGCGCTCGCGATGGCCGCGGTGATGAATCTCGCCGGCGCATTCCTCGGCAGCGGTGTCGCCAAGACCGTCAGTGAGGGGCTGATCGCGACCCCCGAGGGCGACAAGGGGATGGGTATCCTCTTCGCCGCGCTCGTCGGCGCGATCATCTGGAACCTCATCACCTGGTATTTCGGGCTGCCCTCCTCGTCCTCGCACGCGTTGTTCGGCGGCATGGTCGGTGCGGCGCTCGCCGGCGGGACGATGGTGCACTGGGACGGGGTGCTCGACAAGGTCATCATCCCGATGTTCGTCTCGCCGGTCATCGGCCTGATCATCGGCTATCTGGTGATGGTCGCGATCATGTGGATGTTCCGGAAGACCAACCCGCACAAGGCCAAGCGTGGTTTCCGGATAGCGCAGACGGTCTCGGCCGCGGGCATGGCGCTCGGCCATGGTCTGCAGGACGCGCAGAAGACGATGGGCATCGTCGTGATGGCCCTGGTCATCGCTGATGTCGAGAGCCCGAGCGACCCGATTCCGGTCTGGGTGAAGCTCGTCTGCGCGCTGATGCTCTCGCTGGGCACCTACGCGGGTGGCTGGCGCATCATGCGGACGCTCGGCCGGAAGATCATCGAGCTGGACCCGCCGCAGGGGTTCGCCGCGGAGACGACGGGTGCGTCGATCATGTTCGGCTCGGCGTTCCTGTTCCACGCGCCGATCTCCACGACGCATGTGATCACCTCGGCGATCATGGGTGTGGGCGCCACGAAGCGGGTGAACGCGGTGCGCTGGGGGGTGGCCAAGAACATCATCCTGGGGTGGTTCATCACGATGCCGGCCGCCGCGCTGGTCGCCGCCGCCAGTTACGGCGTCGTGCTGCTGCTCTTCGGCTGACGGGGCTGCGGGGCGACCGGGGCATCCGGCGGCCGCGCTGCCCGGCGGTTTTCGGCGGGCCTGATCCGTTGATACGGAAAGGGGGCCGCCCCCGCTCCCTCTGCAGGGAGCGGGGGCGGCCCCTTCGCCTTGCGGTGGCACCGCCATGCAGCACCTCAAGGCAGTTCTGGGGACGAGGCCGGTTATCCGAATCGGCCCGAGATGTAGTCCTCGGTCGCCTGGACGGAGGGGTTGGAGAAGATGCGTTCCGTCTCGTCGATCTCGATGAGCTTGCCGGGCTTGCCGACCGCCGCGAGGTTGAAGAACGCCGTGCGGTCCGAGACGCGGGCCGCCTGCTGCATGTTGTGCGTCACGATGACGATCGTGAAGCGCTCCTTCAGCTCGCCGATCAGGTCCTCGATGGCAAGGGTGGAGATCGGGTCCAGGGCGGAGCACGGCTCGTCCATCAGCAGCACGTCCGGCTCGACCGCGATCGCGCGGGCGATGCACAGACGCTGCTGCTGACCGCCGGAGAGACCCGAGCCGGGCTTGTTCAGCCGGTCCTTGACCTCGTTCCAGAGGTTGGCGCCGCGCAGGGACTTCTCGACGATGTCCGACAGCTGGTTCTTCTTGTAAGAGCCGTTCAGCTTGAGGCCCGCGGCGACGTTGTCGAAGATCGACATGGTCGGGAACGGGTTCGGACGCTGGAAGACCATGCCGACCGTGCGGCGCACGGTGACCGGGTCGACGTTCGCCCCGTACAGGTTCTCGTCGTCCAGCAGCACCTTGCCCTCGACGCGGCCACCGGGGGTGACCTCGTGCATGCGGTTCAGGGTGCGCAGGAAGGTGGACTTGCCGCAGCCGGACGGGCCGATGAAGGCGGTCACGGAGCGGGGCTCCACGGTCATCGAGATGTCCTCGATGGCGAGATGGGAGCCGTAGTAGGCGGACAGACCGCTGACGTCGATGCGCTTGGCCATCTGAATCACTGCTTCTTTCGTGCCGCGGTCAGCGGCCGGTCTTCGGGGCCTTCCAGCGGGCGATGCCGCGGGCCACCAGATTGAGGATCATGACGAAGGCGATCAGGACCAGAGCGGCGGCCCAGGCACGGTCGTACGACTGGTCGGTGCCGACCTTGTACTGCTCCCAGATGTAGAAGGGGAGCGAGGACTGTGCGCCTTGGAAGGGATTGGCGTTGATCATCTGGCTGCCGAAGACCAGCAGCATGATCGGCGCGGTCTCACCGGCGATCCGGGCGATCGCGAGCATCACACCGGTGGTGATGCCGCCGATCGCGGTCGGTATGACCACCTTCAGGATGGTGCGCCACTTCGGGATGCCGAGGGCGAGCGATGCCTCACGAAGCTCGTTCGGGACGAGCTTGAGCATCTCCTCGGTGGAGCGGACCACGACCGGGATCATCAGGATCGTGAGTGCCAGCGCACCCATCAGACCGGACGGGTCGGTCTTCGTCATCAGCATGATCGAGAGGATGAAGAGACCGGCGACGATGGAGGGGATGCCCGTCATGACGTCGACGAAGAACGTCACGGACTTCGCCAGCGCGCCCTTGCCGTACTCCACCAGGTAGACGGCGGTCAGCATGCCGATGGGGGCGGCGATCAGGGTGGCGATGCCGACCTGCTCCAGTGTTCCGATCAGTGCGTGGTAGACACCGCCGGTCGGCTCGGAGCCGAGCACGCCGGCCATCGAGTGGGTCAGGAAGTACCCGTCCAGGCGCTCCGCGCCGCGGCTGACCGTCGTCCACAGGAGCGAGGCGAGCGGTACGACGGCCAGCAGGAAGCACACCCAGACGATGCTGGTGGCCAGCCGGTCCTTGGCCTGGCGCTGGTTCTCGACGACCGTCGTCGTGACGTACGAGATGACGACGAAGAGCAGGGCGGAGAACAGTCCCCACTGGGTGTGGCTGCGCCAGCCCGCCGCCGCTCCGATGCCCACGCCGAGCGCGAGCGCGACGGCCGCGAAGGCGAGCGGGGCCCAGCGGGGGAGAGCACGGCTGCTGAGGCTGGTCCTGGGTGCGGGCGCCATCGGGGTGGGGCGTTCCTGTATGCCGGTGTTGGCTGCCTGGCTCATGCGTTGGCCCCCGAGTATTCCTTGCGGCGGGCGATGATCAGCCGGGCCGCGCCGTTGACCAGCAGAGTGAGGACGAAGAGGACGAGGCCGGAGGCGATCAGGGCGTCCCGCCCGAACTGGTCGGCCTCGTCGAACTTCGCGGCGATGTTCTGGGCGAACGTTCCGCCACCCGGATTGAGCAGATGCCCGGAGATGATGAAGCTCGGCGACAGGACCGTGGCGACGGCCATCGTCTCGCCGAGCGCGCGGCCCAGGCCCAGCATCGAGGCGGAGATCACGCCGGAGCGGCCGAAGGGCAGCACCGAGAGGCGGATGACCTCCCAGCGGGTGGCGCCGAGGGCGAGGGCGGCTTCCTCGTTCATCTTCGGGACCTGGAGGAAGACTTCGCGGCTGACACTGGTCACGATCGGCAGGATCATGATCGCGAGCAGGATGCCGACGGTGAAGAGGGAGCGGGCGACGCCGACCTCGGTCTTCTCGAAGAGGTACGTCCAGCCGAAGAACTGGTCGAGCCAGAGGTTCAGGCCCTCCAGGTACGGGACCAGGAAGAGGGCGCCCCAGATGCCGTACACGATGCTCGGCACTGCGGCGAGCAGATCGACGACGTACGCGAGGGGCGCGGCCAGCTTGCGCGGCGCGTAGTGCGAGATGAACAGGGCGATGCCGACAGCGACCGGGACGGCGATGGCCATCGCGACGATCGAGCTGACGATCGTGCCGAAGAGGAGGACCGCGATGCCGAAGACCGGCGGGTCGCCGGCCGGGTTCCAGTCCAGGGTGGTGAAGAAGTTGCCCTCGTCCTTGGAGATGGCGAGCGCGGCGCGGTAGGTGAGGAACGCGGCGATCGACGCCATGATGACGAGCAGCAGAATGCCCGAGCCCCTGGAGAGGCCCAGGAAGATCTTGTCGCCCGCGCGCCCGGTCTTCGGCCTGACGCGCTTGCGCGCCGCGGGCGGCGCCGGCGGCGTGTCTATCGGTGTGGTGGAAGCCATGGTCTTTCCGGTCTGTGTGGGGGAGCGGTGTGGCTCCCCTGGCGGCGGTGCACCGGATGGGTGGTGGCGGGCCGGTCCGGAGGGGTGCACCGGACCGGCCCGCTCTGTGTTGCTGACGTGCTACTGGTGTTGCTGGTGGTGCCGGCGTGCGTGAGGCTCTGTGCCTCGGTCGGGCGCCTCGGTTACGAGAGGGAGCCGATGGTCTCGCGGACCTTGGCGTTGATCTCGGCCGGGATCGGCGCGTAACCCGCGTCGCTGAGGAGCTTCTGGCCCTCGTCACCGGCGGTGTAGTTCAGGAAGGACTTGACCGTGGGCAGGGTCTCGGCCTTGTTGCCCTTGTCACAGACGACCTCGTAGGTCACCAGGACGATCGGGTAGGCGCCGTCGGCCTTGGTGGTGTAGTCGAGGTCGAGCGCCAGGTCCTTGCCGGTGCCCTTGATCTTGGCGGCGGCGATGGCCTTGGAGGCGCTCTCCGAGGAGGCCTTGACCGGGGCGGCGGCACCGGTGGCGATGTCGACGGTGGGGATCGACTGCGAGGTGGCGTAGCTGAGCTCGAAGTAGCCGATCGAGCCGTCGACCTGCTTCACCTGGGCGGCGACACCGGAGGAGTTGACCGCGGACTGGCCACCGGGGGCCGGCCACTTCTTCTCGGCCTCGTACTTCCAGTCGCTCGGGGCGGCGGCACCCAGGTACTTGCCGAGGTTCTGGGTGGTGCCGGAGTCCTCGGAGCGGTGGAAGGGCTGGATCGCCTTGTCCGGCAGCTTCGCGCCCTTGTTGAGCTTGGCGATCGCCGGGTCGTTCCACTTCTTGATCTTGGTGTCGAAGATCTTGGCGAGAGTGGGGGCGTCCAGCGTGAGGTTGTCGACGCCTTCCAGGTGGTAGCCGATGGCGATCGGGCCGCCGACCATCGGGAGGTTGATGCCCTGGCCGGTCTTGCAGATCTTCTTCGAGTCGGCGACCTCTTCGGGCTTCAGCGCCGAGTCGGAACCGGCGAAGCCGACCGTGCCCTGGTTGAAGGCGACGATGCCCTCACCGGAGGAGGACGACTTGTAGTTGATCTCGACGCCCGAGCAGCCGGCCATGTAGTTCTTGGCCCACAGGTCCATGGCGTTCTTCTGCGCGCTGGAGCCGGAGGCGAGCAGCTGGCCCTTGGCGCCGTCGCACTTGACGTTCGACGCGGCGCTCGTCTTGCCGCCGTTGCCGCCGGTGGACCCCTCGCTGTTGTTGTCCGAACCGCACGCCGTGAGGACCAGGGCGCCGGAGACGGCGAGGGCACCGAGCGCGGTGGCACGAAGCCGGTTCTTGCGCTGAAGCTTCACTTTCGGGTGTTCCTTCCAGGAGCCGCCGAGGTCTATTCGTTCTACGACGGCGTGCGAGGTGGTGGGTGCTCCGGCGTTGCGCCGCGCACCGTGCACCGCCGAAGTTAGGCAGAACAGGTGAAGCCACCTACGGGGGAGAGTGAACGGGAGGTGAACCGTGTCGGACGGTGCGGTTCTTCCGCGCCGGTGCGGGACGCGGGTCCTCTGCCGGTGAACGGGGGACTCGTGCCCGCCCCGTGGCTTCGACGGGCCCGGCTCTCCCGTCGAGGGGCCCGGCCTCGCGCCCCGTGGCCTCGACGGCCCGGCTCGCCCCTCGACGGGCTCGGCTCCCGCCGCGTCAGGTGATCGGCCCCGTCGGCCCCGTCGGCCCCGTCAGGCGCTCGACAGGCCGGCGAGCAGGGCGTCCAGCACGTCCCGGTCGTGGGGCCGGGTGAGCCGGGCGCGGGCTGCCGCCGGGGAGAGCCAGCTCACCCGGTCGACCTCGGCGTTCGGTAGGAATGCGCCGCCGGTCGCCTCGGCCGCCCAGTAGGCGACCTCTTTGGGACGCCCGTTCACGGTGTACCGGACGGTGGGCAACGGGGCGCCCGGCGCGCAGTGGTGGCCGGTCTCCTCCAGAACCTCGCGCATCGCGCCGTCCAGCGCGGACTCGCCGCGCTTCAGCTTGCCCTTGGGGTGCGACCAGTCGTCGTAACGGGGCCGGTGGACCAGGCAGACCTCCAGATCGCCGGAGTGTTCCGACCGGCGCCACAGCACACACCCCGCGGCGAGCACGGGTCCGGTCGCGGTGCGCTTGCCGCCGCGGTCATCTGTCGGTCCGGTCACGGCGCGACCACCGCTGCCGCCGTGTACGGCCAGCTCTCCCGGAACACACTGCGCGCCGCTTCCACCTCGTGCCGCTGATCGGCGTGGAGCACTCCCAGGGCGTACGCGGTGGCGGGCGCGATCCGGGGGGTGCGGGCCGCCGACGCCGCCGCGGCCGCCGCCTCCGCGGCGTCGCGGTGCAGGTCGAGCGCGTGCCCCGACGCGGCCAGGGCCGGATCGGGGGCACCCCGCATCACCTCGCGGGCGTACCGGTGCAGCCGCAGCAGCAGCCGGGTCCGGTGCCAGGGCGCGTCCTGTGCCTCGTTGTACGGCTCGACCGCCTCGTCCGAGGGGAGGGCGGCCACCGCGCCGAGCAGCTGTTGTTCGGCCCGGTCGGCGGGCCCGTGCAGCATCTCCTCGGCCGGCGCGGTGGCCGTCGTGGCGAGCGGGACCTCGGAGGCGAGCAGCGCGACGGCGTCGGCCACCGCGTGGAAGCGGGAGGAGCCGAGCGCCTGGAGGGCCGCGGAGTGGGCGCGGGTCCGGGCGAGGGTCAGCTGTCGTTCCAGCAGCGCACCGGCGCGGGCCGCGCCGACATCGAGGGCCGCGCGCTCCTTGCTGTCGGCGCCGGATCCGGAGCCGGTTCCCGTCCGGGCTGCGGGCAGCGAGGTGCCGGACAGGGTGTGCAGCGCTTCGAGGAGCCGGTTCAGCCGGGTCGCGTAGGCGTGTTCCCGGGCCAGGGTGCCCGAGAGCCAGGCAAGTTCGGTGCGGAGCTGCTCGGCCCAGGCCGTGTCCAGTGCTGCCCGGAAGGTGTGCAGTGTGCCGCCGATCCGCCGGGACGAGCGGCGCAGTGCACCGGCGGCCTCCTCGGCGGCGTGGCTTCCGGCGTCCGTGGGGGCGCTGTTCTCGCGGTGCAGGCGCAGGCTGCGCAGGAATTCGGCGGCCTGTTCCTGCAGGTAGGGCGCGAGCACCGCCCCTGCCGTAAGGTCCGCCTGCGTCGTCTGGTGGTCATGGCGTCGCACGCCGGCGCCTCCGGGCGTCAATGAGCATTTCCTGTACGTGCCGCAGCGGCTGGCCGTCCGCGTCCCTGGCGTGCCGGGTCCAGTTCCCGTCGGAACCGAGGTGCCAGGAGGAGGTGGTGTCGGCCATGCCGGTCTCCAGGAGCCGGCTGAGCGCGGCGCGGTGGGCGGGATCGGTGACCCGGACCAGTGCTTCGATCCGGCGGTCGAGGTTGCGGTGCATCATGTCGGCGCTGCCGAACCACACTTCGGGTTCGCCGCCGTTGCCGAACGAGAAGATCCGGGAGTGTTCGAGGAAGCGGCCCAGTATCGAGCGGACCCGGATGTTCTCGGAGAGGCCGGGGACGCCCGGGCGGATCGCGCAGATGCCGCGTACCCAGATGTCCACCGGCACACCCGCCATCGCGGCCCGGTAGCAGGCGTCGATGATCGCCTCGTCGACCATCGAGTTGACCTTGATGCGGACGTAGGCGCTGCGCCCGGCCCGCTGGTGCGTGATCTCCTTGTTTATACGGGTGATCAGCCCGTCGCGCAGAGACCTCGGGGCGACCAGGAGGCGGCGATAGGTCTCGCGGCGGGAGTAGCCGGAGAGCCGGTTGAAGAGGTCGGAGAGGTCCGCGCCGACCTGCGGGTCGGTGGTCAGCAGGCCGAGGTCCTCGTACAGCCGGGCGGTCTTGGGGTGGTAGTTGCCGGTGCCCACGTGCGAGTAGCGGCGCAGTGTGTCGCCCTCCTGGCGGACGACGAGCGAGAGCTTGCAGTGGGTCTTGAGACCGACGAGCCCGTAGACGACGTGGCAGCCGGACTCCTCCAGCTTGCGCGCCCACTTGATGTTGGCCTGCTCGTCGAAGCGGGCCTTGATCTCGACGAGCACGAGGACCTGCTTGCCGGACTCGGCGGCGTCGATGAGTGCTTCCACGATCGGTGATTCGCCCGAAGTCCGGTACAGGGTCTGCTTGATGGCCAGGACGTCGGGGTCGCTCGCGGCCTGTTCCAGGAACGC
Organism: Streptomyces sp. NPDC088252; assembly: GCF_044740965.1. Lineage (NCBI taxonomy): Bacteria > Bacillati > Actinomycetota > Actinomycetes > Kitasatosporales > Streptomycetaceae > Streptomyces > Streptomyces sp. NPDC088252. The sequence continues at coordinate 517,170 of NZ_JBIURS010000003.1, read as the reverse complement.
CTGTACGGAGGTGGAGAACGAGTCGTACGGATGGTGCAGGAGCACGTCGCGTTCACGCAGGGCGGCGAAGATGTCGGGCGCGGAGGCGGATTCGACCTCGGCGAGATCGCGGTGGGTGCCCGCGATGAATTTGGGGAACTTCAGCTCGGGCCGGTCCAGGGAGGCGATGCCGAAGAGCCCGGTGAGGTCGAGCGGACCGGGCAGCGGGTAGACCTCGGCGTCGGACACCTTCAGCTCGCGGACGAGCAGGTCCAGCACGTACGGGTCGATGGACTCCTCGACCTCCAGGCGGACCGGGGGGCCGAAGCGGCGCCGCATGAGTTCTTTCTCCAGGGCCTTGAGGAGGTTCTCGGCGTCGTCCTCCTCGACCTCCAGGTCCTCGTTCCTGGTGACCCGGAACATGTGATGGGCGAGGACCTCCATGCCCGGGAAGAGTTCTTCGAGGTGGGCGGCGATGACGTCCTCTATGGGCACGTACCGCTGCGGCGACGCCTCCAGGAAGCGGGTCAGCAGCGGCGGCACCTTGACCCGGGCGAAGTGGCGGTGGCCGCTGACCGGGTTGCGTACGACGACGGCCAGGTTGAGCGAGAGGCCCGAGATGTACGGGAAGGGGTGCGCCGGGTCGACGGCCAGCGGGGTCAGCACGGGGAAGACGCGCTGCCGGAAGAAGGTGAACAGGCGGGCCTGTTCCTTCTCGGTCAGCTCGGGCCAGCGGATCAGCTGTATGCCCTCGTCGGACAGGGCGGGGGCGACGTCCTGCTGGTAGCAGGCGGCGTGCCGGGCCATGAGTTCGCGCGAGCGGGTCCAGATCAGGTCGAGGACCTCGCGGGGCTGGAGGCCGGAGGCGGAGCGGGTGGCCACACCGGTGGCGATGCGGCGCTTCAGCCCGGCCACCCGGACCATGAAGAACTCGTCCAGGTTCGAGGCGAAGATGGCGAGGAAATTCGCCCGTTCGAGGAGGGGCGTCGCCGGGTCCTCGGCCAATTCGAGTACGCGTTCGTTGAACGCGAGCCAACTGCGCTCCCGGTCCAGGAATCGGCCGTGGGGCAGTTCGTCGCCGTCGACATCGGGTTCGTACGCGTCGACGTCGGCGTCGATGTCGGGATCGAGGTCGGCCCGGGTGGACAGCGCTCCGTCGGACGCGGACGAGGCGACGGCGCGCGGCCGGTGCGCGGCGAGCGTGCCCACCGACGGCTGCACGGTGGGCTGGACCGGGACCTCGGAGCTGGGCTGCTGGCTCATGCCCCCATTCTTCCGCGTCAGGGGCTTGGAGGGCGCGCCGGAGTGTGCGGAGATCGCGTTAAACGCACGGTTCGTGTGGTTCGCGCGGTCTCCGCCGGGATTTCTCCCGTGGTGGGGGGTCGGCACAGCTGGCTGCATCCTGAGAGGGTCGCAAGCCCTTCTGAATGGCCGGTAACGGCGACATGACGTGCAGGAAGCGGTGTGCGGGTGCGCGGATGCGCCCCAGGGGCCGTTCCGGGCCCGTGTGCGGGGCCCGGAACGACGTTCTGCTCAGCCGTGACGGCGGCGCAGCACCCGGAAGGAGAGCGCGACCGCGAGGGCGGCGAGGGCGAGCAGGATGCCGGTCTCGACGAGCTGGAGCGGCCAGAAGTGCGAGGCGGGGTGGTAGTCGAGGTAGCGCAGGGCGATGTTCTTGTCGGCCAGGCAGCTTTCGAGGTCGGCGGCGGTCCGGCAGACGTCGGCGGACAGCCGTTCCCCGCCGCTGGTGAGCCAGCCCTGTCCGGCGTCGGCGACCCCCTCCGGGAACCGGTGGCCGTCCGCCGCGCCGGACGTCGCCGTCAGTGTCGGCCACAGACCGTTGCGCACGGAGTTCAGGGCCATGACGAGTGCCCCGTACCCGATCACCGTCACGACCATCGCGGAGACGGTGCGCCGCAGCAGCAGCCCGGCGAGCGCACCGAGGGCGAGCATGAGGAGGGCGTAGCCGACGGGGACGGTGCCCATCGCGCCGTAGACGTCCCGTTCGTACCAGTTCTTCGGGTAGTGGGTCGTCTTCGCCCGCGACCAGGCCCAGGCGGAGACGGCGGACAGTACGGAGACCCCGGCCAGGGTCAGCACGACGGGCACGGCGAGCTTCGCGGCGAGCCAGCGCGCGGGCGAGAGCGACTGGGACCAGGACAGCCTGTACGTGCCGTTCTCCAGCTCCCGCGCGATCAGCGGGCCGGCGACGAACATGCCGATGGACGCGGGCAGGAGCATCATCACCAGGCCCGCGTAATCGACGGCGCGGCTGAGGCGGAGTTCGGCGCCGAGGAAGTGGCGGACGGTGACGCCGCATCCCCGGACGGTGTTCTCCACCGAGCAGTCGGTGCCCGCGAACGTGCCGGAGACGGAGGCCGTCCACAGGGCGGTGGCGACCACGGCGGCGATCCCCACGAGTGCGAGGCCGGCGGCGATCCACAGCGTGAGGCGGTGCTGGCGTACGACGACCCGGGCCGGGCCGAACAGACCGATGGCGTTCATACGGCCGCCACCTCCTTGCCGGTCTCGGCGCTCGGCGTCAGCAGTGCGGGAGCCTCCGGTGACCGCAGATGCGCGAGCAGCAGTTCCTCCAGCGAGGGTTCCGCGGTCTCCCAGACGCCGGTGTCCACCGGGCCCTCCATCCGTACGAGGGTGGTCTGCACACGCCCCGCGGTGCGGGACTCGACGACGGTGTGCGGTGCGGTGTCCCGTACCGGGCCGGTGAGCAGGGTGTGCGCGGCGACCAGATCGTCCGTCTCGCCGCCGAGGCGGACCCGGCCGTTGTCGACGAGCAGGAGGTAGTCGCAGGCGCCTTCCAGCTCGGTGAGGATGTGCGAGGACATCACGATGGTGGTGGAGCGCTCGGCGGCCTCGGCCATCAGGGCGCCCATCAGCTGGTGGCGGGCGAGCGGGTCGAGGTCGGCCATCGGCTCGTCCAGCAGGAGCAGTTCGGGCCGCTTGCCGAGCGCGAGGGCCAGGGCGAGCCGGGTGCGCTGTCCGCCGGAGAGGTGACGGACCCGGGCGTCGCGCGGAAGCTCCCCGGTGATGCGTTCGGCGGTGTCCTGGTCCCATGTTCCGGGGTTCAGTTCGGCTCCCGCCCAGAGGGTCTCGGCCACCGTCAACTGCGGGTAGAGCGGCTTGTCCTGGGCCACGAAGGCCATCCGGGCCCGCGCCCCGCCCGGCGCCCCGTCCAGCACCCGTACCGTCCCCTCGGTGGGGCGCAGAAAACCGGCCACCAGGGCGAGCAGGGTGGACTTGCCCGCGCCGTTGGGGCCGACGAGGGCGCACACGCGCCCGGTGGGCAGCCGGAACGAGCAGTCGCGAAGCACCCAGCCCCCGCCCCTGCCCCGGTACTTCATGCCGAGGCCGACGGCCTCGATCGCAGCGCCTGTCATCCGGCCTGATCTCCCTCGTAGGTCTTGTCCAGTACGGCGGTGAAGAGCGCGCTCACGTCGTCCTTCTCCAGTCCGGCCGTGCGGGCCCGGCGGGCCCAGTCGGCGAGCTCGGCGCGCAGCGGCGCATCGTCGGCGGCCGCCACGCCGCCGAGGGTCCGGGTGACGAAGGTGCCGAGCCCCCGTCGGCCCTCGACGAGGCCCTCGCGCTCCAGTTCCCGGTACGCCTTGAGCACGGTGTTCGGGTTGATGGCGGTGGCCTCGACGACCTCCCGCGCGGTGGGCAGCCGGTCGCCGGGCTCCAGCAGACCGAGGCGCAGGGCCTGCTTGGTCTGCTGGACGATCTGGAGGTACGTGGCGATACCGCTGCGCCGGTCGATGCGGTATTCGACCGCTGCGGACTCTGCCATGTTCACCCCTTTCACTAATGAAGTAGTGAAAGAGTGACGCAAGAAAGGGGCGGCGTCAAGCGGCGCCGCCCCTTCCTCCGTGCCGCGGCTCAGGACTCCGTGCGGTACATCAGGTCCACCTCGTGCGTCGCGAAGCCCATCCGTTCGTAGACGGCCAGGGCCGCTTTGTTGTCCGCGTCGACGTAGAGCATCGCGGTCGGCAGCCCCTCGGCGGCCAGATGGCGCAGCCCGATCGCGGTGAGCGCCTTGCCGAGCCCACCACCCTGCGCGTCGGGCCGGATGCCCACGACGTACACCTCGCCGAGGCGCTCCTCGGCGTGCACCTTCGTCCAGTGGAAGCCGATCAGCTCGCCGTCGCGCTCGGCCAGGAAGAACCCCTTCGGGTCGAACCAGGGCTCCGCCTTGCGGTCGTCCAGGTCGCGCTGGGTCAGCGAGCCCTGTTCGGGGTGGTGGGCGAAGGCGGCCCGGTTCACCGCGAGCCAGGCGGCGTCGTCCTCGCCGGGCACGAAGGTGCGGATGGTGACACCGGGCGGCAGCACCGGCTCGGCGATGTCCAGCGGGCTCAACGGGCGGCGCAGCTGGCGCAGTTCGCGGAAGAGGGAGAGGCCGAGGACCTGTGCGAGATGCCGGGCCGCGGACTTCCCGCCGTGCGCCCACACCCGCAGCCGCTTCCCGGTCACGGCGAGCAGCGCCGCGCCCAGTGCCCGCCCGTGTCCCTGTCCGCGGTACGCCGGATGCACGACCAGTTCGGCGGCGGGCGCCTCGACGGGGTCGGTGTCCTCCAGTTGCGCATACCCGACCAGGACCGTCCCGCTGGTCAGCAGCAGATGCCGCACGCCCTCGCGCCGTCCGCCCCGCAGCTGCAGCCGCCCCTGCTCGGACACGGCCTGCCTGCCGTCGGACCGGGCCGCCTCGGCGAGCAGACCGGACACGGCGTCGGCCTGTTCGGGGGAGAGCGCGTCGAGCGTCTGGATCTCACGTCCGGGGGCGGGGAGAGGTACGTCAGTCGTCATGTGTACGAGCGTACGGGGATGGGGCGGGCGTCGGGCGGCTTGCGGGGGCGCGGGCTGCCGGACGGGCCCTGGACGGCGGGGGGCGGGCGCCGCGTGGGAGCGCCCCGGGGGGCTTCGGCGAGCGGCGCCGACGAGGTGGGCGGACGAGGTGGGCGGACCACCGCGCCCGGGTGCCGGGCGGGCGAGCGGTGCCGACGCGCCGAGCCCGGTTGCCGGCCGGCTCGCTGCGACGGCGGTCGGTCGCCAGGGCCGGGTGCGGCGCGGCGCAGGTGGATTCGGCGGGACGCGGAGGGGTGATTCTGCCCGCATATGTGCGCCATGCAGGCGATAAGCGGAAGTTGACCCTGATTCCGACCGCATGGCAACCAGTTCGTAACCCCGTACACCTGTCGCGCTACGCGCGTTGACCCTAGGCTGCGGCACGAAGTCTCCAGACTCACCATCACCCTCACACCTCACGCTGAACTCACAAGGGGACCGATGTCAGCGACACCGCAGAAGAACCGCGCGTCCCGGCGGGTGCTCGCCGCCGCGGCCGGGCTCGCCACCGTCGGCGCGCTCGTCGCCGCGATGCCGGCCGGCGCCCAGGACCGCGGCCATGGCGATGACCACGGCCGACACAAGCCGGCCAGTACCGTCGACGTACAACTGCTGTCCTTCAACGACCTGCACGGAAACCTGGAGCCGCCGGCCGGCTCGGCGGGCACGGTCACCGAGACGCAGGCCGACGGCACGACGAGGGCGATTGCGGCCGGTGGCGTCGAGTACCTCGCGTCCTCGCTCCGTACCGCGCGCAAGGGACACCCGTACTCGATCACCGCGGCCGGCGGCGACATGGTGGGCGCGAGCCCGCTGCTGTCCGGTCTCTTCCACGACGAGCCGACCATCGAGGCGCTCAACAAGATCGACCTCGATGTGACGACCGTCGGCAACCACGAGTTCGACGAGGGCGCCACCGAACTGGCCCGCCTCCAGAACGGTGGCTGCCACCCGGTCGAGGGCTGCTACGAGAAGGGCAAGAAGTTCAAGGGTGCGGACTTCCCCTACCTCGCCGCCAACGTGACGAACGAGAAGACCGGCAAGCCGATCCTCAAGCCGTACACGGTGTGGAAGAAGAACGGCGTCAAGATCGGCTTCATCGGGGTGACCCTGGAGGGCACGCCGAACATCGTCACGGCCAACGGCGTCAAGGGCCTGAAGTTCCACGACGAGATCGAGACGATCAACAAGTACGCCAAGGAGCTGGACCGTCAGGGCGTCAAGTCCATCGTCGCGCTGATCCACGAGGGCGGGCAGCCGGCTTCCACCTCGTACAACTACGACTGCGACAGCTCCGGCGCCGGTGACGGCATCTCCGGGCCGATCGTCGACATCGCCAAGGGCATCACGCCCAAGGTCGACGCGCTGGTCACCGGCCACACCCACCAGGCGTACGTCTGCACGATCCCGGACCCGGCGGGCAACCCGCGCATGGTCACCTCGGCATCGTCGTTCGGCAAGCTCTACACCGACACGACCCTCACCTACGACCGCCGCACCAACGACATCGTGCGTACGTCGGTGAAGTCGGCCAGCGCCGCGAACCCGAAGTCGGTCAACCACATCGTCAGCCGGGACCAGCCCAAGGCCAACGACATGACGGCCCTGATCGCCCGCTGGAACGCCCTCGCGGCGCCCATCGCGAACAAGCCGCAGGGCTACATCAGCGCCGACATCAACGGCCGCGGCTCCACGGCCCCCGAGAAGCCGCTCGGCAACCTGATCGCGGACGCCCAGCTGGAGGGCCTGGCCCCGGCGGACAAGGGCGGGGCGGTCGTCGCCTTCATGAACCCGGGCGGTATCCGGGCGGACCTGGTCTACAAGGCGACCGGCAGTGAGGGCGACGGGGTGGTGACGTACGGCGAGTCCTTCACCGTGCAGCCGTTCACCAACATGATGAACGTCGTCGACCTGACCGGCGCCCAGCTGGTCACCGCACTCCAGCAGCAGGTCAGCGGCTCCAACGAGGCCAGCCCGAAGATCCTTCAGGTGTCCAAGGGCCTCACCTACACCCTGGACATGACGAAGACGGGCGCGGACCGCGTGGTCACCGACACCATCAAGCTGAACGGTGAGGCGATCGACCCCGCGAAGACCTACCGCGTCGCCATGAACGAGTTCCTGGCGGGCGGCGGCGACGGCTTCGCGGCACTCGGCCAGGGCACCAACAAGCTCGTCGGCCCCTCCGACCTGGACGTCTTCAACGCCTACCTGGCGGCCCACTCGACGGCCGCCGCGCCGCTGGCCCCGCCGGCGACGGACCGGATCACGGTCATCCAGTAACTCCCGTACGCGGGTGAGTGGGGCGGTGGGCCGGCGGGCCCACCGCCCCACTGCGTTCTGGCGGTGGCCTGGCCGGACGGAGTCACGGGGCACTCCTCATCGCGGTCCACCAGAAAGGGCCCCGCCCGTGCTGCCGCCCGTCGAGCGCCCGCGCGCACCGAACGTGTTTCTGCTCCAGTAGCTTCCGCCCGGTGCAGTAGCTTGCCGACTCCGCCTGGAATCACCAGCTGCCGCGCAGCAGAGCAACCGGAGGGTCGCACATGCCCCGAGAGGCGCAGTACCTCGCAGTCGCCGACGCGCTGCGCGCACGGATTCTCGCGGGAGAGTGGGGAGTCGGGGAGCGCCTGCCGTCCCGGGCGCGGCTCGCCGAGGAGTACGAGGTCGGGCGCAACGTCACGCAGAGGGCCGTCGACGGTTTGATCGTCATGGGCCTCCTCGAAGGACGCGCGGGCTCGGGCACCTACGTCCGCATGCCGCGCGAGCGCCTGCGGATGGTCCGTTCGCGGCACCGCGAACGCCGGGGCGGCCCCCGCTTCCTCGCCGGCATGGAGGAGCGGGGCAGGGCCGGCGCCTGGGATGCGCACAGCCGGGCGCGGGTCCCCGCCCCCGAGGCGATCGCCGAGAGGCTCGCCATCGGTCCCGGGGACCTCTGCGTCAACACGCGCTACGAATTCCTCGCCGACGGGCAGCCCGTCCAGCTCTCCGAATCCTGGGAGCCGATGGCCATCACGGGCGGAACGCCGATCGTGCTGCCCGAGACGGGCCCCCTCGCGGGAAAGGGGGTCGTCGCGCGCATGCGGCTCATCGGCGTGGACATCGAGACCGTGGTCGAACTGCCGCGCCCGGCGCGTGCCACCCAGGCACAGGCGAACCTGTTGGGGATCGGCGTCGGGGACCTGGTGCTCCAGATCGAGCGGACCATCTACGACACCGGGGGACGTCCGGTGGAAACCGCCGACATGGTCATTCCGGACGTGCGCCGGGAAGTGGCCTACGAGTTCGGAGTCGACCGGCCGCAGCCCGTCGAAGCCGGTGGAGTGACCTCTGGAGCCGGCGGTAGGTGACCCACATGTCGATGTCCCCCCGGTTCGGACTCCTGCGCGATCCGGACTTCGGGCGCTTGTCCGCCGCCACCGCGCTCGGCCAACTGGGCGATCGCGTCATCTTTCTGGCACTGCCCCTGGTTGCCATCGTGGCCTTGGACGCCGACGAGTTCCAGGTCGGAGTGCTGACCGCGACGACCACGGCGGGCTCGCTCCTGGTCGGGCTGCCGGCGGGCGCGTGGGTGGACCGCATGCGCAAGCGATCGGTGATGATCAGCACGGATCTCGCGAGGGCGGTGGCCCTCTCGACGATACCGGTGGCGTGGTGGTCGGACGTTCTGACGATCTGGTGGCTCTACGCCGTCGCGTTGGCTCACGGCGTGCTGACGGTCTTCTTCGACGTCGCGTACGCCAGCTGTTTGCCGCACCTGGTGGGGCGCGGCAACCTCGTCGAAGGGAACTCGAAACTCTCGGCGATACGCTCCGTGACGAGCATCGGCGGACCAGGGATGGCGGGGCCGCTGATCGGCTGGCTCGGAGCCCCTGCGACGCTTCTGGTGAGTTCGGCCGGGATGGCGATGTCGGGTCTGCTCGCGACCGGTATCCGCAAACGCGAACAGAAACCGGAGCGGAGCGATCACCCTCGGCTGCTCAGGGACATCAAAGAGGGATTGGCATTCGTTCTCAAGCATTCCGCCCTGCGCGCGATCATTCTGGGGGATGCGATGTTCAACCTCTTCCTGATCATGTACCAAACCATGTTGCTGGTCTTCCTGAAGAGGGAGATGGACCTCGATTCCTTCGGTATCGGCCTCATTCTGTCGGGAATGGGCTGTGGTGCGCTGCTGGGTGCGCTGACGGCGACCAGGGTCTCGAAGCGGGTCGGGCAGGGTCCGGTCATCTGGCTGGCACCCCTTGTCACGTGTCCGCCGACCGTGCTGATGCCGATGGCGCATCCGGGGTGGAGCGTGTACGCGGCCGCGCTCGGACTCGCGTCCCTCTCCCTGGGCGGGGTCATCCGCTTTGTGGCCCAATCCAGCTTCCAGCAGACCCTCGCACCGGATCGCCTCCTGGGCCGCACGAGCGCGACGGCCCGGTTCGTGTCCTGGGGCGGCATTCCGCTCGGCGGGTTTCTGGGGGGAGTCTCGGGCTCCGCGTTCGGAGCCCGGACCACGTTGTGGATCGGGGCCGTCGGCATGACGTCGAGCATCCTCCCGTACGTCCTGTCACCGCTTCGAAGCATGCGCGAATCGCCCGGGGAAGAAGATCCCGGGCCCGTGCGCCGGAACCTGCGGGGCTGACGCCACGAGGGGGACCGGCCTACGGGGCCCGGCCGTATCTGCGCGTCAGGCCGGGAAGCCGTTCGACCTCGGAGTCCCGGTGGGCGCGCACCGCCTCCAACTCGCGTGCGTGGTACCTGATGGCGGTGTTCTCGTACGCCGCCTCGACGGCGGAGTTCACTCCCAGCAGGTTGGTGCGCAGCTTGCAGGAGATGTCGGCCGTGGCGACGGAGATCTCCCTACGGCTGGGCCCGGCGCTGTTCTGCAGGTCCCAGCGGGGGTCGTCGATCGCGGCGTCGGGGTCGCGGTAGCTGAACCCGTGGTCCCGCATGCAGGAGGACCACTTCCTGTTCACCGCCGCGATACGGGCGTCCGAGCGCGAACGCACGAACATCCCATGGCGCAGCCGGGCGACGAGGTCGTAGCCCCGCTGCACCTCGTCCGCTGCGCCGAGGTGCACCGTGCGCTCGGCCTCTCCGGCGCATCCGCCGTCGGGAACGGCCTTGTCGCGGACGGGCGTGGTCAGTTTCCGGCCGTCCGGGGCCCGTCCCGACAGCACCTCGCGCTCCGGGAGGGAAAGGGCGGTGGCGGGCTGCGGGCTTCTGGTTCCGGGTGGCTCCTGGCTCAGGTGGTATCCGCGCTCGGCGGCGATGGCCCGGTCGCTGATCCCGTAGCGGCGCGAGTCGTACTCGCGCCCGGTCGCGACGACGGCTCCGATGTAGTGCGCGGACAGATCCGGCAGATACCGGAATCCGTAACCGCGCATGCAGTGCTGTTGCACGCGATAGACGAGGTAGTCGCCGGTCGCCTGTTCTTCCAGGCTGGGAAGGTACTCGTTGAGCGGCAACCGGAGTTCCCCCATGGTCGACGGGCTCGGTGTCGCGACGGGCGCGGGAGCGGTGGCCTCCCGTGGAGGTCCGGCGCACGCGGAGACGAACAGGGAGACGGCCAGCAGTCCGGTGGACAGGGCGGTTCGGCTCGCCGTACGGCGCCGGATCGTGGTCCGATCCGTCTTCACGAGTGGTGCTGCCATGAGCGGCTCCCCGATGGTTCTGCCATGAGCGGTACTCCGATCTCCCGGCCGGGCCGCCGTCCCGGCCGCTCCGTGCGGCGCGGCCGGGACGGCGGCCCGGGGCCGGCTCAGGTGCAGCTGTCCACGCGGATCGAGGCGTCGTTGTTGCGCAGGCGGGTGTTGAGATTGCCCGCGTGCCCGGCGTGGAGCCAGTTCGAGTCACCCTTGAAGCTGGGGGAGTAGAAGACGGTGACGTGGCAGTTGGTGGTGTTGTTGCCCATGGAGGCGGCGTTGTTGCGCACCACCTGCCCGGCGCCCGCCGAGCCCGTGCCGTGGTTGCCGAACTTGTTGCCCGAAAGGTCCGCGTCCGACGTTCCGGACGGAGTCCAGCTCGCGTTGGTGAGGTTGGGACTGTAGTAGAGGCACATGTAGGTGCCGCAGGGCTGCCAGAACGATGACCAGGTGTCGATGTTCGTCGATGTCGCACCGGCCGTGGGCGCGAGCCCGAGGGCCGCGGCGCTGACGGCGGCCACGGTGGCGGCCACCAGGGACGCCCGCTTCAGGGCGACGGCTCGTAACACGTTCATTCTGTGACTCCTCCGAGTTCGAATTGGCTGCCGGAGGATTCGGATCCCGCTGCCGCGAAGCGGCAGCGGGACCCTCCCCCGTCCCCCGTGTCCGAGTACGGCCCGGTGTCGGTCGGTTCGCACAGGGCCGAATCGGGACTTCCCTCCGGGGGTGGCCGGAGCCACCCTCGAAGGCGTTGCGCGTCCCATGGTCAGGACCGGGCCCCGGGGCCGCGATGGTTTCGGTTCTGGCCGAACCATGGCGCGCGGACATCCGAGGACGAGACCGAGTCCGGGGACCGGAACGAGGGGGACGGATGCTGAGTGTGCGTTTCACGCCCGAGGACCTGCTGGGGGTGACGTTCGCCACCGAACCGGCGCCGCTGATGGAGCTGGTGCTGGTGGTCGCGATGGTCCAACGGGAGGTCTCGCCGGTCTTCGGACGATGGCAGCACTCGATACGTGCGGGCTTGCCGCGGGAGGCGCGCCGCCTGTTGGAGCTGGTGCCGCCGGAGGCGACGGGTCCGATGTTCCTCGACCCGCTGAGCCGAGGCCTTGAGGACGGCCTCGACACGGTTCTGTCGGCCCCTGCCGACACGGTCCGTTCGGAACTGCGCCGGGTGTGCCGGACGAGCCGTCCGGTCACCGCCTGGGTGCGCGGGCTGGCCGACCGGGACCGGGAAACCTGGCAGGAGCTGGAGCGGTCCTTGCGATCGGCCCACGCCGGACTGGTGGCCCCGTCCTGGAGCCGTGTCCGGTCAGGATTCGACGCCGAACGCGCCTGGCGCACCCGATATCTCGCGGAGTACGGAATCCGGGCCACGCTGGCCGGTCTCGTCCCCGGTGGACGCTGGCAGGGGACGACCCTGGCTTTCGACTGTCACAAGCACGGCGAGGTCGTTCTGACCGGACACGGCATCGTGCTGTTGCCGTCCGTCGTGTGGGACGGCCCGCCCGTGATGGCCGTGCACGACGACGCCTCGAGCATCCTCATCTACCCGGCGCTGACCCCGCTCCCCCTGCTGGACACGCGCGACGGTGGCGATCCGCTGACTGCCCTGCTGGGGCGCACCCGGGCGGCGGCTCTCGGGCTGCTCACCCAGCAGCTCACCACCACGGACATCGCCCGGGAGCTGGACATCAGCAAATCGTCGGCCTCCGAACACGCGAAGGCTCTCCGGGACGCGCGTCTGATCGTCACCCAGCGCGAGGGCAAGGCGGTCTGGCACTCCTGCACCCCGTTGGGGCTGGATCTGCTCGCCGGCTCCGCCGTGGCGCCGTGACGCGGCGCTGTTCCAGAGATGACGTGTGCCGGTCATAATCTGACGGCTGACCCCCCACGGCAGACGGAGGCACCCCCGCATGAGCCCGTACACCGGTACGCGCAGGAACTTCCTGGCCGGCGCCCTCGCCGCCACCACCACGGTCCTCGTCGGCGCGGGACCCGCCGTCGCCGGGCCCCGTCGGGCCCTCACCACCCAGGACTGGATGAGCGGCATCCCCGACGCCACCGCGCTGCAACGCCTCACGATCCCCGGGTCGCACGACTCCGGCGCCCGTTACGGCGGCCCCTGGACGGAGTGCCAGAACACCACGATCGCCGAGCAGTTGCGCAGCGGGCTGCGCTTCCTCGACGTACGGTGCCGGGTCACGGGTGACTCCTTCGCGATCCATCACGGCGCCTCGTACCAGAACCTGATGTTCGGCGATGTGCTCGGCGCCTGCTGGGACTTCCTGGCCGAGCGGCCCACCGAGACCGTGCTGATGCGGGTCAAGCAGGAGTACTCCGAGGACAGCGACGACACCTTCCGGCGCATCTTCGACGACTACCTCGACGTACGGGGATGGCGTCCCCTGTTCCGCATCGACCCGGCGCTCCCCCTGCTCGGGGATGCACGCGGCAAGGTCGTGCTGCTCGCGGACAACGGCGGTCTGCCCGGCGTCCGTTACGGCGACTCCGCGCTCTTCGACATCCAGGACGACTACATGGCGGAGCCGTTCGCCAAGTACCCCAAGATCGAGGCCCAGTTCCGCAGGGCCGCGCAGCAGCCGGGGAAGCTGTACATGAACTACGTCAGCACCGCCGCCCTGATGCCGCCGCGCTGGAACGCGGACCGGCTCAACCCGCAGGTGCAGTCCTTCCTCGACGGCTCCGAGGCATCCGGCTGGACCGGCCTCGGCATCGTCCCGCTGGACTTCCCCGCCACCCGGTCGGGGCTGGTCGAATCACTGATCAGGCACAACCCGCTGGATCGGTGATCCGGGCGCCGCTGAACCCGGGTGCTGCTGCGGCGGTGGGGACGCATGCGGACCGTCCCGACAGCACGGCGGGGCGCCGCGGCTGCCGTCGAGCGCCGCGGGGGACTACCGGTCGGCCGTCGGCCGACCGCCGCGGCGCCCCACCGCGCGTCGGGAGCGGGTGAGGTTCAGGCGGACGCCGTGTGGGCCGACGCGAAGTAGGACGAGGACTCCCGCGTCCACAGTCGGGCGACGGCTGCCAGCCCGGCCGCGCACGGCAGGACGCCCGCCACCGTCATCACCAACGGGTGCGGCTGGCCGAAGTTGTACACGGCCAGGACGGTGCCCGGCACGACGGCCGTCACCCCCACCCCGCGCACCCAACGGCGGCCGCGACGGCTCGCCCACGCCATCGCCGCGAACAGGGCGGCGCCCAGCGCGGCGAGCGCGAACAGGTACGTGAGGATGCTGGACTCGGCCATCCCGATCTGATCGGCGCTGCGCTGCGGGTAGGCCTGCCGGAGCTGCTGAGCCAGGCCGTCGCCCGCGGCCTGGTCGACCACGATCGCGCCCGCACCGGCCGCGGCCAGGGCGGTGGCCGCGTACAGGATGTGCGCGGCCCTGCGGACGGATGCGGGGAGATGCTGCGATGACATGAATCCTCCCGGACTGGAGAACAATGATGAAACTTGAGATATCATGTATCAAGCAATGCTCGAAGGATAGAGGGCCAGATGACGAACGAGCAACCCCCGACCGGGCCGACCCGGCGCCGTCGCCGTCTCACCGACGCCGAGACCGCGCAGCGCATGCTCGACGCGGCCATGGCGATGGTCGAGCGCACCGGTCTGACCGTGAGCCTGGACCATCTCGGCTTCGAGGACGTCATCCGCGAGGCCGGTGTGGCGCGCGCCGCCGTCTACCGCCGCTGGCCCTACAAGGACCTGTTCTTCAGCGACCTGCTCAAGGAGCTTGCCCGAAGCGCGCCCGCCGCGGCCGGTGCCGACGGTCAGGTCGGCGAAGAGGCCGTCCGGCGGCTGGTCCGCGAACGGATCGACCAGCTCGCCACCGCCCGGGGCCGCAGCGACCTGTGCGTCGAACTGCTGCGCCAGGGCGCCCTGCGCGACTTCGAGGCCATGCACGCCTCGACGCGGTGGCGCACCTATATCGCCCTGCACGCGACCTTCCTCAGCCTGGCCGACGGCGACCTCCGGCACGAGGTCCAGGGCGCGCTCGCCGCCGCCGAACGCGACCTGAACGACCGGATCGCCCGTTCCTACCAGCGCCTGGCCGCCCTGCTCGGCCTGCGCCTGCGCTCCGATCTCCACCTCACCTTCGATGAGCTGGCCACCCAGCTGAGCGCCACCATGCGCGGCTTCGTCCTCACCGCGCCCGCCTGCCCGGACCTCATCGAACGGCAGCTCAGACCGGGCGCCTTCGGCTCGGCGGGCGAGGCCGAGTGGTCCCGGCCCGCCCTGGGCATCACCGCGACCGCCCTGTCCTTCCTCGAACCCGACCCCGCGGTGGAATGGGACGAGGAACGCCTCGCGCGGGTGCGGCGGATGCTGGAGGAGTGATGTTCCGCCCCCGTCCGCTTCGACGGGCGTGCTGTCGGAACGCCCGCATACGGCCAGTCGGTGCGCGGGCGCCTCTCCACCCTGCGACGCGCCCTTACGATGACGATGTGCGCCTGCCCGCTCACAGCTCCGGCGGCGGCTGCGGGGCCCCCGGCAGCCGGATCGACGCCACCGTGCCGCCTTCGCCGTCCTCGTCGGATGCCGGGCGCAGCGCGACCGTGCCGCCCGCCTGCTGGACCGTGCGGGCGACGATCGACAGGCCGAGGCCCGAACCGGGGAGCTGGCGGGCGGACGGGGAGCGCCAGAAGCGTTCGAAGACGTGCGCGAGTTCGTCGGCGGGAATGCCGGGGCCGTGGTCCCGGACCGTCAGTTCGCCGTTGAGCAGCGCGACTTCGATCGTGCCGTGGGCCGGGCTGAACTTGACCGCGTTGTCCAGGACGTTGACCACCGCCCGCTCCAGCGCGGCCGGTTCGGCCCGTACGTACCAGGGCGTCAGGTCCGCCCGGATCGTGAGTTCGGGACCGCGCAGACGGGCGCGTTCCAGGGCGGTGTCCGCGATGTCGTGCAGCGCGACGACCTGGAGCGGGCCGGGGTGCGCCGCGTCGGGGCGGGCCAGCTCCTGAAGGTCGCCGATGAGCGAGGCCAGCTCGGTCATCTGGGCCTTCACCGATGTCATCAGGGCCCTGCGGTCGTCCGCCGGGATGGCCCGGCCGGTGTCGTCGCTGCGGGCGAGGAGCTCGATGTTGGTACGGAGGGACGTGAGCGGCGTCCGCAGCTCGTGGCCGGCGTCCGCGATCAGCTGGGCCTGGCGGTCGCGGGAACTGGCGAGGGAAGCGGTCATCGAGTTGAAGGAGCTGGACAGCCGGGCGATCTCGTCCTCGCCCTCGACCGGGATGCGGACGGTGAGGTCCTCGGTCCGCGCGACGTGCTCGACCGCCTCGGTGAGTTCGTCGACGGGACGCAGGCCGGTGCGGGCGACCCAGAGACCGGCCGCACCGGCGCCGACGACACCGACGCCGGAGACGATCAGGAGAACCCAGGCGAGGGTCGACAGCGGGTCGTCGACCTCGCTCATCGGACGGGCGACGGAGACCGCGAAGCTTCCCGGCAGCACCCCCGGGATCGGATTGCGGGGCTCGTACGCGTAGGTGTACACGCGCATCTTCGCGCCGCTCTTGTCCCTGGCCGTGTGCAGGGCGTTGTCGCGCAGCCCGGCGGCCACGGCGATGTCTGCGGCGCTCACTCCGATCGGCGACGCCCCGGCCGCGGTGCAGGTGCTCCCGGACACGGTGACGAGTTGAACGGTGTACGCGCCTTCGAGCTGCGGTGCCGACGCCTGTCCGGGGCGCGTGCAGGAGGTGAGCAGCAGCTGCACATAGGTGTCGCTGACCGAGACATTGCGCAGCGAGGAGTCCAGCTGGTTCTCCAGCTGCGCCCGCGTCACGAACCAGCAGGCCGCCGCGACCGCCGCCACCGCGACCGCCACCGCCGTCGCCACCAGCAGCGCGAGCCGGGTCCGCAGGGGCAGGGCGCGCAGCCGGTGCAGGGCCCCGGTCATCCGTCACCGCCGCCGGAGCGGAGCGCGTAACCGACCCCCCGCACCGTGTGCACGAGCCGCGGTTCGCCGCCCGCCTCCGTCTTGCGGCGCAGGTACATCACGTACACGTCCAGGGAGTTGGAGCTCGGTTCGAAGTCGAAGCCCCACACCGCCTTGAGGATCTGTTCGCGGGTCAGTACCTGTCGCGGGTGCGCCAGGAACATCTCCAGCAGGGTGAACTCGGTACGGGTCAGCTCGACCCGGCGGGTGCCCCGGGTGACCTCGCGGGTGGCGAGGTTCATCCGCAGATCGGCGAAGGCCAGCACATTGTCGTCGGGGACGTCGCCGCCCGCCGCGGCCGCGTACGAGCTGCGGCGCAGCAGGGCCCGTATGCGGGCGAAGAGCTCGTCCAGCTCGAAGGGCTTGACCAGGTAGTCGTCGGCGCCCGCGTCGAGACCGGTGACCCGGTCGCCGACGGTGTCGCGGGCGGTGAGCATCAGGATGGGTGTGGTGGTGCCGGTGGAGCGGAGCCGTCGGGCCGCCGTCAGGCCGTCCATCCGCGGCATCTGGACATCGAGGACGATGAGGTCGGGGGCGTACGACTCGGCCCTGGCGAGGGCGTCGAGACCGTCGACGGCGACCTCGGTGCCGTACCCCTCGAACGCGAGACTGCGCTGCAGCGCCTCACGTACGGCGGGCTCGTCGTCGACGATCAGGATGCGTTGCGGATCGTCTTCGGCGGGGCTCATCGCTCGTTGTCCTCTTCTCGTTCCGTGCCTGTCGGGCTGCTCTCAGCCTCGCACGGCCGCGGCACGTCGTCGCGCGGCCCGGCGCTTGCGGCCCGCGGTCGTGCGGATCTCCGGGACCCGGGGCGGCTCGGCGGCCCGGCGGACGGCCAGTTCCGTGACGAGAGCGAGGGGCAGGGCCAGGTCGGCCGGGCCGCCGGGGGTGTGCGTGGGGTGGTGCATGACTGTCTCCTCAGGAGCTGTTGCCGGCCCGCAGGGTGCCGAGGTCGGCCTTGAGCGTGTTCACCGGGATGGCGAACCCGAGACCCACGCTGCCCGCGCCGGCGCTGCTGGATCCGTTGGACGAACTCGCCGAATACATCGCGGAGTTGATGCCGATGATCTCGCCGTTCATATTGATGAGCGCGCCACCGGAGTTACCGGGGTTGAGCGAGGCGTCGGTCTGGATGGCCTTGTAGGTGGTGGTGGAGTTGCCGGTGTCGCCGTTGAACTGCTGACCGCCGAACTCGAACGGCCATTGTCCGCCACCGCCCGGCCCGCCCTGGCCCTGGCTCTGGTCCTGGCCGCTGCCGTCCTCCTTGGCGACCGTGACATCGCGGTTCAGGGCGGAGACGATGCCGCTGGTCACAGTGCCGGTGAGGCCCTCCGGCGAGCCGATCGCCACGACCTGGTCGCCGACCGCGACGGCCGAGGAGTCGCCCAGCGTCGCCGTCTTCAGCCCGCTCGCGCCCCGGAGCTTGATGAGCGCGAGGTCCTTGGCGGAATCGGTCCCGACGACCTTCGCGCTGTACGTCTTGCCGGTGCTGAGCGTCACCTTGATCGACGACGCGCCGGAGATGACGTGGTTGTTGGTGACGACCTCGCCGTCGGACGTGATGACGACGCCGGAGCCGGTGGACTCGCCCGCGGTCGAGGTCGCTTTGATCTCGACGATCATCGGCGAGACGGCTCTGGCGACACCGGCGACGGTGCCCTTGCTGCTCTGCGAGACGGTGGTGCCGGGGACGACACCGCTGACCGTGCTGTTCGCGTCGTTGCCGGTGAGCTGACTGATGACGGTGGCGGTGCCGCCGCCGACGACCGCCGCCGCGATCGCCACGGCCGCCAGGAGCGCGACCGGCCGCTTGGCCCGCCGCCGGGGCCCGGCCGGCTCGGGCGCGGGCTGCGGGAGGGCGGACCCGTATCCGCCGTCCCCGCCGCCGTGCCCGTCGGCGCCGCCCCCGCCGGGCCACACCGTGGTGCCGGGGCCCGTCGCGATCGGCTGCGCGGGCTGGTGGGACGGCGGCGGCGGGTAGGACGCGTCACCGTTGCCGTACGAGGGGTACATCGGGTACTCGCCGCTCGGGCGCTGGCTCTCTGTCATGACCAAAAGCGTGTCCGGCGAAGATGAGAGAAGCCTGAGCCCGCCCTGAGAAGCCCGGCAGAACCTCGTATGCCCGATATAAGTTACGGCCGCTGCCCGTGCCGACCGGTCTCATGCCGGCCGGTCTCCTGAGGGTGCGGTGGGCCGGAGCGAGTGGTCCGGACTCCCCGGGGTTCCGGCCCGAGGGGCGGGTGCCGAGCAGTGCGGTGGCGCCCGCTGTCTCCGCACGGCAGGCTGCAGTCGCGGCGCCGAAGGATTGCGGTGATCCTGTCAGGGGAGCGTGGCCGGCTCCGCACGGGCCTTGTGCGTCGGTGACCACGCTGTACAGGAAGGCGACGGCCATGACAGCGATGTCGTCGGGCGGGCACGGACCCGTCCGGGCCCCCGCACCACCGGCATCGTCACCGACCGGTCGCCGGCTCCCCGCAGCCGCACGACCGCCGCACCACCAGCGCGGACGGGAACTGCTTCAGCCGCTCCCGGCGCGACCCCTGCACCCGCAACGAGTCGTCGAGCACGAGGTCCACGGCCGCCCGTGCCATCGCGGGGCGGTCCGAGAAGACCGTCGTCAGCGGCGGATCGGTCAGCCCGGCTTCCTTCACGTCGTCGAAGCCCGCCACCGCGAGATCCCCGGGCACATCGATCCGCAGTTCGCGCGCCGCCCGCAGCACCCCGATGGCCTGGTCGTCCGTCGAGCAGAAGATCGCCGGCGGCCTGTCCGGCCCGGCGAGCAGCTTCAGCGCCACCTGATAGGCGTCGTAACGGTTGTACGGGGCCTGGAAGAGCCGGCCCTCCGTCGAGCGCCCCGACTCGTGCATCGCGCGGCGCCAGCCCTCGACGTGGTCGGCGACCGGGTCGCCGACCGCCGGGGTCGACTCCACGCCGCCGAGGCACGCCACGTAGGCGTTGCCGTGCTCCAGCAGATGACGGGTGGCGAGCTGGGCACCGCCGATGTCGTCCGTGACGACCGCGACGTCGTCGATCGCCTCGGGCCGCTCGTGCAGCAGCACGACCCGCGCGTCCCATGCCTCGATCTCGGCCGCCGCCCGCTCGCTGGGGCCCTGGCTGACCAGGATCAGCCCGGAGACCCGCATGCCGAGGAAGGCCCGCAGATAGTGGACCTCGCGCTCGTCGCGGTAGTCGGAGTTGCCGACGAGCACCATCTTTCCGCGCTCGGCGGCGGCCTGCTCGACCGCGTGCGCCATCTCCGCGAAGAACGGCTGCCGGGCGTCCGGCACGATCATCCCTATGAGATCGGTCCGCCGCGAGGCCATCGCCTGGGCAACCCGGTCCGGCCGGTAGCCCAGCTCCTTGATCGCGGCGAGTACCCGCTCGCGCGTGGCCGGGGCGACCGGCCTGGGTCCGTTGTTGATGACGTAGCTGACGACCGCGGTCGACGTACCCGCCAGTCTCGCCACATCGTCCCGCGTCACCTTGGCCACGCGCGGCAGTCTACGCGGATGGACCAAGCGGGTGACAGGTGGACCGGGCCGGGTTCGCGGGGCCTGTTACGGCCTGGTGCACGAGAGCGAGTGGGCTCCTTGTCGTGCACCAGGCCGTCACGCGTGTCCGCGGCGGTGTCGTCATCACCGGCACGCCGCGGTTTTGCCGTGCGGCCGCACGCACCGGAGCCCGCTCCGTGACCCGGCCCGGTCCACCTGTCACCCGCTACCTGCGCGCGGGCCGGACCGGGACCTCTTCCGCGGCCCCGGCCGTCCCCGGCCGCTCCGGGCGGGTCACGGGTCCGGCGGCCGCCTCCGCCGCGGCCTGGGCTTTGGCCTCCTCGGCGGCGCGCTCCACCTTCTCCGGTGCGACGAAGCGGTAGCCGACGTTGCGGACCGTGCCGATCAGCGACTCGTGCTCGGGGCCGAGCTTGGCGCGCAGCCGCCGCACATGGACGTCGACCGTCCGCGTACCGCCGAAGTAGTCGTAGCCCCAGACCTCCTGGAGCAACTGGGCGCGGGTGAAGACCCGGCCCGGGTGCTGCGCCAGATATTTGAGCAGTTCGAATTCCTTGAAGGTCAGGTCGAGGACCCGGCCCTTCAGCTTCGCGCTGTACGTCGCCTCGTCGACCGACAGATCGCCGTTGCGGATCTCCATCGGCGAGTCGTCGGAGCCGATCTGCTGCCGGCCGGTGGCCAGCCGCAGCCGGGCCTCGACCTCGGCCGGTCCCGCCGTGTCCAGCAGTACGTCGTCGATGCCCCAGTCGGCGGTGACGGCCGCGAGACCGCCCTCCGTCACGACGAGGATCAGCGGGCAGCCCGGTCCGGTGGACCGCAGCAGCTGGCACAGCGACCGCACCTGCGGCAGATCGCGGCGGCCGTCGATCAGGATGACGTCGGCACCGGGGGTGTCGACGAGGGCGGGGCCCTCGGCCGGTGCCACCCGCACGCTGTGCAGCAGGAGACCGAGGGCGGGAAGCACCTCCGTCGACGGTTGAAGGGCATTTGTCAGGAGCAGCAGTGAACTCATCGCCGCCCACCTGCCTGGGTCGTCGGTCGGTGATCGTGCACGGTTCGCTCGCCCATTACGTCGGTCCTCCTCGTTCCCTGCGAGAGGGGCACTCCCGGGCTCGGGCCCGGGGGAGTATGCGGCACTTCTTCGTACGTTTCGTGCGGGCTTTCGCACGGGTTGCCGTACGACGGTTGTCATACGGTTCTTACGGCTGCGGCCCCGCGCCCCGGGACCGCTGAGCTTGTGGAAACTTCTCCGTAACAACGTCTGGAAAGCACAAAAGGACCCGGGGGCTGCTTTGCCCGGATCCTCTTCCCAGCAGAATAGCCCACATGAGTTCTGTGTCCGAGGGGCGATTTCGGAGTTCCTCTGTTCCCTTGATCACGCCCGGTCCTCTGCGCACTGCATTGCGGACCGATGACGGGATTCGTATCGAGGCGGTGTACGAGCCGTGTACGGCGGGTGCCGGGGCCGCTGCGGGAACATCCTTCGACGGTACTGCGGTCGTGGTCGCGCACGGGTTCACCGGTTCGGTGGACCGGCCCGCCGTCCGACGGGCCGCCGGGGTGTTCGCCCGGCGTGCGGCCGTGGTCACGTTCTCCTTCCGCGGCCACGGCGGCTCCGGCGGCCGGTCGACGGTGGGCGACCGCGAGGTGCTGGATCTGGCGGCGGCGGTGGAGTGGGCGCGGGCGCTCGGACACCGGCGGGTCGTGACCGTCGGGTTCTCGATGGGCGGCTCCGTGGTGCTGCGGCACGGGGCGCTTTACGCCGGACGGGTGACGGAGGGCGCGGAGGCCCGTGGCGTCGTGGGGCGCGAGGGGCGCGTCGGAGCACGCGCGGAGGCGCACGCGGACGCGGTGGTGGCCGTGAGCGCCCCTGCCCGCTGGTACTACCGGGGCACGGCCCCGATGCGCCGGCTGCACTGGATGGTCACCCGGCCCGTCGGCCGGCTGGTCGGCCGCTACGGGTTCCGCACCCGGATCGACCGCGACGACTGGGATCCGGTGCCGCTCCCGCCCGTGGAGGCGGCAGGGCTGATCGCCCCGGCCCCGCTGCTGATCGTGCACGGCGACCAGGACCCGTACTTCCCGCTGGACCACCCGCGGATGCTGGCCGAGGCGGCGGGCGACGGCGCCGAGCTGTGGCTGGAACGCGGTATGGGCCATGCCGAGAACGCGGCGGACGAGAGCCTGCTCACCCGCATCGGCGACTGGGTGGCGGCACCGTGATTCATGATGGACAGCTGATGCGAGACGAGAGGAGTGCCGCCATGCCCGCGGGAACGATCCGCTACTGGGCCGCCGCCAAGGCCGCCGCCGGGACAGCGGAGGAGCCGTACACAGCCGTGACCCTCGCCGAGGCGCTCGACGCGGTGCGCGAGCGGCACCCCGGTGAGCTCACCCGAGTGCTGCAGAGGTGCTCGTTCCTCATCGACGGTGCCCCCGTCGGGACCCGAGGTCATGAGACCGTACGCCTTGCCGAGGGCGGCACGGTCGAGGTGCTCCCGCCGTTCGCAGGAGGGTGAACCGCAGAACATGAGCAGCAACGATCATCAGTATCCGTACGGAAACGATCATCAGCATCCGTACGGGCAGGATCCGGGCCAGGGGTACGGACCCGGGTACGGCCAGGATCCGCAGCCCGCGCAGACGTACGGACAGCAGGCGTACGGGCAGCAGACCTACGGACAGCAGTCGTACGGGCAGCAGTCGCACGGCGACGCGACTCACGTCTCGCCCTCGTACGGCGACCAGTCCTACGGCGACCAGTCTTCCTGTGGTGGCCCGGCCCACGGACGACAGTCGTACGGGGGCGAGACGTACGGCGCGCAGCCGTACGGGCAGCAGGCCCCGTACGGAGCCCCGCAGCAGGAGCACGGTGCTCACGACCCGCACCGGACGCCCGGAGCCCTCGGGACGAACCCCGGGCCCGTGTGGCCCGAGGGGCAGTCGGGGGAACCCGTCGCGCCCACGGCCCACGGCACGCACGACCCCGGGGTCACGCAGACCTGGGAGGGGCAGACCTGGGACACCCAGTACCAGCCGACCATCCAGCCCGCTCAGCCCGTGCCGCCCGGTGCCGGGGCCGACGGTGCGCCGCGTCCGCAGCACGCGCAGCCGCACGGCGCCTCCGGCTCCTACCCGCTGCCTCCGGAGGTCCCGCTCGCGAGCGGCGCCGCCGAGCCGGTCCGGGCGGCTGTTCCCGCGGAAGCACGCCCGGCCGCCGCCTCCGCGCTCGACGCCGCCGGTTACAGCACGCCCACCACTCTGGGCAACAGCCGCATCACCGATGCCCAGCGCGCCCGTGCCGAGGGCCGCTCACCGATCATCGCGCCGGGCATGCAGCCCGCCGCGATCACCGCGGGACTCGGGCTGCTGCTCGCCGTCGGTGCCGCGATCGGGTCGTACGCCCTGGTCGTGCCGCTGGTGCTGCTCCAGGCCGTGACCGCGGCCGGCTGGTTCCGGCTCAACGGCATGTGGCCGGCCCGGCAGGGCATCGCGCTCGCGTTCGCCGGTGGTCTCGTCGCCGACATCGCGCTGCTCGCCGCGGGCCGGGAGAACGGACCGGCCGCCATCCTCGGCACCCTCGGCGTCTGGGTGCTGCTCACCGTCGTCCTCCAGCTGCGCAGCCACGCGAGCGCCGACGAACGGATGCAGGGGCTGATGGCCACTGTCGCGTCGGCCGCCCTCTCGGTCCTGGCCGCCGGACATCTCGCGGCGGTCCCGGACGCGGTGACGGTGGGCGCGGTGGCCGTCGCGGTCGCCGTGCTCGTCCGCGCCCTGCCGCTGCCCGGACCGGCCTCGGTCGTGGTGGCGCTGCTCGCCGCCGCGGGCGCCGGTGCCGTGGCGGGGACGTTCACCGATCTCGGCGCGAAGGGCGCGCTGCTCGGCCTCGCGGCGGGGGGTTGCGCACTGATCGGGCTGCGGGTGGCGAGCTACGACTACCCGTCCCGGTTCGTCCACATGACGGCCGGTGTGGCGCTGCCGCTCACCGCCGCGGCCCCCGCCGTCTATCTGATCGGCCGCGCGATCTCCTAGTGCTGTCCTGGCGCCGACCGGTACCACCCCCCTCGGGAACCGAAGGGGGGTGCCTGCTCGTCGATCACCCCGGGCGTGCTGTGCATCCGTGGCGGACGCACGGGCGCCGGGGGTCCGGCCGGATGCAGGGTGGGCGGGAGGAGCGGGCGTGCGTGCACTGCGGATACTGCTGGTCATGGTGGTGGTCCTGGGCGGGATCTTCGTCGCGGTCGACCGGGCGGCGGTGTACTTCGCCGAGTCGGAGGCCGAGGGACGGGTCGCGGTCACCGGCGCCACGATCGGCTCGACGGACGTCTCCATCAAGGGATTTCCGTTTCTGACGCAGGTCGCCGGATCGCAGCTCGACGAGGTCGACGTCGAGATCTCCGGCATCGAGACCGACGCCAACGGCCGCAGGATCCGGATCAGCAGGATGAACGCCGCGCTGTACGAGGTGAAGCTCGCCGACGGCTACTCCAGCGCCACCGCCGCCCGTGCCACCGGCACCGCCGTCATCTCGTACGAGGACCTGACCAAGGCTGCCAGCGACGGCGTAGTCGTCGAGTACGGCGGCAACGGCAAGGTGAAGGTGACCGGCACGGTCGACATCCTCGGCCGCCCGCTGTCGCGCAGTGTGCTCTCCACCGTCACCCTGATCGACGGTCACACCATCAAGGTGCATGCGGACAAGGTGCCGGGAGAGGGCATTCCCGGACTGGAAGGTCTGGTGCGCCGGAAGACCGACTTCGAGCGGGAGGTCGGCGGCCTGCCCAGCGGCCTGAAGCTGCAGAGGATCCAACCGACCGCCGACGGTCTGGAGATCTCGGTGACGGGCACGGACGTGAGGATCGCCGGATGATTCCGGCCCGCGGTCCCCGCCGATGAGCCCCACCGAGCAGGGACGGGCGGGGCGGGGCGGGGCTTCGACGCCCCGGTGCACCACATAGTGAGACGGTCGCGTCCGATCCGCAGATGATCGACGCGTGCCGAGGAGGCGGGCACGGTGCCGCGGACGCCGCGCTCATGTTCGTGTCTCGCATTACGGACGATCGCGTCTCGCGATACGGTACGGCGGTGACATGCCCGCCCGTACCTCCCTACGATCGGTGCCATGCAGTGCTCAATCGGCGGTCTCCCACAGCGGGGCCGGGCGGATCTCACGAAGCGGCGGGCAGTGGACCTGTGTCGCGTCGCCGCCATGCTCTGTCGCACTGTCTGAGCGGGAGCCTTCGGCGCCCCGCGTTCCCCGGCCCTTCGACCGATGTCGGGGCCCCATCCCCATCCTCATCGCCTGTGCACGTGCGCCGCACCCTGCGCCGCCGCACATCCGTATCACGCACCGTCTCGCACCATCTCGCCGCAGACCGCCCCGGAGGAGAACAGAATGAGCCGCAGTGACGTCCTGGTAGACGCCGACTGGGTCGAGGCCCACATCGACGACCCGAAGGTCGCTCTCGTCGAGGTCGACGAGGACACCTCGGCGTACGAGAAGAACCACATCAGGAACGCGATCCGGATCGACTGGACCAAGGACCTCCAGGACCCGGTCCGCCGTGACTTCATCGACCAGGCCGGCTTCGAGAAGCTGCTGTCCGAGAAGGGCATCGGCAACGACACCACGGTCGTCCTGTACGGCGGCAACAACAACTGGTTCGCGTCCTACGCGTTCTGGTACTTCAAGCTCTACGGTCACCAGGACGTCCGTCTGCTCGACGGCGGCCGCAAGAAGTGGGAGCTCGACTCCCGCGACCTGGTCGACGGCGACCAGATCCCGTCCCGCCCGGCCACCGCGTACAGGGCCCAGCCGCAGGACAGGTCGATCCGCGCCTACCGCGACGACGTCGTGAAGGCCATCGGCAGCCTGAACCTGGTCGACGTGCGTTCGCCCGACGAGTTCAGCGGCAAGCTGCTCGCCCCGGCGCACCTCCCGCAGGAGCAGTCCCAGCGCCCCGGCCACGTGCCGAGCGCCCGCAACATCCCGTGGTCGAAGAACGCCAACGACGACGGCACCTTCAAGTCGGACGACGAGCTCAAGGCGCTCTACGAGGCCGAGCAGGTCGACCTGTCGAAGGACACCATCGCGTACTGCCGCATCGGCGAGCGCTCCGCGCTCACCTGGTTCGTGCTGCACGAGCTGCTCGGCCAGGAGAACGTCAAGAACTACGACGGTTCGTGGACCGAGTACGGCTCCCTCGTGGGTGTGCCGATCGAGCTCGGCGCCAACAAGTAACTCCGCACGACCCGGACCAGCACGACCCCCGACCCAGAAGGACAGAACACCATGTGTGGAGCAAAGGCCGGCGGCCCCGACGCTTCGGGCATCAAGCCCGGTGAGACCACCATCCAGGGCAGCGTGACCCGCGACGGCGAGCCCGTCACCGGCTACGTGCGCCTGCTGGACTCGACCGGCGAGTTCACCGCGGAGGTCCCGACCTCGGCGACCGGACAGTTCCGCTTCTACGCGGCCGAGGGCACGTGGACGCTGCGCGCCCTCGTCCCGGGCGGCAGCGCCGACCGCACGGTCGTGGCGCAGACCGGTGGCCTCTCCGAGGTCGCGATCGCCGTCTAGTCACCGAACGCGGGAGCACCGGCCGGGCCGGTGCTCCCGCGACGCCTTGCCGGCCGAAGGGCCGTGCCCCGGGGGTTGGACGCCTTCCGAAGCGGGGTACGGCCCTTCGCGCCGTTCGCGCGGGCGGGGAACGGGCCTACGCTTGAGGTATGTACGCCCGACGCCGTCGCGGCTATTTCCTGATGATGGGCGGTTGCATCGTCCTCTTCGTATCGGCCTGGTCCTTTGTCCGGCTGTGGTCGATGCCCGCCGCGATAGCGATGTGTGTGGTCGCCATGGTCATCCCGCCCGTCGCGGCCATGGTCGCCAACCGTCGGGGCCCGGAGGACCGCTGGTGGGACGATCCGTCCGGCGATCCGCAGTCGGACGAGTGGTGGGACGAGCTCGACGGCAAGAAACGGCACTGAACGGCCGGGACGGCGCCGAAGGCCGTGGGCGCCGTCAGTAGACGAGGGCCTGGACGCCGTCGGCCATGATCTCGCTGACGAAGACCTGGGCGCCCGCGATGCGTACGCCCTCCAGGACGTCCTGTTCGGTGATGTCGCGACGCGCGGCGCACTGCGTGCACAGGGTGATCCGGCCGCCCGCCTGGATCGACTCGATCAGATCCGGCAGTGGGGCGGCGTGCGGCAGTTCGAACTCGGCGGCCCGCCCCGGCAGCGCGAACCACGAGGACTCCCCGGTCAGCCAGAGGGAGACCTCCACACCACTGGCGACGGCGACCGCGGCCACCGTGAACGCCTGGGAGCAGCGCTCGGCTGCGTCGGCACCGGCAGTCACCTTGATCACGAGCTTCTTCGGCATATGCCGAACTGTAATCGTCGGGCGGGCAACCTCATCCCCTCGGTGGCAGTCAGGTGGGTGCGCGAATAACGGAATCCGCGCCTCAGGTCTCGTGGGGGGACCCCTTTTGGAATCGAAGGACACCATTCCTGACGGGCAGGCCGAGCCGCTCGCCGCGAAAGAGATACCGGCCGGTGCCGTGGAGCCATCGCCGGCGAGAGAGACCCCGGAGCCGGTGCTTGGGCCGGAACCGGTGCCGATGCCTGAGCCCGGGCCCGGGCCCCGGGTCCAGCCCCGGGCCGTGCCCGGGTCGGCGCCCGTGGCTGATCCCGAGGCCGCACCGGCCGCAGCGCCCGTCGCGAAGGGCCCGCGTGGGCGCA
Organism: Streptomyces sp. NPDC088252; assembly: GCF_044740965.1. NCBI lineage: Bacteria > Bacillati > Actinomycetota > Actinomycetes > Kitasatosporales > Streptomycetaceae > Streptomyces > Streptomyces sp. NPDC088252. The sequence goes on along the minus strand of NZ_JBIURS010000003.1, from coordinate 489,486 downwards.
CGGCCCTGCTGATCGCCGCTGCCGCGGTGCTCGGTATCGCCGGCGGCACCGCCGTGGGCTACGACGTGCAGGCGGGTCGTGCCCCGACCCCGCTGCCCGCCCTGGCGCAGCCCGATCTGGCGTACCCGGCGAAGGCGCTGCCCGCGGACAAGGCCCCCGACCCGCTGCCCGCGTCCCAGGACCGTCAGGTCAGGACGGACGGCGACCTGCGCAAGTTGCTCGCCGACAGGCCCGCGGGCTGGAGCGAGGACAAGGCGGTGCCGGGCCTCCGCGACGGCTGGCTGGGCGTGGACGAGTACGCCCGCACCGGGTCTGTCCACCGGGAGTGACGGCCGCTGGGACTATCCCGAGCTGAGCCTGCCGGCGCTGCCGGCCGGTTCGCCCCGCCCGTTCAGCGACGGCAATGCCGCCGAGATTCACCACGCCGACCTTCGACGTCTGCTGCTGCCCGCTCCGGCCGGAGCGACCGTGGACAAGAAGCTCGATGGCGGCTGGGTGAGCACGGAGCGGTACCTCTCCGAGTACGTGAAGGGCAAGCGCTCCGACATCACACACATACTGAAGGACTCTGCTCCGCGGCACGTCGCCGCCCGCGGCTGGGCGATGCCCGACGGCACGTCGTCCCGGATTTATCTCGTGCAGTTCAATTCGACGGCCTTCGCGCAGTACTTCAGGGACGCGGTCGTTGGGGACGCCCCCTCCGGGGTACCTCTCGTCGGGACGTCCGAGACGTCCGGGATGGTCCTCGACGAGGGCTGGAGCGGCGCAGGCAAGGTGGAGCGCACCGCGTCGTACGCGTACGAGGAGGCGAAGCCGTACGGCGCGGCGCAGGTGCGCCTGGGATACCTGGTCGCCGGCGACACGTTCGCCCTCGTTGTCCAGTCCCGGGAGGGCAAGGAGGGCACGGATCGCGTTCCGTTCCACCAGACGCTGATCCTGCAGAACCAGCTGCTGGGCTGACCTGCCCCACGGTATCGGCCTGATCCACTCCATATCGTGCAGCGGGCCGTAAACCCCGAACCGGCGGGCCGGGCCCCAACCCATTAGGCTGGGGCCCGGCCCCATACCGCTGCCATACCGCTCGTTCCAAGGAGTTCCCGTGCTTGAGGCATTCTTCTCTGCCCTGCTGGTACTGGTCTGCGTCGGCGTTCTCGCCTTCGCGGGCGTGACCGTGAAGAAGCTGTACCAGGGTCAGCGCTGAACCTCCCCGCCCTCGCCTCTGTCCGCACGGGTACCCCCGTCAGGACGACGTGACACCGGCACTCCGATGTGTCACGTTCGAAGTCGCCCCCACCTCACAGATCGTCTGAGCCGTTCATGATCGAGATCCCGTCCGACCTCCACCCGGACCTCGTCCCGCTGGCCTTCCTCCTCGGCAACTGGGCGGGCGCGGGTGTCTCCGACTTCCCCGGCGCCGAGCAGTGCAACTTCGGCCAGGAAGTCTCCTTCAGCCACGACGGCCGGGACTTCCTGGAGTACGTCTCGCACACCTGGGTGCTCGACTCCGAGGGCAAGAAGGTCAAGCCGCTGGAGTCCGAGTCCGGCTACTGGCGTATCGACAAGGACCGCAAGGTCGAGGTCGTCATGGTCCGCGACCAGGGCGTCATCGAGATCTGGTACGGCGAGCTGGCCGACCAGAAGCCGCAGATCGACCTGGTCACCGACGCGGTGGCCCGGACCGCGGCCTCCGGCCCGTACAGCGGTGGCAAGCGTCTCTACGGCTATGTGAAGAGCGACCTGATGTGGGTCGGCGAGAAGGCCACCCCCGAGGTGGAGCTGCGCCCGTACATGTCGGCGCACCTGAAGAAGGTCGTCACTCCGGAAGAGGTCGAGGCGATGGCGAAGAGCCTCGGCGACCTTCCGGACGACGGCATCGCCTTCTTCAAGTAGTCCTCGCCCCGGCGGCCCGCCCCGGCCGCCGCGTTCCTGCCGTTCGTTCCGCCGCCCGCGTTCGCGGGGATCGCGGCGCGCGGTGCATGGATTCCTTTCGCACACAGCTGCGGGCAGGTGCTCACCCCGACCTACACTGAGCGTGTGGTGAGCACCGACTGGAAGACCGACCTCCGACAGCGCGGCTACCGGCTGACGCCGCAGCGGCAGCTTGTCCTGGAAGCCGTCGACACGCTGGAACACGCGACGCCGGACGACATCCTCGCCGAGGTGCGCAGGACCGCATCCGGCGTGAACATCTCCACCGTCTACCGGACGCTCGAACTCCTGGAGGAGCTGGAGCTGGTCAGCCACGCCCATCTGGGGCACGGGGCGCCGACGTACCACCTGGCCGACCGCCACCACCACATCCATCTGGTCTGCCGCGACTGCACGAACGTCATCGAGGCCGATGTCGAGGTCGTCGCCGAGTTCACCGCGAAGCTCCAGGCCGACTTCGGTTTCGAGACGGACATGAAGCACTTCGCGATCTTCGGCCGCTGCGCCGACTGCACGGCGAAGGCGGCGTCCGCGGGCGCCGCCCGGACGGCCGAAGCGGCCCGTCCCGAGCCGTAAATCGCGTCGTACGCTGGTCGCATGAAGAGCCCCCTGCTGTCCCTGCCCGGTGCCGTACCCGCCGAAGGCCACGACGAAGGCGTCGCCGCGCACTACGGCGATCTGTTCCGCGAGCAGCGCGCCCTCGCCGACGGCTCCGGCCTCGTCGACCTCTCGCACCGTGCCGTCGTCACCGTCACCGGCAGCGACCGGCTGGCCTGGCTGCATCTCCTGCTCACCCAGCACGTCAGCGACCTCGCCCCGGGACAGGCCACCGAGGCCCTGATCCTCACCGCGAACGGGCACATCGAGCACGCCCTCTACCTCGTCGACGACGGCGAGACCGTGTGGATGCACGCCGAACCGGGCACACAGGGCGATCTCGTCGCCTACCTGGAGTCCATGAAGTTCTTCTACCGGGTCGAAGTCGCCGACCGCACCGAGGACTTCGCCGTGGTGTATCTGCCGGCCGGCTCCATCGCGGAGGCCCCGGACGGCGTGACGGTACGGGAGACGGCGTACGGCCGGGATCTGTTCCTGCCCCGCGCCGACCTGGAGAAGTACGCGGCCGCGCACGGCCCCCTGGCCGGCGTCCTCGCGTACGAGGCGCTGCGCGTCGAGGCGCACCGCCCGCGCGTCGGCTTCGAGACCGATCACCGCACCATCCCGCACGAGCTGGGCTGGATCGGCACCGCCGTCCACCTCCAGAAGGGCTGCTACCGGGGCCAGGAGACCGTGGCCCGGGTGCAGAACCTGGGCAAGCCGCCGCGGCGGCTGGTCTTTCTGCACCTCGACGGCAGCGAGGTCGTCCTGCCCGGACACGGCACACCGGTACGGCTCGCCGCGGACGGTGCCGAGGGCAGGCAGCTGGGCTTCATCACCACCTCGGCCCGCCACCACGAACTGGGACCGATCGCGCTGGCCCTGGTCAAGCGGAACGTCGCGGTGGACGCGGAACTGCTCGCGGGGGACACGGCCGCCGCCCAGGAGACGGTCGTGGAGCCGTAGGACCGCTCGTCCGGACCGGACCGGACCGGATCGGGGAGCGGGGCCGGGCCGGACGAAGGACCCCGGCCCTCAGGCTTCTGTGCGCAGATTTCCTACGCGCGACCGTCTGCGTCGTCCACGCCGGATGTCCGACCCGTCTGCGTCCGGACCGGGACCCGGCTCAGACCTCGACGACGACGGTGAACGGGCCGTGGTTCGTGAGCGAGACCCGCATGTCCGCCCCGAACCGGCCCGTCTCCACCCGCGCTCCCAGCGCCCGCAGCTGCGCCACCACCTCGTCGACCAGCGGTTCGGCGATCTCGCCGGGCGCGGCGGCGTTCCAGGTGGGCCTGCGCCCCTTCCGGGCGTCCCCGTAGAGGGTGAACTGCGAAATCACCAGAAGTGGTGCATTCACATCGGAGCAGGACTTCTCGCCCTCCAGGATGCGAACCGACCAGAGCTTGCGGGCGAGCTGGGCCGCCTTCTCCGCGGTGTCCCCGTGGGTGACTCCCACCAGCACACACAGCCCTTCGCCGATGATTTCGCCGACCACCTCGGGTCCGCCCGACGCACCCGCGCCGTCGGTCACCGTGACGCTCGCACCGTCCACCCTCTGTACCACTGCACGCATACAGACCAACCTATCTTGGGCTGAACGGGTACAGAGCATCCACACAGGCCCCACTGGAGTGGCACCATGCTGGGAAGGCGGTGTGCCGACGCACCGGTCGAGGGGATGGACACAAGCATGAGTACCCATGGAACCGGGCAGTCCCCCGGCGCCGTGCCGGCCGCGCGTACCGGCACCAGTACCAGTACCAGCACCATGCGCCCACCGGTCCAGCGAACCGGTCACGGCCTTGTGGACGGCCTTGTGGACGGTCCGCCCGCGGGACCGCAGCCGGAGCTGGAGGGCCTGCGACTGCCGGAGCTGCGGACACTGCGGCGCGACTCGCAGCGCGACGAGGCCGACCTCAGCTATGTGCGGCGGCTGGTGCAGGGGCGGATCGACATCCTGCGGGCCGAGCTGGCCCGGCGGCTGGATCCCGAGACACCGGTGGTGGACCGGCTCTCGGAGATCCTCGCCGACACCCCGTCCCAGCACCGCTCCTCCGCCCGGCACGTCACGCTCACCACGCCGCGCAGCGACGAGTACCGCCGGCTGGCGGCCGAGACGCTGGCCGAGGTCGAACTCTCCGACCTCGACGCCCGTACGGACGAGGAGCTGCACACCGCGATGGGGCGCCTGGTCCGCTACGAACAGCAGGTCTCCCGGCGCCGTCACCAGCTGCAACGCACCGCGGACGATTGCAGTGCCGAGATCGCCCGCAGGTACCGTGATGGTGAAGCACAAGTAGACGACCTGCTCGCCTGAAGCACCCTTCCGGGGGCGGGTTCCGCTCGTCCCCGGAAGGCCACCATGACCTCCAGCGCCGCCGCTGCCCCCTCCGTCATATCCCCCGAGTCGTTCCCCGTGCTGGCCGAGGTCGTGCGGTCCGGCTTCGTGGAAGGCCGGCACCGGGGTTCCCTGGTCGTGCTGGCGGCCGACGGCAGTGTGGAGAAGGCGCTCGGCGACCCGACGGCGCCGGTCTTCCCACGCTCCTCCAACAAGCCGATGCAGGCCGCGGCCGTGCTGCGGGCCGGGCTCGATCTGTCCGGGGAGCGGCTGGCGCTGGCCGCCGCGAGCCATTCGGGCGAGGGCTTCCACCTGGAACTCGTCAGCGCGATGCTCGCCGAGCACGGACTGACGCCCGGCGATCTGCAGACCCCGCCCGATCTGCCACTGGACCCGGCGGAGGCGGAGACGTATCTCGCCGCGGGCCACGTCCGGGAGCGGATCACCATGAACTGCTCCGGCAAGCATGCGGCCATGCTCGCCGCGTGCGCGGTGAACGGCTGGGACCGGGCGTCCTACCTCGACCCGGCGCACCCGCTCCAGCAGCTGGTGCACCAGGTGGTGGAGGAGGCGGCGGGCGAGCCCGTCTCGGCGGTCGGCACGGACGGGTGCGGGGCGCCGCTGATGGCGATCAGCCTGGTGGGGCTGGCGCGGGCCTTCCGTACGTTCGTGACGGCGGATCCCGGGACGGCGGAGCGGCGGGTCGGGGACGCGATGCGGGCCCACCCCGAGTACGTGGCCGGAACGCGACGCCCCGACACCTGGCTGATGCGGGAGGTGCCGGGCGCGCTCTCCAAGATGGGCGCGGAGGCGGTGCAGGCGGTGGCCCTGGCCGACGGCCGGGCGCTGGCCTTCAAGATCGACGACGGTGCGACACGGGCACTCGGCCCGGTGCTGGCCCGGTCGCTGCGTCTGCTCGGCATCGACGCCCCGGTGGTCTCCCGGATCGGGCACGCGCCGCTGCTGGGCGGCGGTGGCGAGGTCGGCGAGATCCGGGCCGCGTTCTGACCGGATTCCCCGTCGGCGGAAAAACCGGGCGACATCCGGTGACCCGGTATCTAGCGTGGGGTCCATGCGCCTTGACGTCCGTGCGATCACCGAATCCGAGTTCCCCGGCTGGCTGCAGGCCCTGAACACCGGCTTTCTGCGCCCGCCGGTGGTGACGGGTGAGGAGGTCGCCGGCCGTCTTCCGCACACCGACCTGGCCCGTACGCAGGGGGCTTTCGACGGCGGGCGGTGCGTGGCCACGTTCCGTTCGTTCGCGCAGGAACTCACCGTCGTCGGCGGCGCCACGGTGCGGGCCGACGCGGTCTCCAACGTCACGGTGTCTCCCACGCACCGACGCCGGGGGCTGCTCAGCCGGATGATGGCCGCGGACCTGGCGGCGGCGAAGGAACGCGGCGACGTGGTCGCCACCCTGATCGCCGCCGAGTACCCCATCTACGGGCGGTTCGGCTTCGGCCCGGCGACGTGGACGACCGAGTGGGAGATCGACGTACCGAGGGCGGGCCTCGACCCCCGCTGGTCGGGTCCCGCCGCGTCGGACGGGGGCCGGATCGACCTGGTGACCGGTGCGGACGTGCGCAAGCTGGGACCGGCCCTCCACGACCGGCTGCGCGCACGGCAGCACGGTGCGGTCAACCGCGACACCCGCTGGTGGGAGGTGAACACCGGTGAGAACCCGACCGGGCCCGGTACCTGGACGGAACCCTTCTACGCGCTCTACAGCAATGCGGACGGCGAGGTCGACGGCCTGATCGCCTACCGTGCCGACGACCACTGGAGCGACGCCAAGCAGCCGCTCAACCGGGCCACGGTGCTCGGGCAGATCGCCGTCACCCCGGCCGCGGAGCGCGCGCTGTGGCACTTCGTCTGTTCGATCGACTGGATCAGCACGGTCCGCACCGGTCGCCGGGCCCCCGACGACCTGCTGCCCCTCCTCCTCCCGGATCCGCGCGCGGCCCGCATCGTGACCCAGGCGGACTGGCTGTGGGTACGCGTCCTGGACGTCGTACGCGCCCTGGAGGCCCGCACCTACGCGGTACCCGGCGCGCTGACCCTGGACATCCACGACAGCACGGGTCTGACCGCCGGCCGCTACCGCCTGGACGCCTCGGAGTCCGGCGCGACGTGCGTCCCCACCACGGCCGGTGCCGATCTCGCCCTGGACGTGAGGGAGTTGGGGGCGCTCTACCTGGGCGACGAGTCGCCGGTCCGACTGGCGGCCCTGGGCCGCATCGAGGAACTCACGCCGGGTGCGGTGGCACGGGCGGAGGGTATGTTCAGGGCGGCGCGGCGACCGTGGTGCCCGGACGTCTTCTGAGACGCGGAGCCCCGGGGACGCGTACGGCGGTGATCCCGCCCCGGTTCGGTTCCGGCGTGTCATCGCGTGAGCCGGAGTTCGGGTCCGGGCCCGAACGGGTGCTGGACGGGACGGAGCTCCTGGTGGAGGCGCGGGCGCGGGCCTGAGGCGGGGAGGGGGCGGGGCCGCTCCCGGACGTCAAGTCCGGTTGAGGTCAAGGCGTACGCTTCACGTTCATGAGCGGAGAGAAGCCCGGACCGGAATCGGCGGCGCAGGCGGGCCGTGCGCCGCATGCGCCGATGAGTCTGCGTGAGCGGAAGAAGCAGCTGACGTACCAGGCGGTCTCCGAAGCCGCGATCGCGATGTTTCTGGAGCGGGGCTTCGACAAGGTCTCGGTGGCGGAGGTGGCGGCTGCCGCGGACATCTCCAAGCCGACGCTGTTCCGGTACTTCCCGGCCAAGGAGGACCTGGTCCTGCACCGGTTCGCCGACCACGAGGACGAGGCGGCCCGGGTGGTCGCCGCCCGTGGGGAGGACGAGTCCCCGCTGGAGGCCCTGCACCGCCATTTCCTGGACGGCCTGGAGCGGCGCGACCCGGTGACCGGCCTCTGCGACATTCCGCAGGTGCTGGCGTTCCAGCGGCTGCTGTACGGGACCCCGTCCCTGGTGGCCCGCCTGTACGGCTACCAGGGCCGCTCGGAGGCGGCGCTCGCGCGTGCCCTGGGCGACCGGGTACGGGACAGGCTGGCCGCGGGTCAGATCATCGCGGTGCTGCGCATTCTGGCCCTGGAGAACTGGCGGCGGATGGACGCGGGGGAGAGCGCGGACCGGACGTACGGAAGTGCGGTCGAGGCCGCCGAACTCGCCTTCGCGCAGCTGCGGTCGGGACTCGGGGACGAGTGGTAGGCAGGAGCGGCGGCCGGACCGCGTTCCGCAGCCGCAGGGACGGGCGGCAGACCGTCGCACCGGCGGGGAACACGAGCGGATCGTCGCGCGCCGGCGCGGCGACGGCGCCGGTGGGGGTGACCCGCCGCACCCGCCACCGCCGGGTGTGTCCGGCGGGACCGTTCAGGCATGGACGTCCTTGCCGTGCAGCACGGCTTCCGCGATCTCCCGCACCCGGTCGCGCGTGATGCCGGTGCGCTGTTCCACGGCGAGGGGATGATCGGTGGGCTCCAGCTCGATGCGGGGGCGGAGGCCGATCGGGCGGGTGTGGGCGTTCGTCTTGAGGTTGGTCGTGCGCGGTGAGTACAGCCCCAACTCGGTGCTCAGCCAGCCGAAGTAGGGCTGCTCGGACTCGCGGCCGGGGGTCTCCCACACATCGAGGGCGCGGCCGAAGTTCTCCCGGCTGAGCGAGACCCAGACACCCCAGGAGAAGGGCTCCTCGTTGCCGAGGACGGGCAGCTCGATCAGACCCTTGATGAAGTAGTGCTCGTGCCTGACGATGCACTGGTCCGAGGAGAGCATGCTGTCGGGGTCGCTCTCCAGGCTCGCGTCCCAGATGTCGGGTGCCATGGTCGAGTACCCCATCGGCAGTTCCGCGTGGTGTTCGCCGCAGCAGGAGCAGGTGTAGCCGGGGTCGATAGCCATGGGCGGGATCCTAAGGGCTGTCCCGTAGGGCCTCTCGTTCGGATCGTGCCGGGCCCACGTGCCCCGCTCCCCGATCCGGCCTGATCCGGACGGAAGCCCCCGGGGACCCGAGTCGGGGATTCGTCTGCCGGCCCCGGGCCGGGGGCCCGGCCCCCGGCCCTTCGCGGTCCGGCTACTCGCGACGCCCGAGCAGCGCCATGTCGTCCTCGTCGAGGGCCAGTCGGCCGGCGGCCATGTTCTCTTCGAGGTGGGCGAGCGAAGCGGTACCGGGGATCTGCACGATCGAGGGCGAGCGCGCCAGTCCCCACGCGAGGGCGACCTGGTGCGCCGTCGCACCGTGGCGTTCCGCGACCTTCCGGAGGTTCTCGCCGGCGAGCTCGGTGTGCCCGCCGCCGAGCGCGAAGAACGGCATGTACGCGATACCGGCGTCCGCGCACTCGTCGACGAGCGCCGCGTCCGCCCGGTCGAGCACGCCGAACCGGTTCTGCACGGCGACGACCGGTGCGATCGAGCGGGCCTCCGCGAGCTGTCCGGCCGTCACATTGCTGACGCCGAGCTGCCGGATCAGCCCTTCGTCGCGCAGCGCGGCCAGCACGGCGAACCGCTCGCCGAGCGACTCGGCGAGCCCCGAACCCAGCCGCCCCACCCGCAGGTTCACCAGGTCGAGAGTGTCGACTCCGAGGTCCTCCAGATTCCGTTCCACCTCCGCGCGCAGTTGATCGGGGCGGGCCTCGGCGTACATCTCACCCGTCTCGTCCCGCAGCGGGCCGACCTTGGTGGCGATGGTGACGTCCGCCGGGTACGGGTACAGCGCTTCGCGCAGGAGGTCGTTGGCGCGGTGGGTGTCGGAGAAGTAGAAGGCGGCGGTGTCGATGTGCCGCGCCCCGAGCTCGACGGCGCGACGGGCCACGGCCACGGCTTTCGCCGTGTCACCGGCGGGCCCGCTCCACCGCCCCGGCAGCTGCATCGCCCCGAAACCGAGGCGCGGGACGGTGACGGTGCCGCCCAGTTCGAAGGTGCCGGGGCCGGGGGCCGGGGATGAGGGCGAGGCCGGATCCGGGTCCGGGCCGATCGATGAGAAGGTCATGCGGGGCAGCATGACCGCCCGGGGGCCGGATCCGCACACCCATTTCCCCTCGCGCCGGGGCTCAGGACCTCACGGCCGATTGGTGCAGGATCCGTGCCAGCTCGCGCGGCCGGGAGAACATCGGCCAGTGGCCGGTGTCCATCTCCACCAGCTCCCAGTGCTCCTCGGCGGCCAGCAGCTCGGTCACGACGTCCTTCGGTTCGTCGCCGTCGAGCAGGCACTTGATGTACGTCGCCGGAAGCTCGCCGAGCGGACGTGGCAGGACGGCGGGCTCGGTCAGCGTGGTGCCCGGGTGCGGAGTCGAGCCGTCCACGATGCGGGCGATCTGCTCGTCGGTGAGGCCCTGGCCCTCGCAATCGGCGGCGGTGAGCGGCGCCCAGAATCCGCCGTTGCCCGTGATCGTGGCCTCCAGCGCCGCCGGGCCGTTCCACCAGTCGGAGGCGAACGACTCGCCGTCGACCGGAACCTCGGAGTCGACGAAGACCACGCGGGCCAGCCGGTCACCGATCCGCATCCCGGCCTGACCGACCGGGATGCCCGAGTAGCTGTGGCCGACCAGGACGACATCGTGGAGATCGTGGCGCTCCACCTCGTCGACGATGTCCTGGACGTGGGTCTGCTGCCCTGCCCGCACATCCCGCTTCTCCGCGAGACCGGACAGCGTCACCGGATGTGTGCCGTGCCCGGCCGCGCGCAACTCGGACACCACCTCGTCCCATGCCCACGATCCGAGCCATGCGCCCGCCACCAGTACGAACTCAGCCATGGCGGCAACCTATCGCGGAGGTACCACCGCTCGCTCCGGTTTCGATCAAGCATCGACGGGCGTGCGGCCCGTGGTGGTGCCCGGCCTGCGGCGGACTCGCCGGTGCTTCGACCGGGCAGGTCCGCCCGATCCGGACCTGCGAACTCCGGGCGGACGCCTCTGTCGGCGGATAGCGTCGTGTTCACAGCGAAGGGGAGCGTGATCATGGCAGAACGTGAGGTCCCGCCTCGTGTGGTGGCGGCAGAGCGTGTGGCCTGCGAGGCGGGATTCAAGAAGAGTTGCATCCCTGAAGTGGGCAGGCTGCTCAGGCTGGCCGCCGCTGCGAAACCCCACGGAATCATTGCGGAGAGCGGCACGGGCTCGGGCGTCGGCACCGCCTGGCTGCACAGTGGCCTCGGCGCCGGTGCCCGCCTGGTCACCGTGGAGCGGGACGAGGAGCTGGCCCGTCGAGCGGCCGGTGTCTTCGCGGACGACAAGCGGGTCAGCGTTCTCACCGGGGACTGGCGGCTGCTTGAGCAGCACGGCCCCTTCGACGTCTTCTTCTGCGACGGCGGGGGCAAACGCGACGACCCCCGGCGAGTCGTCGAACTGCTTGCTCCTGGTGGCCTTCTCGTCCTGGACGACTTCACCCCCTCGCCCCATTGGCCGCCCCGTTTCGGCGGCGAAGTGGATGAGCTCCGCATGTTCTACCTCACCCATCCGGCCCTGGACGCCACTGAAATACTCACAACACCAGCCAGTTCAGTGGTTGTCGGGGCGCGCCGCCTCTGACGGAGCTCTCGTCCGGATCGTGCCGGGCGCGGGTGCCCGTGTCAGCGCGTCACCGATGACCGACCGGGATGCCGGCTGTCCGGCGAGGCGCAGTGCCAAGGAAATGGCGGCGACCCGGGCCCGGCCGTCCTTCTCCGACGGGTACGGCCCCGACGCCGTTCTCGGCGACAGGGCTGCGCCCATGGACCCCGCGCCCGCCGTCGCCGACGCACCGGCCGCTCTCCTCGACGAGGACGACCGAATCGTGCGCTCGGAGGCCGCCTTCGGCCTTTCCCGGCGCGACGATCCGCGCACGGGGAGGGCGATCGAGCGGGTGGGGCCCCTCGATCGTGCCTTCGAGCACGACCACCGGGCCCATGGGCTCCGGGAGTGGAGTCGGTGGAAGAAGAACGCGACCGACGAGGCATGACCCGCCGCTCAACGAGCGTCGGCGTCGGCGAGGATCGCCTGAAGCCGTGCCCGGCATTCGGCGACGAAGGCGGGATAGGTGTGCCAGTAGTAGGAGATTCCACCGACGCCGACCGCGATCGCCCAGGCGCGGGCGCGGACCCAGGTCGGTTCGTCGAGGGCCAGGGTGTTCCAGTAGGCCTGCCGCGCCCGGGGCGGCAGGTCCCAGAGCGTGGCGTGCTCGGCGTCGGGAAAGCCGACCGAGAGCCCCCCGAAGTCGATGACCGCCCGGAGTCTGCCCTCGCGGACCAGGAGGTTGGCGGGCTTGAGGTCGCCGTGGAGCCACACATGAGGTCCCGAGGGCTCGGGCAGGGCGAGCGCGGTTCGCCACAACCGCTCCAGGGTCTCGACGTCGAGATCCAGGCCCTCGGTGGTCCGGCAGTCCTCGAAACACCGGCTGACCCACTGGTCGCATGGCCGCAGGCTGCCTCCGCGATACCAGCTGAGGTCATCCGTGCGAGTCGCTCCCATGAGGTCGGCGCCGTGGAGCTCCCGCACGACCGCCGCCAGGTCGGCCCCGAAGGCGGACCAGTCCCGGACGGTGTCCGGGCCGGCTTCGTCACCGTCGATCCAGCGGTGGACCGACCAGACGAGCGGGAACGCGCTGCTGGGCGTCCCGGCGTGGACGTGCTCGGGGACAGGGCAGGCCAGCAGGGGTGCCAGCCGAGGAAGCCACTCCTGCTCCTTGCGCACGGACCGGCCCGTCCCGGCGGTTCGTGGCAGACGCACGAGAAGGTCGTCGCCCAGCCGGTACATGATGTTGTCCGTGCCCGCTCCTGCGGGTGACAACGGCAGGTCGGCCCACTCCGGGCGCTGTGTCTCCAGCAGCGACCTGACCAGCGCCTCGTCGATCGGGATCTCGTTCTCGTGAAGCGTCACGCCGGGAGTCTCGCCCCCTCCTCGCGGCACGGCAAGCGACTTACCCCGCGGCGCGACACGCGACTTCCCCCGCGGTACGACGCGAGTCGGGGGCCCGCGGTCGCTTCGGCGGACGTGGACGCTGCCCCGGGACGTCGTGCCGACACGGCGTGCGCGCAGTCCGTGGGACGAGTCGAAACAGCGGGGAGAGCTCGTCCCGCGGTGTCCGCGAGGGACCGGGGCCTCTCGTCCGGACCATGCCGGGCTCGCGGGGCCCGGCCCGAACGAAAGACCCCGGGTCAGCTGCCGACGTAGGCCGCGAGGTGCTCGCCGGTGAGGGTGGAGCGGGCGGCGACGAGGTCGGCGGGGGTGCCCTCGAAGACGATCCGGCCGCCGTCGTGGCCGGCGCCGGGGCCGAGGTCGATGATCCAGTCGGCATGCGCCATGACCGCCGGGTGGTGCTCGACGACGACGACCGACTTGCCGGAGTCGACGAGCCGGTCGAGCAGGCCGAGGAGCTGCTCGACGTCGGCGAGGTGCAGGCCGGTGGTCGGCTCGTCGAGGACGTAGACGCCGCCCTTCTCGGCCATGTGCGTGGCCAGCCTGAGCCGCTGCCGCTCGCCGCCGGACAGCGTGGTCAGCGGCTGGCCGAGGCTGAGGTAGCCGAGCCCGACGTCGGCGAGCCGCTGCAGGATCCTGTGCGCGGCCGGCGTGCGCGCCTCGCCCTCGCCGAAGAACTCCTCGGCCTGGGACACCGACATCGCGAGCACCTCGCTGATGTCACGGCCGCCGAGGTGGTATTCGAGGACGGATGCCTGGAACCGCTTCCCCTCGCACTCCTCGCAGGGGATGGCGACGCCCGCCATCATCGCCAGGTCGGTGTAGACGACGCCGACGCCGTTGCACGTGGGGCAGGCGCCCTCGGAATTGGCGCTGAACAGCGCCGGCTTCACGCCGTTGACCTTCGCGAACGCCTTGCGGATCGGGTCGAGCAGCCCGGTGTACGTCGCCGGGTTGCTGCGGCGGGAGCCCTTGATGGCTCCCTGGTCGACCGAGATCACACCCTCGCCGGAAGGGATCGATCCGTGCACGAGCGAGCTCTTGCCGGAGCCCGCGACGCCGGTGACCACGCAGAGCACCCCGAGCGGGATGTCGACGTCGACGCTGTGCAGGTTGTGGGAGGTGGCGCCGCGGATCTCCAGCGCCCCGGAGGGCTTGCGCGCGGTCTCCTTGACGGCGGCCCGGTCGTCGAAGTGGCGGCCGGTGACGGTGTCGCCGGCCCGCAGCCCTTCGACCGTGCCCTCGAAACAGACGGTGCCGCCCGCCGAGCCGGCGCCGGGGCCGAGGTCGACGACATGGTCGGCGATCGCGATCGTCTGCGGCTTGTGCTCCACGACGAGCACCGTGTTGCCCTTGTCCCGCAGGCGCAGGAGCAGGTCGTTCATCCGGCTGATGTCATGGGGGTGCAGGCCCGTGGTGGGCTCGTCGAAGACGTACGTCGTATCGGTGAGCGAGGAGCCGAGGTGGCGGACCATCTTGACGCGCTGCGCCTCGCCGCCCGACAGCGTGCCCGACGGGCGGTCGAGCGCGAGGTAGCCGAGGCCGATCTCCACGAACGAGTCCAGCGTCTGCTGCAGCGCGGTGAGCAGCGGCGCCACCGAAGGGTCCTCGATGCCGCGCACCCATGCGGCCAGGTCGCGGATCTCCATCGCGCAGGCGTCGGCGATGCTGATCCGCCCGATCTTCGACGACCGGGCCCCCTCGCTCAGCCGGGTGCCGTCGCACTCGGGGCAGGTGGTGAAGGTGACCGCCCGCTCCACGAACGCGCGGATGTGCGGCTGCAGTGCCTCCTTGTCCTTGGAGAGCATCGACTTCTGGATCTTGGGGATCAGGCCCTCGTAGGTGAGGTTCACACCCTCGACCTTCACCTTGGTCGGCTCCCGGTGGAGGAAGTCCCGCATCTCCTTCTCGCTGAACTCGCGGATCGGCTTGTCCGGGTCGAGGAAGCCCGACTCGGCGTAGACCCGCACGGTCCAGAAGCTGTCCGACTTCCAGCCGGGGATGGTGAACGCGCCCTCGGCGAGCGACTTGGAGTCGTCGTAGAGCTGGGTGAGGTCGATGTCGGAGACCGTGCCGCGGCCCTCGCAGCGCGTGCACATGCCGCCGGTGCGGTTGAAGGTCGCCTTCACCGTCTTCTTGTTGCCGCGCTCGACGGTGATCGCACCGCTCGCCCGGACCGAGGCGGTGTTGAAGGAGTACGCGCTGGGCGGGCCGATGTGCGGCTTCCCGAGCCGGCTGAAGAGGATGCGCAGCATCGCGTTGGCGTCGGTGGCGGTGCCGACCGTGGAGCGCGGGTCGGCGCCCATCCGCTGCTGGTCGACGATGATCGCCGTCGTCAGCCCTTCGAGTACGTCGACCTCGGGCCGCGACGGCGTCGGCATGAATCCCTGCACGAAGGCGCTGTAGGTCTCGTTGATCAGCCGCTGCGACTCCGCGGCGATCGTGTTGAACACCAGAGAGCTCTTGCCCGAGCCGGAGACACCGGTGAACACCGTCAGCCTGCGCTTCGGTATCTCGACGCTGACGTCCTTGAGGTTGTTCACGCGCGCGCCGTGCACGCGGATCAGTGCGTGGCTGTCGGCGATGTTCTGCGCAGGCGACTGCGGGTCCGTGCTCCTGGCCGTGCTCATCGTGTCTCCATATCTTGCGCGGGACCGCCTTCGCGGTCTTTGTCGGTGTCGCCCGGCTCGTTCCGACCGGTTTTGAGCAGTACGTCCACCAGGTACCGGCCGGGCTCACCCGCTGCGGCGCTCGGCGAAGCGCAGCATGTTGCCCGCGGGGTCGCGGAAGGCGCAGTCGCGGGTCCCGTACGGCTGGTCGATCGGTTTCTGGAGCACTTCGGCGCCCGAGGCCTGGATGCGCTCGAAGGCGGCGTCGCAGTCGTCGGTCGCGATGATTTCCATGGACCTCACGCTACGGACGGGCCGTGCGCTCCGCTTCTTTGTTCCTGACCGGTTCCGCCTCCTCGGCCGGTTCTGCGTTTCCGGTCGGCTCCGCCTTCCGTGTCCGTTCCTTGTCCCTGACCGGGCGCGTGAGGATCTTGGCGACGCAGGCCGGGATGCCCGCGCCCTGCTCGTGCGCGCGCGCCCGGTACGCGCTCGGGCTCTCGCCCACCAGCTCGGTGAACCGCGAGCTGAACGACCCCAGCGACGTGCACCCGACGGCGAAGCAGACCTCCGTCACCGACAGGTCGCCGCGCCGCAGCAGGGCCTTGGCCCGCTCGATCCTGCGCGTCATCAGGTAGCTGTACGGCGTCTCTCCGAAGGCTGCGCGGAAGCTGCGGGAGAAGTGGCCGGGCGACATGTGGGACGCGCGTGCCAGTGCGGGGACATCGAGCGGTTCCGCGTAGGAGCGGTCCATCAGGTCGCGGGCCCGGCGGAGCCGAACCAGGTCCGATAGCGTCACCGGTCCAGCATCGCACGGACGCCACGCGGTGCGACGCCCTCGTGGTGCGGCACGGGTCGTGGCTGTGCGTTCCCGCGAGACCTGAACCGATGAGGTGCCTCTGATCCTGCGCCCTGTCATTTCGGCCGGGATGTCTCGGTGTACGAACAGGCTCATCGCTGTCCGGATCCACTTGGCCGGCGAGTACGGCCGGGCCATGGGCAACGGCTTGGCGTCAACCGGTGTACCAGTGCCAAAGCCCTCGCGCAGTCCTATGGTTGGCTGATGCGCGCACACCGTATCGACCGCCCGGCCGATCTCGACGTGGTCCGTGAGTCCTATGACCGGGTGGCCGACAACTACGCCCACATGGTGGTGACGACGGGAGTCGGCGACATCCGTAGCCATCCATGGCTCAAGGCATCGATCGACGCCTTCGCCGACACCGTGAGCGAGCTCGGGCCTGTCCTCGACGTCGGCTGCGGACCCGGAACGGTGACCGCCTACCTCGCCGAACGCGGACTCGATGTGTCCGGGGTCGATCTCTCACCTCGCATGATCGAGAACGCGCGCCGTCTTCATCCGCAGTGCCGCTTCAGCGTCGCCTCTGCCACCGACCTCGACCTCGGTGAAGCATCCCTTGGCGGCGTGCTCGGGTGGTGGTCGCTGTTCAACCTCCCCCGTGACGTCCTTCCCCAGGTTCTCGCCCTGTTCGCGCGTGCCCTGAAGCCGGGCGGGCACTTCATCACCGCAACGCACGTCGGCCACGAGGACGCGGTGCGCACCGAGGCCTACGGAGGTGTGCCCGTTCGCTGGACGACACACAAATGGCGGCCGGAACAACTCGTGGACCTGATCGAGCGGGCCGGCCTGCGCCCGGTCGCCGAACTCCGCCTCCCTCCAGAGGAGTACAGCGGGCCGGGTCTGGTCGTCATGGCCGAGCGACCCGGCTGAGGGTCGGGCGTCGGAAGCGGCAGGTGCCTACGGATGAGTGGGACGGGTGGGCGGTCGGTGTCCCGTTCGACCGTATGCAGCCGCCTCCACGGTGTGCATCGCGAAGATCCATCAGTCGACCCGGAGGTGACATGCCCCTGCAGATGAAGCTGAGTGCGATAACCCTCGACTGCCCTGATCCGCCCGCTCTGGCGGCGTTCTATCAGCAGGCCACCGGCCTCGCATCCCACCCGAAGTCGAACGCCGACTTCGCGGGTCTCGACCGTGAGGACGGTCTCTTCATCGGCTTTCAACGGGTTGACGACTACCGGGCTCCGAGCTGGCCTGACCAAAGCGTTCCCCAGCAGCTGCACATCTGCTTCACGGTCGAGGGGGACTTGGACGAGGCCGAGGCCCGCCTGCTGGAGCTGGGCGCGGGCAAACCGGATCAGCAGCCGCATCAGGACAGGTGGCGGGTCCTCACCGATCCGGCCGGGCATCCCTTCTGCATCGTCAGTAGCTGATCAGGGGGTTCAAGAGGGTTTCGATCCGTCCGGCTGTGTCCGTGATGGCTGTGCTGCTGAGTCGCTGGGGCCGGACAGGAACGGACAGGCGGGGCACGTACGCGGACCCCCTCCGTGCGAGTGGTGTGACGCACTTTTGCAAGCGGGTGCTTGCAAAAGTTAGCAAGGGTGGCGCACCATTGATCTATGGCATCCCTCAACGTCGGCAATCTCGGTGAGTATCTGCGCGAGCAGCGGCGCAACGCGCAGCTGTCGCTGCGGCAGCTCGCCGATGCCGCCGGGGTGTCCAATCCCTACCTCAGCCAGATCGAGCGCGGGCTGCGCAAGCCGAGCGCCGAGGTGCTGCAGCAGGTCGCGAAGGCGCTGCGGATCTCCGCCGAGACCCTGTATGTGCGGGCCGGGATTCTGGATGAGCGGGAGCGGGAGGAGCTGGAGACGCGGGCGGTGATTCTGGCCGACCCGTCCATAAACGAGCGGCAGAAGAGTGTGCTGCTGCAGATCTACGACTCCTTCCGCAAGGAGAACGGGTTCGAGCCCGGACCGGAATCCGGCGCCGAAGCCGGATCGGAGACCGGCGGCGAGTCCGGATCGGGCACCGGAGCGGGCGGCCGCCCCGGCGCCGACGGCCACCGCACGGCCGGCGGCAGCGATGCCGGCCCGGCTTCAAGGCCTTCAAAACCCTCACACTGAGTCTGATGATCCGGGAGGACCACAGTCATGGCCATCACCGATGACCTGCGCAAGACCCTCACCGACCCGACCCCCCTCTACTTCGCCGCCGGTACGGCCGACCTCGCCGTCGAGCAGGCGCGCAAGGTCCCGGCGCTGATCGAGCAGCTGCGTGCCGAGGCGCCGGAGCGTATCGAGGCCGTGCGCAACGCCGACCCCAAGGCCATGCAGGAGAAGGTGACCTCGCAGGCCAAGGAGGCGCAGGCCACCGTGCAGGCCAAGGTCACCGAGGTGCTCGGGTCGTTCGACAGCGATCTGCGGAAGCTGGGCGAGAATGCCCAGGACCTGGCGCTGCGGAGTCTGGGAGTGGCCGCGGAGTACGCGGTCCGGGCCCGGGAGACGTACGAGAAGGTCGCCGAGCGCGGTGAGCAGACCGTGAGGAACTGGCGTGGTGAGACGGCCGACGAGATCGTCGAGATCGCCGTCGTCGTCGAGCCGCGCAAGGAGTCCAGGCCCACGGGCACCGCGAAGACGGAGTCGGCCGCCAGGCCTGGGCAGACCGCCAGGCCTGGGCAGACCGCCAGGCCTGGGCAGACCGCCAAGCCGGGGCCGGCCAAGCCCTCGCCCGCTCCGAAGGCCGTCAAGCCGGAGAGCAAGGCCCCGGCCGCGTCCGCCAAGAAGGCGCCCGCGCGCAAGCCCGCCGCGAAGAAGACCACTCCGCCGACCGCGAAGTAGGGTCGTTCGTCCGGATCGGCCCGGCACGATCCGAACGAGAGGTTCTGGGCCCCGGCGCCGCCGGGGTGTGTACGGGACAACGAGCCGGGCACCTTTCTGGGTGCCCGGCTCGTTGTCCCGGTACCTTGGCCGCGAGGCGCTCATCCATTCATTAGGCGGTGCACACCATGTTGCTCACAGGATTCAGCACACTCGTCTGGCTGCTCTACATGGTCATGCTCGTCCTGGCCGTGGTCGCCCTGTTCATGGCCGCGACGGCCCGTGAGGACGCCTACCGCGCCGCGGACAAGCAGAAGAAGTCCTTCTGGCTGATCATCCTCGGTATCACCGTCGCCGTGAATCTCTTCGTGCCGATGCTGTTCCTGCAGATCGCGGGACTGGTCGCGTCCATCGTCTTCCTGGTGGACGTACGACCCGCGCTGAAGGCGGTCTCGGGCGGCGGCCGGCGCGGCGGCTCCAGCAGTGACGGGCCGTACGGGCCCTACAACGGCGGGCGTTGAGCGTTCGCGGCGTGCGCGGGAGCCGTGGGTGAGACCGATTCGGGGCGCGGGTGCGGGATGCTCGCGCCCCGGTCGCCGTTCGTGTCCTTGCGCCGGATGAGTTCCTGGTCGCGGTCGAGCAGCAGGACCGCGACGTCGTCGGTCAGCTCGCCGCCGTTCAGCTCTCGGACCCGGGCGACCGCGGCCTCCAGGAGGTCCTCGCCGCCGAGCCCCTCCGCCAGCTGCTGGTTGATCATCGCGACCATTCCGTCCTGACCGAGCCGCTGGGTGCTGTCCGGTCCCACACGCCCCTCGATCAGCCCGTCCGTGTACATCATCAGGCTCCAGGAACCGCCGAGCTCCACCTGTCGGAGCGGCCATGCGGCATCTCCTGTTCGAAGCGCGCGGGGAAGGACGTCGCGAGGCAGCAGACCCAGGGCGGGGCCGCCGTCCTCGTACGGGAGAAGGCACGCGGTGCGGCCGTGCCGCGCGATCAGCGGGGCCGGGTGGCCCGCCAGGCAGAGGCCGGCGTGCCTGCCGTCGGGCGCGATGTCGACGGTGCACAGCGTCGCGAAGATCTCCTCGCTCTCCCGCTCGTGCTCCAGGACCTGCTGGAGCGTGGAGAGCAGTTCGTCGCCGCAGAGGCCGGCCAGGGTCAACGCCCGCCACGCTATACGCAGTTCCACGCCGAGCGCCGCCTCGTCCGGGCCGTGCCCGCAGACGTCGCCGATCATCGCGTGGATGGTGCCGTCGGGTGTGCGCACCGTGTCGTAGAAGTCTCCGCCGAGCAGCGCGCGGCTGCGGCCGGGGCGGTAGCGGGCCGCGAAGCGCAGATCGGAGCCTTCGAGCAGCGGGGTGGGCAGCAGGCCGCGTTCGAGGCGGGCGTTCTCCTGGGCGTGCAGCCGGGACTCGGTGAGCTGGTGCTGTGCCACGTCGGCGCGCTTGCGTTCGACGGCGTAGCGGATGGCACGGCTGAGCAGGCGCCCGTCGAGTTCGCCGCGGAAGAGGTAGTCCTGCGCCCCGACCCGTACCGCCTCGGCGGCCAGCTCGACGTCGTCCTCCGCCGTGAGGGCGAGGACGGCATGGCGCGGGGCGATCCGCAGGACGTGCTTGAGGACGGCGAGCCGGTCGGCCTCCTCCGCTCCTGTGGAGCGGGCTTCGCCGCCGGTCGGCAGGGCCAGGTCCAGCAGGACGCAGTCCACGTCGTCCGTGAGGAGCCGGCCCGCCTCGGTCAGGTTGCGGGCGGTGCGGATACGGACCCGGGTACCGGCCGCGGCCGGAAGCTCGGGGACGGTGAAGGTGCCCGCCGGGTCGTCCCCGATCACCAGAAGGGTGAGGTCTGCGCCGGGGGAGGTCTCCGCAGGGGGAACGGCGCGCGGCTGCGGTACGGGTACGGGCATCGGTTCGGGTTTCCTTCCCTCCCCCCGAGGGCGCGGCGGAGCGACGATCGACGACCCGCCAGACGGGGACCATAGCGGTCCGCGGCCGGGGAACGGAATGGCGTACCGCACGCGACCGCTGTCATATGCACCGGCATAAGCCGCGTCAGGTCACGGATCCGGCGAGATGAGCGGGGGCGGGGACGGAAGTGGGGGCATGACAAAGGTCACGCGGGGCGGTGGGGGTGGGTGGCGCGGGTCACTGCCGTGCGGGCCCGGTCCGCCGCCCGGACGGTTTCTCCGCCGGGCCGGGCGGCGTTCCCCTGTTTCGTGCGGCCGGTTTTTCCCTTTCCCTACGGTCGGCCGCCACCTCTCCGTACGGCCGGTGGCCGTGTGTTCGGAGGTGTCCGTCACTTGTCCGGGCGGACCACTCCGAGGATCTGCATCGAACCCGCACCCGCCAGCGTGACGTTTCGGCCGGGGCGGGGGGCGTGGACGATGGCGCCGTCGCCGATGTACATGCCCACGTGGCTGGCGTCGCTGAAGTAAATGATCAGATCGCCGGGGCGCATGTCCTTGATGTCGATGTGCTGGAGCAGCCGCCACTGCTCCTGCGAGGTGCGCGGGACGGGACGGCCCGCCGCCGCCCAGGCCTGGGACGTCAGCCCCGAGCAGTCGTACGACTTGGGGCCCTCGGCCCCCCAGACGTACGGCTTGCCGATCTGCGCCGTCGCGAAGGCCACCGCCTTCTTTCCGCTCGCGCTCGCCTCGCGGTTGATGTCCTTCAGCGCGCCGGAACTGAGCCAGGCCGTCTGGAGCTTGTACTGGGCCTCCTGCTCCAGCTTCAGCAGACGGGCCCGCTCCTCCTCCTTCAGCCGGGATTCCAGCTTCTTCGCCGCGGCGATCTGCGCGTTGATCTTCTTCTTGGTCTCGGCCTGTTCGAGGCGGCCGGCTTCGAGCTTCTCCCAGTTGGTGCTGGCGTCCTGGGTGTACGTCTCCAGGTCCTGCTGGGTCCTGGTCAGTTCGCCGAGGACGCCCTGGGCGGCCTGCTGGCCCTCCCTGACGCGGTTCACCCCGTCCAGGAACAGCTGCGGGTCGTCGCTGAGCATGAACTGCGCACCGGGCGGGAGCCCGCCGGTGCGGTACTGCTCGCGGGCCTGGGCGCCCGCCTGGGCCTTGAGCTCGGCGATCTTCGCCTGCCCCTGCACGATGGCCCGAGCCAGTTTGACGATCTCGCCGGACTGCTTCTTGGCCTTCTCCTCGGCGAGGTTGTACGCATCGGTGGCCGCCCCGGCCTTGCGGTAGAGGGCGTCGATCTCCTCGCGCACCTCTTCGAGGGTCTTCTTCGGCGCCTTCGGCGCCTTCGGCCCGGACTGGTGCTGTGTCACGGAGGGGGAGGGGGGTGCGGGCGCGGCGAACGCCTGGACCGGTGCGGTGAGTGCGGTCAGTGCGCAGACCAGAGTGATCGCCGCTGCGGCACAGTGACGTCGGTTCACGAGATCCCCCTCCGAATGAATCCAATGAATCTGATTTACCGTCAGTAACTTTTCGCCGTTGACGAGATCGTGCCATGCCGTACCGAAAAGCAACAGAGGCGCACAGGCGCTGTCCTGACGGTCACGGAGGTCGGCCTGCGCCCCGGAGCGCTCCCCGCGTCCCGGGGACCGCTCCCCATCTCAGGACGAACAATGCGCCGCCCGCGTTCCCGCCCGCCTCCCTGGACGTGGGTCCGCCGGGGCTGTCAGCGCGTGTCGGGCTGCCGGTCGGGCCGGAGCGCGGCCCACTTCACCGTGACTTCGCCCTGGCGCCACCGGCGTACCCCGTCGGTCAGCGGCCAGTCGCCCGACAGCGCCCGCACCGCCGTGATCCAGCGCTGCCGTGCGCCCAGCGAGGCGTACGGGGCGGCCGCGGCCCAGGCCCGGTCGAAGTCCCGGAGGAACGCGTGGACCGGTTCGCCCGGCACGTTGCGGTGGATCAGCGCCTTGGGCAGGCGTTCCGCGAGGTCGGAGGGGCGGTCCAGGGAGCCGAGCCGGGTCGCGAAGGTCACCGTGCGCGGTCCCTCGGGACCGAGCGCCACCCAAACGTGCCGTCGCCCGATCTCGTCGCAGGTGCCCTCCACCAGCAGCCCGCCCGGCGCGAGGCGTGCGCACAGCCGTTCCCAGACCGCGGCGACCTCGCCCTCGTCGTACTGGCGCAGCACGTTCGCCGCCCTGATGAGGTCGGGGCGCTCGGGGAGCGGGATCTCGAAGCCGCCGTGCAGGAAGGTGAGGCCCTCGCGTTCGTACGGTTTCGCCGCCGCGACCCGCTCCGGGTCGATCTCGATGCCGACCACGCCCGTGCGCGGCTCGGCGGTGCGCAGGCGCTGCAGCAGCTCGACGGCCGTCCAGGGGGCGGCGCCGTACCCGAGGTCGACGGCCACGGGGGCGGCGGCGCGGCGCAGGGCCGGGCCGTGGGTGGCGGCGATCCAGCGGTCCATGCGGCGGAGCCGGTTCGGGTTGGTGGTCCCGCGGGTCGGGGTGCCGATGGGGCGCATGCAAGCGAGCGTAACGATCCCGTGGGGTGCCGGGACGGCGCGGGTGCCGGGCAGGGGCCCGGCCGGGCGTGCGGCCCGCTCGCCGTAATGATTTGGTAAAGCGGAAATGAAAGGAGAGCTTCCGCTGTTGCAGCCCTCGAAAGGGGCTCCAGTCCCTTCGCTGTCATGCCCTGAGTGAGGAGGACCGGACGACGTGAGTCAGTACGTCTCCCGGCTCGGCAGCAGCCGTGTCGCGCCGCGTCTCAGGTTCCCCGCAGCCTTCCCCGGCGGCCACCGCAGACCTCGTCGCATCGCGATGCTCTCCGTGCACACCTCTCCGTTGCACCAGCCGGGCACGGGTGACGCGGGCGGCATGAACGTCTACATCGTGGAGCTGGCCAAGCGCCTCGCCGCGATCAACATCGAGGTCGAGATCTTCACCCGGTCCACCACCGGCGGGCTGCCCCCGGCGGTCGACCTGGCTCCCGGCGTCCTGGTCCGCCACGTCGACGCGGGGCCGTACGAAGGCCTGGCCAAGGAGGAGCTGCCCGCCCAGCTCTGCGCCTTCACGCACGGCGTCATGCAGGCGTGGGCCGGCCAGCGCCCCGGCTACTACGACCTGGTCCACTCCCACTACTGGCTCTCCGGCCACGTCGGCTGGCTCGCCACCCAGCGCTGGGGCGTCCCGCTCGTCCACGCCATGCACACCATGGCGAAGGTGAAGAACGCGGCGCTCGCGGAGGGCGACACCCCCGAGCCCGCCGCCCGCGTCATCGGCGAGACCCAGATCGTCAGCGCGGCGGACCGGCTGATCGCGAACACGGCCGAGGAGGCGGACGAGCTCGTCCGCTTCTACGACGCCGATCCCGGGTCCGTCGCCGTCGTCCATCCCGGGGTCAACCTCGATCGTTTCCGCCCCGCCGACGGGCGCGCCGCGGCCCGAGCGCGCCTCGGACTGCCGCAGGACGCCCTGATACCGCTCTTCGCGGGCCGCATCCAGCCGCTGAAGGCCCCGGATGTGCTGCTGCGCGCGGTCGCCGCCCTGCTGGACCATGACCCCTCGCTGCGCACCCGGATGGTCGTACCGGTCGTCGGCGGGCCGAGCGGCAGCGGGCTCGCCAAGCCGGAGGGGCTGCAGAAGCTGGCGGCACGGCTGGGCATCGCCGATGTCGTACGGTTCCACCCGCCGGTCGGGCAGGACCGGCTCGCCGACTGGTTCCGGGCCGCGTCCGTACTGGTCATGCCCTCGTACAGCGAGTCCTTCGGCCTGGTCGCCATCGAGGCCCAGGCGGCGGGCACCCCCGTCGTCGCGGCTGCCGTGGGCGGCCTTCCGGTGGCGGTGCGGGACGGGGTCAGCGGCTTTCTGATATCGGGGCACGACCCACAGGCGTACGCGCGGGCGCTGGCCCGGTTCGCCGAAGCGCCGGAACTGGTCGCCCGGATGGGGACCGCCGCCGCCGCGCACGCCCAGGGCTTCGGCTGGGACACCGCCGCCTCCGCGACCGCCGACGTGTACACGGCAGCGGTGCAGGAACATCGCCGTCGCGTACGCTCGCACCATGGCTGACGTACCCGATCGAGCGGTGACGACGCAGGTCGCGCAGATCGCGCAGATCATCGAGGCGACCCTGAGGGACGCCGGGCTCGAATGGGAGAGCCCCGAGTCCGGCAGCTACGTCGTCAAGCTCCCCGGTACACGGAAGCTGTCCACCACCTGCTCGCTACGGGTCGGCAGGCACTCGCTCTCCCTCAACGCCTTCGTCGTCCGCCACCCGGACGAGAACGACGCGGCGGTCCATCGCTGGCTTCTGGAGCGCAACCTCCGTCTCTTCGGAGTGAGTTACGCGATCGACCGGCTGGGCGACATCTACCTGGTCGGCAAGCTGCCGCTCTCCGTGGTCACCCCGCAGGAGCTGGACCGGCTGCTCGGTACGGTCCTGGAGGCGGCCGACGGCTCGTTCAACACCCTGCTGGAGCTGGGCTTCGCGAGCGCGATCCGCAAGGAGTACGCGTGGCGGGTGTCGCGCGGCGAGTCCACTCGGAACCTGGACGCGTTCACACATCTGACCCAGCGCTCCGAACGCTGACCCGCTGACCATCGTGGGCGGCTCGACCGAATCGGCCGAACGGCCCGCCCCAGTGGCTCGGTCGGCCGACCGGGCCGGCCGACCGGAACGACCGGGCTGGGCCGACGTCTTCTGCTGACGTCCTCCGGCGGCGTCGTTCGCCGACCCCCTCCGGGCGCCCTCGGTTCGGTTCCCTGCTGAAGATTTCCCCGGTGCATGCCCCTTTCGCCGCGCCGGGGCGTCGTGGCATGCTCACCGCCGACGCAGATATGAACGTTGTTCACATGTCTGAAGGGCGGCTCGGATTCATGGCGACCATGGGAAACATCAGCAGACGGGGGCTGCTCGGCGGCGCCGTGGCCGTCGCGGCGACGGCCACCGGCGTCATCGGCGGCGGCACGGCGTCCGCCGCCACCCGCGACACCACGTCCGGTACGGGGCGGGCGACCACCGTGAGCCGGGGGGCCACCGCGGCCGGCCCGCGCGCCACCCCGCTCTGGCGGGAGTTCGCCGCCGCCCCCTTCACCCACCCCCAGGTCCCGTTCATCGGCCGGGCCGGCTACCGCGGCGGTTCCGAGCTGCCCCGCCGCAAGGGCCGCGGCTTCGTCGCCGATGTCCTGGACTACGGCGCGAAGCCGGACAACTCCGCCGACGCCGCCCCCGCGATCAACCGTGCCATCGCCGCTGCCGGAGAGCGCGGCGGCGGCACGGTGCTCATCCCCGCCGGCACGTACCGCATCGACGACATCATCCGGATCGGCCACAGCGATGTGGTGGTCCGCGGTGCGGGAAGCGGACGTACCAAGCTGTACGCGACCAGGAACCTCACCGAACTGATCGGTGTGTACGGCAGCCGCTACGGCGGCGACAAGTCCAGCTGGTCCTGGGCGGGCGGCCTCATCTGGCTCTGCCCGAAGGAACGTTGGAGCTCCCTCACCGAAGCGATCAGGGCCGGGGCCTGGCCCTTCGAGGGCTGGACCGGCAACCGGCGCGACGAGTGGCGGACCCTGACCACCGTCGCCCCCGCCCGCCGGGGCGACCGCTCGATCACCGTCCACGACACGTCGAAGCTGAAGCGCGGGGGACTCGTCCTGCTCCGTCTCGCCGACGACGCCGGCCACACGCTCCTGGAGCACATGGCGGGCGGCGGCCCCGGCCCCGAGGCGTACTACTGGGACGACAAGACCAAGCTGACGTCGTACGTCCCCTACGAGTGGCCGGTCCGCGTCACCTCGGCGCACGGACGCCGGGTCACGCTGGAGCGCCCGCTTCCGCTCGACATCCGCCCCGAGTGGGACCCGCGCCTGACCACGCTCGTCACCCCGCTGACCGGCTCCGGAGTCGAGGGCCTCACGCTCGAAGCGGTCGAGACCCCGCAGTCGCAGCATCTGCTCGACAAGGGGTACAACGGGGTCGCGTTCCAGTGCGCGTACGACTGCTGGGCCGACGACGTCACCGTCCGTCATGTCGACAACGGCTTCGGGCTGGTCGGCGCGTCCGCCTGCACCCTGCGCCGCACGCGGGTCGGGGGGCGTGGCTCGCACCACCCGTACTACTGCCGTGAGGGTTCGCACGACAACCTCATCGAGGACTTCACGATCGAGCGGCGCACCGTACCGGCGCCCGCCGGAACCCAGCTGCACGGCATCAACGTCGAGGGCCTGTCCAGCTACAACGTCTGGTCGCGCGGGGTGATGGAGATGGGGACGTTCGACTCCCACCGCGGCATGCCGTTCGCCAATGTCCGTACCGACATCACCGTCGACAACAACGGGCGCCACGGCGGCGACGCGAGTGCGGGACCGCTCTTCGGCGCCCGGTTCACGCACTGGAACATCCGGGTCACCAACGGGCGGGCCGGTCTGATGCGGATCGACGGGCTCGCCCCGTACAGCGCGACGGTCGGCGTCAGCGAGGTCACGGAGTTCGACCAGATCGACGTCCCGGACTTCACCGGAGATCTGCACACCCGGCTGGAGGCGTACGGCACACCGGAAGCGGTCCGGCCGTCCAATCTGTACGAGGCCCAGCGGGCCTTGGACTGCTGAGGACGAGGGGCGGCGGGCGCTGCGTTCAGCCCCCGGTGCGCAGTGCCGACTCCACGTCCGCCAGGGCCGATTCGAGCTGTGGGGCGACCTCGGTCCACGCCCACTCCCGCTCCTCCCGGGACGCGCGGCGCGGGACGGTCTCCACCAGCATGATCAGGTAGAGATAGCAGCGGTAGAGCGCCAGTCGCAGCCGCACGGACGCGTCGAACGCGATTCCGCGCCCGTCTCCCTCCGCGTACCCGGCGAGGAAGTCCGCGTCCTCCTCCATGTTCCCGAACAGCGCGAGCGATACGAAGTCGGCGACCGGGTCGCCCCAGAACATCCGCTCCCCGTCGATGACTCCGCCGATGGTGCGCGCGCCGGGTTCCCCGTCGACGAGAAGGTTGCCCTGCCACAGGTCGAAGTGGACCAGGGCGGGCCGGGTGACGTCGTCGAGCACGGGCGACGCCGCGGCGAGCAGCGCGCGGATACCGGCCGTCGGGCGCGGCAGCCGGGCGCGGTAGGTGTCCGCGTCGGCGAGGACGGCGTCGGTCATGGCGGTGAACGCCTGTCGCCAGGTCGGGGCGAGCGGGCCCACGGCCCGTCCCGGATAGCCGAAGCCGCCGGACCCCGTGACGGAGTGCAGCCGGGCGACGATCCGCCCCAGGTCGCCGCGGAGCCGGCGCCCTTCCGCGGCGGACAGGGAGTCGGGGGTGAACTCGTTCCAGGGCCGGCCCGGACAGGCCGACATGATCACGTACGGGCCGGTCGGGGCGTTCGGGTCGAGCTCGCTGTGCAGGACGCGGGGGATGACCGTCGAACCGGCCGCCCGGGTGTAGAACTCGACCTCGTTGACCAGGAGATCGCGCTCATAACTCATCAGGGTTCCGGCCGTCGCGGGCGGTGGCGTCTTCACCACCCAGTCGTCGCCGTCGGTGAGAGTCACACGGGTGACGGCGTTGAACGTTCCTCCGGCGAGGGGCGCCCGTGCGGCTATCCGGTCCGTGGTCACGCCAACTGAGCTGAGGACGGCAGAGGTTGTGTCATCTGTCGGCATGTATGGAATTGCCCCTCTGTGTTGCGGTCCGGTGGAGGTCGCGGCGGCCTGGGGCGCCTTCACGGGGTGATCACGGCGCCGTCACGATCGCATCCCGTGCCCCCTTTGATTGATCATCAAACCAACTCCCGCTCATAGAGTGAGCAAAACCCGAAGAATCAGCTCAGAGAGACGGATCCCCGGACCATGCGACCCACCGTCATACGCCGTACCGCCGTTGCCGCCAGCACGGTGTGCCTGGCCCTGCTCGCCACCGCCTGCGGCGGCTCGGACTCCGGGTCCGGGTCCGGCGACAAGAGTGCGGACGCCAAGGGCAAGGACTCCGCCGCGAAGCCGGCCGCCAAGGCGCTGACCGCCGCCGAGCTGGAGAAGGCCGCGCTGGCCCAGGGCGACGTCAAGGGTCACAGGATCTCCAAGGCCGCGGCCAAGGACGTGGTCTCCGTCGACGACATCAAGGTCGCGAAGGAGGTCTGCGCTCCGCTGGCCGACGCGCTGATGGGCGCCCAGGTGGGTGAGCCGGGCGCGTTCACCAAGCGGACGGTGGTCAGCGAGCCCAAGAAGGGCAGCATGGACAAGCAGGACACGGACGCCGAGGGTGCGTTCAAGGCGGCGTTCGACATCACGACGACGCAGCTCGCCCTCGGTTCGTACGACGGCAAGGGCGCGGAGGAATCGGTCGCCGCGCTGCGCACCGCCGCCACCGAGTGCGCGGGCGGGTTCGACTTCACGGCGGCCGGCGAGAAGCAGAAGGTCAGCAAGATCACCGAGGAGAAGGTCAAGGGCGGCGAGGACGCGGCCGCCTGGACGGTCCAGCTGGAACAGGACGGGGAGAAGGTCCAGCTGAAGCTCGTGGCCCTGCGCCAGGGCCCGTCGTTCGCCTCGTTCTCCTCGATGAACCTGGCCGCGATGGGTGGTGGCGGAGACTTCGAGCTGCCGACCGCGGTGGTCGAGGCGCAGGCCGCGAAGCTGGCCTGAGGCCCCGGACCGGGGGCGGGAGAGGCGAGTACCTGACGTCCCGCAGGTGAGTACTCGTACTCATGATCGGTGTTTCGCGCTCCGGGCAGGCTGGTAGTACCAGTCAGCAGCGAGGAGCGAACATGTACAGGATCAGCCGACTCGGCCGGGTGGCGTCCGCGAGGAGCGGGCGCCGCCTGAGCCGTTCCGCAGCCGGGCTCGCCCTGGCCGCCGCGACCGTCGCGACGCTGACCACGGGCTGCTCGGTGCAGGACGCGACCTGCGGCGGCGGCGAGTACCCGGTCATGACGATCGGGGGCACCGGATCGGCCTGCGTGTCCGACGACGAGGACCCGCCGAAGGGGTACGTCCGGTACCCGAAGGACAAGGTCCCCGAGCACGTGGACGACAAGTGGGACGTGTACTGGCGGACCCACAGCGTGGACAAGGACGGCCGGATCATCGAAGTCCCGGCCGGTTCCTAGGAGTCGGGCCGGTACCGGATCAGGGCAGCGGGACGAGCCTCACCACGGTGACGATCAGGACGGACCCGGAGACGTAATAGAGCACGATGGCCCCGGCGACCGTCGCCTCGCGGCGGTCGCGCTCGCTCTTGACGGCCGACGACCCGTGCCCGTACGGGTCCAGACCCAGGGTGCGGGCCATCTCGTTCCGGAAGGTCTCGCCGTCGCGCATCTTGGCCAGGGAGTCGTCGGCGGGCGGGGCGTAGGAGATACGGAAGCTCAAGCGACCGTCCGCCTTTCGGCCTCGTCCTGCGCCAGCCGGTCCAGGATCTTCTCGGCCTCCGGATCGGGGACGGCCTCCAGCATCCAGTGCCGCATGACCGCCTGGATCTCGCTGACACCGGCGTCGTTGATGGCGCGGTCGAACTCCTCGCGTCTCTCCTCGGGCAGGGTGGCCCGGATGTCCGGAATGCTGTTGGGCACGTCGACTTCGGCGCCGCCGACGTAGGTCTTCAGGGGCTCGCCCATGGTTGCTCTCCCCGCTCTCCTTGCTCTCCGCACGGCCCGTCAGGTCGGCTCCGTCCTTGTACGGTCCGGTACTTGGGTCACGTTAGCGCCAGGGCCCGCGACGGACGAGGAACCCCGCGCGATACGTTCGCACCGTGACAGGTACATCGTGGGACATATTGCTGATCGGTGGAGCGTCCGGCATCGGAAAGAGCCGGGTCGCCGCCCAACTCGCGGATGACGCGGCAGGTTTCGTGGTCGAGTTCGACGACGTGGTCGGCGCCGTCGAAGCCATGACGACGGCCGAACACCACCCCGCCGTCCATCACTTCGACGACATTCCCGACACCGAACTGCTCACCGTCGAGCACGTGCTGGACCTCCAGATCGCCACCGCTCGGGCCCTGGAGCCCGCGGTGCTCGGCGTCGTACGCAACCGCCTGACCGTCGATGTGCCCGCCCTGGTCGAGGGCGACTACCTCACCCCGACGGCGGCCGTGGAAGCGATCCGCGAGGGGCGGACGGCCGGTCGCCGTGTGCGGGCGGTGTTCCTGCACGAGGAGGACCCGGACCGGATCACCGCCAACTACGCGGCGCGGGAGCCCGAGTGCGGGGAGCAGACGCATCGGGCCCGGGTCAGCGCGGCGTACTCGCGGTGGCTCGGCGATCAGGCCCGCCTGCACGCTCTGCCGGTGGTCGCCTGCCGCCCGTGGGACACGCTGGCGGCGCGCATCGGGTCGGCCCTGGACGGGGAGAAGGACCGGTTCGGGCCGCCGGAGGTTCCCGGGGCTCCCGGGGCATGAGGAGGCGTGAGGGCGGCGGGGCGCCGGAAACACGGCAGGGCCGACAGTGCATGGGCCACGGCCCGTGGCTAACGCTTCAGTGACCTGTACCGCTTGAGGAGGGTGGCGATCCTGTCCCGGTCCGCGCCGCCGTTCAGTTCGGTGAGGAGGTCATCGGGGCAGAGCTCGTAGTGGTCGCCCCACCAACGGCCTCCCTTGTTGTCCCAGATGCGACAGCCGCCCGGCACGCCTCCGGCCACATACCGCGTCCTGCTCACAGCGCCTGCCAGTACGGATGCGGGACCGAGTCGGGGTCTACGCCTTCTCGATGGCCTCGAAGATGTCGGCGTCGGTCTCCTGCTGCCAGGACGGAAGGTCGGACCAGTCGGCCACGTAGCCGGGCTTCGGGTCGTCGAAGTGCTTGAACATCTGGGCCGTCCAGCAGGTCGCGACGAACCGGCTCTTCTCGGTAGACCCCGTGTGCCGACCGGTGCACCGGTCGGCACACGCACGGTGGGCAGCCGACCGGATTGGTCAGGACCACCAAAGGGTCGCCTTCCCGTACTTGAGTCGTCTGCTCCCAGGTGCGTCCGGAGTTTCGGGATACCCGCATCGTCATCAGCACGCGGCGCTCGGCGTCCGGTACCGGTGTCACCGTAGGGACCCTTCGATCTGAACGATGTTCTGTCCGTTTGCCATGACGGGAGGATCGCGAGCGCGGGGCGCCCTCGGAAAGGCCCATTTGATCACCCAACCTGGTTACTGTCTCGCATGGTTGAGTATGAGTAACGATCCGCGGTCTCAGCACCGGAGCGTGCACAATGCCCGAGCCGCATCGTCCGGAGGAACTGCTGGTCAGTCTGCTCAGGAATCCTCTCTTGATCGAGGCGTGCCGGGTGCGAGACTTCAGCCGCTATTTCCGGCTGCTGAAAACGCACGCGGGCGTCTATCCGTCGATGATTGCGCGACGGTGTGATCTGACGCCGAGCCGGGTCGGCGAAGTGATGTCCGGACGCCGTCAGTTGCTTCACATGGATGTCATCGAGCGGATCGCGGACGTACTGCGCATCCCCGGCCACATGCTTGGCCTGGCCCGTCGTGCATGGTGGATCTCCACTGCATCGCTGTGGCCCCTCTCGATCGGTCTTCGGCATCGCAGAGCCGAGGCCGAACGCAGTGACTGCTCCTTGCCCGGGTCCTGCCGAGCAGGACGGCACGGAGGACACGTATGCCCGCCTGCCGGTCCCTCGTCCACGACGGCTTCACCGGCGGGCTCATCGCCCTTGCTGACCCGATGCGAGCCATCACCTCCAGCCATCGCGGTGCGATGTGCGGAGCGCGACGCCTGACGGACCGGCCGAGCACCTGACGGCCCAGAGACGGCCCAGCCCCACCAAAAAAGCCCCCGCCCTGCCAAGAAACCGCAGGTCGGGGGCGTACTGGCGTCGCGTTACTACTTCTTGCCCTGGTTCTTCACGGCCTCGATCGCGGCCTTCGCCGCGTCCGGGTCGAGGTAGGTGCCGCCCGGCTTGATCGGGCGGCAGTCGGCGTCCAGCTCGTAGGAGAGCGGGATGCCGGTCGGGATGTTCAGGCCCGCGATGTCGGCGTCGGAGATGCCGTCGAGGTGCTTGACCAGGGCGCGGAGGCTGTTGCCGTGGGCGGCGACCAGGACCGTGCGGCCGGCCAGGAGGTCCGGGACGATGCCGTCGTACCAGTACGGCAGCATGCGGACGACGACGTCCTTGAGGCACTCGGTGCGCGGGCGCAGCTCCGGCGGGATCGTCGCGTAGCGCGGGTCGTCGCTCTGCGAGAACTCGGTGCCGTCCTCCAGGGCGGGCGGCGGGGTGTCGTACGAGCGGCGCCACAGCATGAACTGCTCCTCGCCGAACTCGGCGAGCGTCTGTGCCTTGTCCTTGCCCTGCAGGGCGCCGTAGTGGCGCTCGTTCAGCCGCCAGGAGCGGTGGACGGGGATCCAGTGGCGGTCCGCGGCTTCCAGTGCGAGCTGCGCGGTGCGGATGGCGCGCTTCTGGAGGGAGGTGTGCAGGACATCGGGGAGCAGACCGGCGTCCTTGAGCAGCTCACCGCCGCGGACTGCCTCCTTCTCGCCCTTCTCGGTGAGGTTGACGTCCACCCAACCGGTGAACAGGTTCTTCGCGTTCCATTCGCTCTCGCCGTGGCGGAGGAGGATCAGCTTGTACGGTGCGTCGGCCATGGGCCCGAGCGTAATCGAAGCCGTACGGGCGCTGCGCGGGCCGGTCACAGGGCGGACAGACGGTGCTCGGGAGGGGTGGGTGAGGGGTGTACAGGCCCGGGGCCGGGACGATTGACGAGCGGCGTCAATTGACTGGCGGACCGGAATCCGGGATTCGTAATGTTCGTATGGCCATCGGGCCTGTTACCGATGATGTCCGTTCCGCACTTCCCTGGGGGGATCCCGTATGTCTGTCGCCGGTCTCAGACGGGCCGCACGCGAGTCCGTGTCCGGTCTCCCCAGGGAGTTCTGGTGGCTGTGGACGAGCACGCTGGTCAACCGCCTCGGTGGGTTCGTCGCCACGTTCATGGCGCTCTACCTGACCCTGGACCGGGGCTACTCCGCCTCGTACGCCGGTCTGGTCGCCGCGCTGCACGGGCTCGGCGGGGTCGTCTCCTCGCTCGGGGCGGGGGTGATGACCGACCGGCTGGGCCGTCGGCCCACCATGCTCATCGCGCAGAGCTCCACCGCCGCGTCCGTGGCCGTCCTCGGGTTCATGGTCCATCCGGTGGCGATCGCGGCCGTCGCCTTCGTCGTCGGTATGGCCAGCAACGCCTCGCGGCCCGCCGTGCAGGCGATGATGGCCGACATCGTCCGGCCCGAGGACCGGGTACGGGCCTTCTCGCTCAACTACTGGGCGATCAACCTCGGCTTCGCCGTCTCCTCCGCCGGGGCCGGGTTCGTCGCCGAGTACAGCTATCTCGCCGGGTTCCTCGGCGAGGCCGCGATGACCCTCGGCTGCGCCCTCGTCGTCTTCCTGAAGGTGCCCGAGTCGAAGCCAGAGAAGGCGGCGGTGCCCGAGCGCGCGGTGGGCGGCTCGGACGAGGTCCGGCTCTCCACCGTGCTGCGCGACGGGCGGTTCATGAGCGTCGTGGGGCTGTCCTTCGTCATCGCCCTGATCTTCCAGCAGGGGTACGTGGGGCTGCCGGTGGCCATGGGGGCGGACGGGTTCTCCAGCTCCGACTTCGGTACGGCCGTCGCCGTCAACGGTGTGCTGATCGTGGCGCTCCAGATCCCGGTCACGCGCTTCATCCAGCACCGCGATCCGCGCCGGCTGCTCATCGTGTCGTCGCTGCTGGCGGGGTACGGATTCGGGCTCACCGCGTTCGCCGGGTCGGTCGCCGTGTACGCGCTGACCATCTGCGTCTGGACGGTCGCCGAGATCGTCAACTCGCCCATCCAGAGCAGCCTGGTGGTCCGGCTCTCGCCGGCCCGCGGCCGGGGCCGTTACCAGGGGATGTACACGATGTCCTGGTCGGCCGCCGCGCTGGTCGCCCCGTTGATGTCGGGTGCGGTGATCGACCGGTTCGGGGCGCAGTGGCTCTGGGGGGCGTGCGCCGTCCTGGGGACCGGGGCCGCGCTCGGGTACTGGCTGCTGATGCGGAATCTGCCGGCGGAGGACGGGGGCGGCAGCCGGGTGGCGGAGAGCGGCAGCTCTTCGGCCGGTTCAGGAGCCGGTCGCGAAGCGAGCTCCGGAACCGGCCGCGACGCCGGCTCCGGAACCATCGGGGTCGAACCTTCCGCCGAGCCGATGGGCTGAGAGGCCCGGTTCAGGGGGCCAGGCTCGCGGGGCGGGGCCCGGCGGACGGGGATTCCCGCCGTCGCGGTGCGGAGGACGGATCGTCGCCCTCTCCCCGGCCCTCGCCGCCGGCGACAGCGTCGTCCTCGAACCTGCCGAGCAATCCCCGCTCTCTCCGCGCTGCGGATCCACGCGGACGTCGACACGCTCGTCTTCACCGGCTCCACTGCGGCGGCATGCACTTCCTGCGGTATGCCGCCGGGGCCGCCCCTGCACCGCGTCCGCACGCGAGGGTGCCCCGCGCGGAACGTCAAAGCAGGTCCCGCGCGGGGCGCCCTTCCGGCTTCGTACCGGCCGACCGGTCAGCCGCAGCAGCCACCGCACTGGCACGGGGCCCCGGACTGGCACCCGCACCCGCAGCCGGAGCCGCAGCCGCAGGCGCCGAGGACGGTCAGGTGCACCACGTCGGCGGGCGCCTCCTGCTGGGGATCGGTCGTGGGGGAATCGGCCATGGTTCCTCCTCAGGACGTACGACAGGGCCGTACGCCACTGCGACGCGCGCACGACCGGGGCGCACGGACAAGTCGTGCCGCCCCACCCCATTGCATGCCCACTCGGGCGGGCGCATCAACAGCGCACGCGCGCAGAGACACATGTGCGACCCCCCGTGCGACCGCGCACGCCCCCACGGGCCCGGGGCTCCCGGGCCCGTGACATCCGGCCTTCCGGCTACGCGCCCTCCACCGGCGCCGACTGCTGGATCTCGTCGGCGTGCTCGCCGGTCACCAGGTAGACCACACGCTTGGCGACCGACACCGCGTGGTCGGCGAAGCGCTCGTAGTAGCGGCCGAGCAGCGTCACGTCGACGGCCGTCTCGATGCCGTGCTTCCAGCGGTCGTCCATCAGGTGCTGGAACAGCGTGCGGTGCAGCAGGTCCATCTCGTCGTCGTCCTGCTCCAGCTGGAGCGCCAGGTCGACGTCCTTGGTGATGATCACCTCGGCGGCCTTGGCCATCAGGCGCTGTGCCAGCTGGCCCATCTCCAGGATGGTGGCGTGCAGGTCGTGCGGCACGGCCGATTCCGGGAACCGCAGCCGGGCCAGCTTGGCGACGTGCTGGGCGAGGTCGCCCGAGCGCTCCAGGTCGGCGCTCATCCGCAGCGAGGTGACCACGATCCGCAGATCCGTCGCCACGGGCTGCTGGCGTGCGAGCAGGGCGATGGCCCGCGCCTCCAGGTCGTGCTGGAGGTCGTCGACCTTCTGGTCCGCGGCGATCACGCTCTCCGCGAGCTTGAGATCGGCATCGAGCATGGACGTCGTCGCCCGGCCGATCGCCGACCCGACGAGCCGGGCCATCTCGACCAGTCCCTCGCCGATCGAGTCGAGTTCCTCGTGGTAGGCGTCACGCATGGAAGTCCCTCTCCAGTCCTGTGTGCAATGCCGGGGCAGGCTGTGAGCCCCACGCTGCCACCCTGGGCGGTGTACGCGTCGCCTTCCGGCCGACCAAGTGAACCAACCCTTGCCCCTCGGTGAACTCTGGGCGACGAGTGTTCGGATACGCACTCGGATGGCTGGGAGAGTCCTCCGGGACCCGCATAACCTTGACGGTATGGACGTGAACGCGGCAGTCGCCGCAGCTGCGGCGATCGGCGGTGCTTGTACCGGCGTGATCGCCATGCTGGCGTTCCGCTGGAGCGAGCGCGACCAGAAGAAGCCGACGCGAACCTCCCTGCGGCCCGACAGCAACGCGCCCCTGCCCCCCGGGGTGGACACGGTCCTGTCCGTGCTCAGTTCCTCCGCGGTCGTCCTGGACGAGAGCGACAGCGTGGTCAAGGCCAGCTCCGCCGCCTATGCGCTGGGACTGGTCAGGGGCGGTCGGCTCGCCGTGGAGGCGATGCTGAACATGGCCAGGGACACGCGCCGCGACGGCGAGATACGGCAGGTCGAACTGGACCTGCCCCGGCGCGGTACGGGCCGGGGCGAGGCCCTCGCGGTCTCCGCCCGGGTCGCCCCGCTGGGCTCCCGGCTGGTGCTGCTGCTGGTGGAGGACCTCACCGAGGCCCGCCGCATAGAAGCGGTACGACGCGACTTCGTCGCCAACGTCAGCCATGAGCTCAAGACCCCGGTGGGCGCGCTCTCACTGCTCTCCGAGGCCGTGATGGACGCCTCCGACGACCCGGAGGCGGTGGAGCGGTTCGCGGGGCGGATGCAGATAGAGGCGACCCGGCTGACCAACCTCGTACAGGAGATCATCGATCTCTCCCGGGTGCAGAACGACGACCCGCTGGAGGACGCCGAGCCGGTCCGGGTCGACGAGCTGGTGGCCGAGGCCATCGACCGCTGCCGCCAGCAGGCCGGCTCGAAGCAGATCACCATGGCAGCGGGCGGCACCGCGGAGCTCCGCATCTGGGGCAACCGCGGCCAGCTCGCCGCGGCACTCGGCAACCTCGTCGAGAACGCCGTCAACTACAGCCCCGCCCGGACCCGAGTGGGCATCGCCGCCAGGCGGCTTGCCGTACCCGGCGGGGACCAGATCGAGATAGCCGTGACCGACCAGGGCATCGGCATCTCGGAGAAGGACCGCGAGCGGGTCTTCGAACGCTTCTACCGCGTCGACCCGGCCCGCTCACGGGCCACCGGTGGCACCGGCCTCGGCCTCGCCATCGTCAAGCACGTGGCCGCCTCGCACGGCGGGGAGGTCACGGTCTGGAGCTCGGAGGGCCAGGGCTCCACCTTCACCCTGCGGCTGCCCGAAGCGGGCTCCGTACGGGAACGGGACCGCCGCTCGGGCGGACCGCTCATCGTCAACGGCGACGAGGGTCCCTACGGACCCGCTCACCCCGACACCCTTGAACCATTCCCTGCCCCGGAGGTCCTTCCGTGACCCGAGTGCTCGTCGTCGAGGATGAGGAATCCTTCAGCGACGCCCTGTCCTACATGCTCCGCAAGGAGGGTTTCGAGGTCGCCATCGCGGCCACGGGCCCGGACGGGCTTGACGAGTTCGAGCGCAACGGCGCCGACCTCGTGCTGCTCGACCTGATGCTGCCGGGCCTGCCCGGCACGGAGGTCTGCCGTCAGCTGCGCAGCCGGTCCAATGTCCCCGTGATCATGGTCACGGCCAAGGACAGCGAGATCGACAAGGTGGTCGGCCTGGAAATAGGAGCCGACGACTACGTCACCAAGCCGTTCTCCTCGCGGGAACTCGTCGCCCGCATCCGCGCGGTGCTGCGCCGCCGCGGTGAACCCGAGGAGGTCACACCGGCCGCCCTGGAGGCGGGCCCGGTCCGGATGGACGTGGACCGCCACGTCGTCACGGTCGCCGGCGGCAAGGTCGACCTCCCGCTCAAGGAGTTCGACCTGCTGGAGATGCTGCTGCGCAACGCGGGCCGGGTCCTGACCCGTATGCAGCTGATCGACCGGGT
The DNA here is from genome assembly GCF_044740965.1 of Streptomyces sp. NPDC088252. NCBI lineage: Bacteria > Bacillati > Actinomycetota > Actinomycetes > Kitasatosporales > Streptomycetaceae > Streptomyces > Streptomyces sp. NPDC088252. Next base: position 451,078 of record NZ_JBIURS010000003.1, on the reverse strand, counting down.
CTGGGGCGCGGACTACGTGGGCGACACCAAGACCCTCGACGTCCATGTCAAGCGCCTGCGCGCCAAGATCGAGCCCGACCCCGGAGCGCCGCGCTTCCTGGTGACGGTGCGCGGTCTGGGCTACAAGTTCGAGCCTTAGACCGGCCGGTGCACGACGGCGGAGGGCGCCCCCCCGAAAGGGAGGGCGCCCTCCGCCGTTCAGAGTCTGTCGGGGCGCGGTCAGCCCGCCGAGGCGGACGCGGAGTCGGTCGGGGTGACCGTGTCGTCCGCGGAGTCGGACGTGCCCGGCGCACCCGGGTGCGCGGACGTGGAGCCGGTCGGCGTCGCGGGCGACTTCGACGGCAGCGCCGGCAGCGAGCTGGGACCGAAGTCCGTGAAGTAGCTGGTCGCCGGGACGACGAACGCGCCGAGCGAGATCTCCCCGGTCGAGCTGAACTTGAAGACGACGGGCTGCACGTTGCCGGCCTGCGCGGCCTCGCGGCTGTTCTCGATCACGGCGGACGCGTTGCCCTTGCCGCCGAGCACCACCCTTCCGCCGGCCGGGACCACGATGGGTCCGGAACCCTTGGCGGCGTGCAGCTGCACCGAGACGCTCGTACCCGGCAGGGTGACGGCGTCCAGGGTCTGCTGCTTGACGCCGCTGTTGAACAGCGTCGCCGAGACGACGGCCGGGCCCTCGGCGCCGCGCTCGGGCTGGGTGATGACGTTCGCGTTCTGGATGCTGATGTCACCGGAGGTGGTGGCAGCACTGTCCGGCCTGACCTTGAGCGTCGCTGCGTCATTGCCCGCACCGCACGCGGCGAGCGAGGCGATCGAGAACACGATGGCGGTGGCGGCGAGGGCGCCGTGTCGAAGGCTGCGGCTCACGGCGGCGGCAACTCCTTGAACGTTCGGACTGCGGACGGGTGGGGCGGGCGACGTAAAGCCGCCCTAAGGATGTGTCAGCGGCCTTAGGCTACCGAGCCGCCCCTTCCGCCCCGCACCCGACCCGCCCCTACGCGCCCCTTCGGGCTCCGGCGGTTACCGGGGCGGGTGCCCTCGGCCGGTTCCGCACCCGGCCGCGGCGCATGCCGAAACCCGTCGACATGTGCCGTTCACATATCGCCGGTGATCAATTCATGGAGCGTGGCGTATTCCATGCGCATAACCGATCGCACCGAGGCGCTGATCAATATCCATTGATCAACCGCACTTACGTCCGTACGGGTGATCGGTGCTCGAACGGACTACGTAAAGTTCATCATCCGGAATCCGGCAAACCGGGACGTTAGGCCACTTCGAAGGGGGGTTCCAGGGTGTGTGACGTGCGTGTTTCGCCTCGCCCGTACAGCCGCTCCGACCTGCGAATACCGTCTCCCGTGAACCTTCCGCAGCACGTACGTGTTGCTGTTGTCAAGCCCCGAGATATGCCCTGACCTGCGAAAACGCCATTCAGGAGAAGCTGTTCTCGTGTTACCCTTGATAGCCACGGAAGGGGTACCTGTCACATGACGTTCAAGGTTGGCGACACCGTGGTCTATCCCCATCACGGGGCCGCGCTGATCGAGGCTATCGAAACTCGCCAGATCAAAGGCGTGGACAAGACCTACTTGGTGCTCAAGGTCGCCCAGGGCGACTTGACGGTTCGGGTGCCGGCGGACAATGCGGAGTTCGTGGGCGTACGCGACGTGGTCGGGCAGGAGGGGCTGGACCGGGTCTTCGAGGTGCTGCGTGCACCGTATGCCGAAGAGCCGACGAACTGGTCCCGGCGCTACAAGGCAAATCTGGAGAAGCTCGCCTCCGGCGATGTCATCAAGGTCGCCGAAGTGGTTCGCGACCTGTGGCGTCGTGAGCGCGAGCGTGGACTCTCCGCAGGTGAGAAGCGCATGCTCGCCAAGGCTCGCCAGATTCTGGTGAGCGAGCTCGCTCTCGCGGAGAACACGAACGAAGACAAGGCCGAGGCTCTGCTCGACGAGGTACTCGCGTCCTGAACCGGCTCACGCCGGTCTCGAAAAAATGTGCCGCGGTGCCCGCTGACGACCGTATTCACGGTATGTCGTCGGGCGCTGCGGCATGTCTGGATTCAGCCACGGCCTGTCTGGATTGCGTCCCCGACTCACCGACGCGTTGGCTTCATCGCCAATCCCCCCGATACCTTGCTCGCGATCTTGTGTAGCCGATCCCGAGCGGCCGGTGCGGCTTGTCCGAGTCGACCGGATGTCACGGAAAGGGCCCGGTCGAGTCATGGCGTGGCGCCCGGCTCGATTGTGGCCATACCCATGTCGGCTGTGGAAACAAACATGCCGAAGCTTCGGAGTGCAACCGATGTCTGATCTATCGCGTCCGTACCGCACCGCCGCCGTGATTCCCGCGGCCGGCCGCGGCGTACGGCTCGGCCCGGGAGCCCCCAAGGCGCTCCGCGCGCTGGGCGGGACGCCCATGCTCATCCACGCGGTACGGGCCATGGCGGCCTCCCGTTCCGTCTCCCTGGTCGTCGTCGTCGCGCCGCCGGACGGCGCCCCCGAGGTCAAGAACCTGCTCGACGAGCACGCCCTGCCCGAGCGCACCGACTACCGCGTCGTGCCGGGCGGCGACACCCGCCAGGAGTCGGTGCGCCTGGGCCTCGACGCCCTGCCCGAGGACGTCTCCGTCGTCCTCGTCCATGACGCGGCCCGCCCGCTGGTGCCGGTCGACACGGTGGACGCGGTGATCGAGGCGGTACGGGACGGCGCGCCCGCCGTCGTCCCCGCGCTGCCGCTCGCCGACACCGTCAAGGAGGTCGAGCCCGGAGCGCCGGGGGAGCCGGAGCCGGTGCTCGGCACGCCCGAGCGGGCCCGGCTGCGCGCCGTGCAGACTCCGCAGGGCTTCGACCGCGACACGCTCGTGCGCGCGCACAAGACCGTCACCGTCGGCGGCGAGGGCGCCACGGACGACGCGGGCATGGTGGAGCGGCTCGGGGCGCCCGTCGTGGTCGTCCCCGGGCACGAGGAGGCGTTCAAGGTGACGCGGCCGCTGGACCTGGTGCTGGCCGAGGCGGTACTGGCGCGCAGGAGGGCGAACGATGGCTTCTGAGGAAACGACGGCTTTCGAGGAGCGGACCGGGCCGGTGATCCCGCTGGTCGGGGTCGGTACCGACATCCACGCCTTCGAAGAGGGCCGCGAACTGTGGTGCGCGGGGCTGCTGTGGGAGGGCGAGGGGCCGGGCCTCGCCGGGCACTCCGACGCCGATGTCGTCGCGCACGCCGCGTGCAACGCGCTCTTCTCGGCCGCCGGGCTCGGCGACCTCGGGCAGCACTTCGGCACCGGGCGGCCGGAGTGGTCCGGCGCCGCCGGGGTCACCCTGCTGACCGAGGCGGCGCGGATCGTGCGCGCCGCGGGCTTCGAGATCGGCAATGTCGCCGTCCAGGTCGTCGGCGTACGGCCGAAGATCGGCAAGCGGCGCGACGAGGCGCAGCGGGTGCTGTCGGCGGCCGTGGGGGCGCCCGTCTCGCTCTCCGCCGCCACGTCCGACGGGCTCGGCTTCACCGGGCGGGCCGAGGGCCTCGCCGGAATCGCGACGGCGCTGGTCTACCGCACGGGCTGATCCACCGCGCGGCCCTGACCTGCCGGAATTCCCGGGCCCGCAGCCTTGTTGGACATCGGCGTGGTGGTCCGGATCACCACGCGACAGGTCGCCGGCCGGATCCGAGGCCCTTCGGTGTGCCGGTCGCGTGCCGGTCGGCGCCGCCCGCGACCGGCACGCCGGGGGACACCCCGCCGCAAGATTCTTTTCCCCGCGATGCCCGAGGGGTCGCGGGGCACTGGTGCACGCCCACTACCCTTGAGGCGTGACTATTCGCCTGTACGACACCAGCGCCCGGCAGATCCGTGACTTCGTACCGCTCACCGCGGGCTGTGTCTCGATCTACCTCTGTGGCGCGACCGTCCAGGCCGCCCCGCACATCGGGCACATCCGGTCCGGGCTGAACTTCGACATCATGCGCCGCTGGTTCGAGTACCGCGGCTACGACGTCACGTTCATCCGGAACGTCACCGACATCGACGACAAGATCATCGCGAAGTCGGCCGAACAGGGCCGCCCCTGGTGGGCGATCGGGTACGAGAACGAGCGGGCGTTCAACGCCGGCTACGACGCGCTCGGCTGCCTCCCGGTCACGTACGAACCGCGAGCGACCGGCCACATCACCGAGATGGTCGAGATGATGCGCGGCCTGATCGAGCGCGGTCACGCCTACGCCGCCGACGGCAACGTCTACTTCGACGTGCGCTCCTTCCCCGGCTACCTGGAGCTCTCCAACCAGGACCTGGACGATCTGCGCCAGCCGTCCGGCGAGGGCGAGACCGGCAAGCGCGACCAGCGCGACTTCGCGATGTGGAAGTCGGCCAGGCCGGGCGAGCCCAGCTGGGAGACCCCGTGGGGCCGCGGCCGTCCCGGCTGGCACCTGGAGTGCTCCGCCATGGCCCACAAGTACCTCGGCACCGCCTTCGACATCCACGGCGGCGGCATCGACCTGATCTTCCCGCACCACGAGAACGAGATCGCCCAGGCCAAGGCGTACGGCGACGAGTTCGCGAAGTACTGGGTGCACAACGGCTGGGTCACCATGTCCGGTGAGAAGATGTCGAAGTCGCTGGGCAACTCGGTGCTGGTCGGCGAGATGGTCAAGGCGTGGCGTCCGATCGTGCTGCGTTACTACCTCGGCACCCCGCACTACCGGTCGATGATCGAGTACAGCGAGGAGGCCCTGCGCGAGGCCGAGTCCGCGTTCGCCCGGATCGAGGGCTTCGTGCAGCGCGTCACCGAGAAGGCGGGCGAGACGGTCGAGCCCGCCATCGAGGTGCCGCCCGCCTTCGCCGAGGCGATGGACGACGACCTGGGTGTCCCGCAGGCGCTCGCGATCGTCCACACCACGGTCCGCCAGGGCAACTCCGCGCTCGCCGCCGACGACAAGGAGGCCGCCGTCGCCCGGCTCGCGGAGGTCCGCGCGATGCTCGGTGTCCTCGGCCTCGACCCGCTCGACGAGCACTGGGCCGGCGAGAGCGACCGCGGCGACGATCTGCACGGTGTCGTCGACACGCTCGTGCGCCTGGTCCTGGACCAGCGCCAGTCGGCCCGCGAGCGCAAGGACTGGCCCGCCGCCGACGCCATCCGCGACCAGCTCAACCAGTCCGGTCTCGTCATCGAGGACAGCCCGGCCGGACCACGGTGGACACTCGGCCCGCGCCAGTAGTCCTCCCCACGTGCCGCCCGGCCTCCCGGGCGGCACACTTCACTTACGTACGCATGTCTGAGAAGAAACGAAACAGGTAGGTCATGGCCGGGAACAGCCAGCGCAGGAACCGCCGCACGTCCAACAAGAAGGGCGCGCAGGTCGGCAGCGGTGGGCAGCGACGCCGTGGCCTCGAAGGCAAGGGCCCGACGCCTCCCGCCTCCGCCCGCAAGGGACACAAGAAGAACCGCATCGCCAACGCCCAGGCCAAGCAGGCCGCGGCCCGCCGCCCCGCGCCCCGGCGCGGCGGCGTCAAGGGCACGTCCGAGATGGTCGTCGGCCGCAACCCGGTCTACGAGGCCCTGCGCGACGGCGTCCCGGCGACGACCCTGTACGTCCAGCAGTACATCGACAACGACGAGCGGGTCCGCGACGCGCTCCAGCTCGCCGGTGAACGCGGCAACATCAACCTGATGGAGGCCCCGCGCGTCGAACTGGACCGGATGACGAACGGCCTGAACCACCAGGGCCTCGTCCTCCAGGTCCCGCCGTACGAGTACGCGCACCCGGAGGACCTCACCGCCGCCGCGTACGACAACGGCGAGGACCCGCTGATCGTCGCCCTCGACGGCGTCACCGACCCGCGCAACCTGGGTGCGATCGTCCGCTCCGTCTCCGCGTTCGGCGGGCACGGCGTGGTCGTGCCCGAGCGGCGCGCGGCCGGAATGACGGCGGGCGCGTGGAAGTCCTCGGCGGGCACGGCGGCCCGTACGCCAGTCTCCCGGGTGACGAACCTGACCCGGGCCCTGGAGGGCTACCAGAAGGCCGGTCTCACGGTCGTCGGCCTCGCCGCGGACGGCGAGCACACCGTCGAGGACCTGGAGGCCCTCGACGGCCCCGTCGTCATCGTCATCGGCAGCGAGGGCAAGGGCCTGGGCCGCCTCGTCGGCGAGACCTGCGACTACCGGGTCCGCATCTCGATGCCGGGCGGCGCGGAGTCGCTGAACGCCGGTGTCGCGGCCGGGATCGTCCTGTACGAGGTCGCGCGGCGCCGGGCCTGAGACGCACCCGGACGGGGGGCGGCCGACCGGGGCGCCCCCCGTTGACGGGTCTCGGACACATCGGGCCCGTCAAGGCAGTGTCCTAAACACACATCACTCGGTTAGATGAGTGTGGACACCAGAACGCCTCGGTTCGACGAACTACCCGCCCTGAGCATGACCAAGGTGGACTGCGACCCCGCGCAGGTCATCGTCAACCACGCCAGCTTCCGGGTACAGCTCGCCCCCGGCCAGCGCCCGCGGCTGCGCGGTCTGGCCCCCGGGGGCGCGCCCAGGATCCCCGCAATGAGCGGCGGCGCCGGAGTACGCGGCAGGCGCTCGCCCGTCGTGTGGAGCGGCAGGTCCGCCCCGGGCGATCCCGGCGCCACCGGGCTCCTCCAGGCCGTACGGAACTCCACCGCGGGCCGGCCGACCTCCGCGTACGACTCCTACGATCCCTACGCCCCCCGCACCGGCCACGACTTCGACGGCGGGATGGGCGGCACCCGGGTCATCGAGCGCCTGGAAGAGACTCGGCCCAACCCGGTCATCACCGCACCCCGCCGGCCCGACCGCCCCGGCAACGGCCCGCTGCTGCCGCCCATGCGCCAGGCGGTCGGCGCCTACGACCCCGTCGACACCGGACCGTACGGCCGCGCGGCGTACGACGACGAGTACGACGACGGGTACGACGACATCACCGAGGCCCGGGGCCGACGGCACGGCAACGACTCCTTGCGGCACGCGTACTACCCCGGGCGTCGTATGAACCTCGGCGTCGTGCTGCTGCCCATGCGCGTCTTCCTCGGCTTCATCTCCGTCTACGCCGGCATGGGCAAGCTGTGCGACCCCGTCTACTTCGACGGCGGCGAGCGCGGCTCCATGGTCAAGTGGCTCACCTCGCTGCACCCCTGGGCGCTCGCCGAGCCGCTGCGCGACTTCGCGCTCTCGCACCCCGTCGGTGCCGGACTCACCGTCGCCTTCCTCCAGGTCGTCGTCGGCGTCCTCACCGTCCTCGGCCTCTGGCAGCGCGTCGCCGCCTCCGTCGGCGCACTCCTGTCCGCCGCACTGCTGGTCACCGTCGGCTGGCGCACCGTCGCCGTCTACGACGCGCCCGACATCATCTTCCTCGCCGCCTGGAGCCCGCTGATCATCGCGGGTGCCCCCGTCTACTCCGTCGACGGACGGCTCGCCGGCGAGGCCTGGCGCAGGCTCGGCCCGCGCTCGGCGATCTGGGACCTCCGCCGCCGGGTGCTGCGCCGGGGCGCCGTCGTCGCCACCGTGGTCGTCGGCCTCACTCTGCTCGTGGGTTCCATGCTCGGCGGCGCGGTCCGTTCCTCCGGGGTCGTCACCGTGCCCGGCCCGAACGGCAACCCGACCAACCAGCTCCCCGGCTCCCCGCTCCCGGAGGAGTCCCAGGGCCGCAGGGCCTCCCACACGCCCGACGGGAAGCGTCCCTCGCCGTCCCGCAGCAGTGCCTCCACCACTCCTTCGGCCAAGGCGTCCACGCCCGCCGCGGACTCCGTGCGCGAGTCCGGCCAGGCGGCCGGTGCCGGGCAGCCCAGCCAGACCCGGGGCACCGTGCAGCAGCCCCCGCAGCAGACGGCCCCGCAGCCGCCTCCGTCCGGTAGTTCCGGCCCGAGCTCCTCCGGCTCCACCGGCGCGGGCGGCAGCTCGGCGACCGGCGGATCGGACGGCGGTGGCGGCTCCACCGGCGGCACGTCCGGCGGCGGGCAGAACCCCATCGGCGGGCTGCTCGGCTGAGCCGCCGGGTCGGCACAGGACGCAGGGGCGGTCACCGGCACGAACCGGTGACCGCCCCTGCGTCGTGCCTCGTCGCGTGCCGCTACGGCCCGTCGAGCTCCTTGGCGGCCTCGGTCAGGTCCTTCGCGGTGTCGATGGCCCGCCAGTACGCGCCGTGCGGCAGCGGATACCCGGCCAGCCTGCGCTCACGGGCCAGCCGCGGGAACGTCGTCCGCTCGTGGTCGCCGAGGTCCGGCAGCAGGTCGGTGAACGCGGGGGAGAAGACGTACACGCCGGCGTTGATCAGATACGGGGACGGCGGCGACTCGATGAAGTCGGTGATGTGCCCGAACGCGTCCGTCTCCACGGCGCCCCACGGAATACGGGGACGAGCCAGGGCCAGGGTGGCGGTCGCGTCGCGCTCGGCGTGGAACGCGGCCATCTCGCGCAGGGAGAAACGCGTCCAGATGTCGCCGTTGGTGGCGTACCAGGGCTGCTCGGGATCGGGGAGCCGGGCGGCGGCGTACTTCAGCCCGCCGCCGCGTCCCAGGGGCTCGGACTCCACGACCGTCGTCACGCGCAGCGGCAGCACGGCCGAGTCCAGCCACTCCTGGAGCACCTCGGCCAGATGACCGCACGACACCACGGCGTCGGTCACGCCCTCGGCGGCCAGCCAGGAAAGCTGATGGCCGATGATCGGGGTCCCGGTGCCCGGGATCTCGACCATCGGCTTGGGGCGGTCATCGGTGTACGGGCGCAGCCGCGACCCCTGGCCACCTGCCAGGACCACGGCCTGCGTCGGATACGTATGCATGCCAGGCACGATATGCGGTGCCCGGACCGGCCGGTCAGCTGAACTGTGCGACGCCCGAGGCGAAGGACGTGTCGCAGACGGGACGCGAGAACCTGTGGGCCCGCGTCGGACCGTACTGCTCGACGGCCGCGCGGCCCAGCGCCCTGGCGATCGACATGCAGTGCCGGGCGAGCGAGGGCCGGGCCTCGACGGAACGCTGCAGGTCCGTCAGGGCGACACCCGGGTCCTTCTCCCGGAGCTCCAGGAGCAGCCGGTCACGGAGGAGGTCCTGCGGGGCGCGCGTCCGGGCAGGCGTCGAGACGTCCTGGGCGGAGGCGGCCAGGACCTGGGACTCGGAGTTGTGCGCTGCCCACGGCACGCTGGTGACGGCGAGGGTCCCGGAGAGGACCATCACGACGGGCAGTACGAAAGCGAGGGATCGGCCGATACGGCGAGCGGTGTGGGTCACGCAGCGAGCGTAGCGGGCAGTGATGATTCGGCGACATTACGTCACCCTTGAGGGGGATGGTTCGAGGGTGTTTTTCGAATCGCGTGTTGACGGGCCGCAGTGAAATGCCCGGTGTGCCGGGGAATTCGGCATCGTACGGATGCAAACCCGGACGCGCCCTGTGACGTGCGAACGGCCCCGCACGTTCTTCGTGCGGGGCCGCTGCGGTGCGCGGGGCGGGGCGTCAGTCGGTGAGACGCGCGCCCGTCGAGGTCGAGAAGACGTGCAGCTCGTCCGGGCGCGGCACGACGTGCAGCTTGGTGCCCTTCTCCGGGACGGCGCGGCCGCCGACGCGGACGACCAGGTCCTTGTCCTCGCCGCCGACCTGCGCGGAGCCGTAGACGAAGCCGTCGGCGCCGAGCTCCTCGACGACGTTGACCGAGACGGCCAGACCGGCCGGGGCGTCGGCGCTGTCCTTCGAGAGGGACTTCGCGGCGGCGCCGCCGTGCTCGACGATGTCGAAGTGCTCGGGGCGGATGCCGACCGTGACGGTCGTGTCGCCCTTCTCCGAGGCGGCGGTGAGCGCTTCGCGGGAGACCGGGACGACGCTGTTGCCGAACTTCACGCCGCCGTCGGTGATCGGGACCTCGACCAGGTTCATGGCCGGGGAGCCGATGAAGCCGGCCACGAAGAGGTTCGCCGGCCTGTCGTACATGTTGCGCGGCGAGTCGACCTGCTGGAGCAGACCGTCCTTGAGGACCGCGACACGGTCACCCATGGTCAGGGCCTCGACCTGGTCGTGCGTGACGTACACGGTCGTGATGCCCAGACGGCGCTGGAGCGAGGCGATCTGCGTACGGGTGGAGACACGGAGCTTGGCGTCGAGGTTCGACAGCGGCTCGTCCATGAGGAAGACCTGCGGCTCACGCACGATGGCCCGGCCCATCGCGACACGCTGACGCTGACCACCGGAGAGCGCCTTCGGCTTGCGGTCCAGGTACTCGGTGAGGTCGAGCATCTTGGCGGCCTCTTCGACCTTCGCCCGGATGTCGGTCTTGTTGACACCGGCGATCTTGAGCGCGAAGCCCATGTTGTCCGCGACGGTCATGTGCGGGTAGAGCGCGTAGTTCTGGAACACCATGGCGATGTCCCGGTCCTTCGGCGGCAGGTGCGTGACGTCGCGGTCACCGATGCGGATCGCGCCGCCGTTGACGTCCTCAAGACCCGCGAGCATGCGAAGGGAGGTCGACTTGCCGCAACCGGAAGGACCGACGAGGACGAGGAACTCGCCGTCGGCGATGTCGATCTCCAGCTGGTCCACGGCCGGCTTCGTGGAGCCGGGGTAGACGCGGGACGCCTTGTCGAACGTGACACTGGCCATGCTGAATCTTCTCCTTCACCGGCAGGAACGTGCCGGACGATCCGAGTAAGGGAGTGGTCTGGTCCACTTGGGTGAATCCTCAGCGACGCTACCTGGACATTTGAAATCTGTCAGTAGTTCGAGGACCGCGAAATTTCGGGACCGCGCGGGGCGCGGTGTTGGTTACACTGCTCCGGCACGCCTCCTTAGCTCAGCTGGCCAGAGCAACGCACTTGTAATGCGTAGGTCGTCGGTTCGAATCCGACAGGGGGCTCAGAGAAACCCCAGGTCACGCAGCCCGTGACCTGGGGTTTTCTTGTGTGCGGGGCGTGGCGGGGCGTGTGGTCGGGGTGTCGTGGGAGGGCTTGCGTGAGCGGAGGGGCTCTGGGGGCCTCGGATGCCTCGACCTCCCAGCCGTCCTGGGCGAGCTGTCCCGAGACGGTGAGCGAGTGCCGGTCGAGTCGGCTGACGCCCGACCTTCCGGGTGCGTTTGCCCGCGAGCCACCGGTCCGGCCATTCGCTCACGGTGAGGCTGCCGACGAGGTCTTGGCCGGCCGTGAGACGTCGTCGGCTCTCCTGCACGTCGGGGAGGGACAGCTTGTCGTGGCTGACCTAGGCGAGCGTCTCGGCGATCAGCCGGACGCCCTCGGGGGCACCGGCGTCAGCGAGTCCGAGGAGGGCACGTACGTGGTCGAGGTCGGCCTGGGCGGCCTTGAGGCTGCTGTACCCGCCCCGTGCGAAGGGGCGCCGGCTGCCGTCCCTGGCATCACGATCAGGGGCCAGTGGGCGGCAGCGGCCGTCCGCGCCAGGTGGATCGTGCTGGTGAACACGCCCCGCGAACGGCCCAGGCGGTACCCACGACGAACTTCCACGGTCGGCCTCGCCCACCGGCTCGGCCATCGCCCGGCCCAGCTGTCCGGAGGACAGCAGCAGCGGGTCGCCTGCGCGCGCGCCCTGGTGGGCTGCCCGGAGATCGTCTTCGCCGATGAGCCGACCGGGAACCTGGACTCACTAGCGGCCGCGGACATCCTCGGGTTCCTGCGCCGGTGCGTGCGCGAGCTGGGCCAGACGGTCGTCATGGTCACCCACGACCCGCTCGCGGCCAGCCACTCCGACCGCATCGTCTTCCTCTCCGACGGCCGCATCGTCGACGGACTGGCCCACCCCACCTCGGACCTCGTGATGAGCCGCATGCGGCAGTTCGACACGAGCATCGGCATCAGCCACTGGGCAGGGCCCGACGCGGAGCCATGACCAGTCCGGCGAAGTCCGTCACCTGCCACCCACGCAGGGCCATCGAGGATGGAGACCTCTCGGCAGACGCATATGGGGAGCTGGGCGGCGCGTCCTTCCATGTCCGCCTGCCGCTATGGGTTGGCGAGTGGAAAGCAGGCCGAGAAGGCCCCAAATCCCCGAAGCGTGCGTGAGCGCTGCGTGAGCGGACGGGGTGGCACATGCTGGACTGGACGTCACGTCGACCAAGGACGCACGGCTCTGATCAGCGGAAACGGGATTGGGTGGCACTGCCCAGCACCACCCGGGATGATCTTGCAGGCCCTTGTAATGAGTGGGTCGTCGGTTCGAATCCGACAGGGGGCTCAGCGAGAAGCCCAGCTCGGATGCGTTCTGAGCTGGGCCTTCCTCGTTCGGTGGACGCGGGCGGCGACGCCGGGCGCGGGACGCGCCGGTGTCCGTGGTCCCGCGTGTGGGGTCGGAGGCGGGTTCCGGCTCGTCGGGGATCGTGCCCGCCGTGCGGCGGCTCCCGGCGGCGCCCGCTCGCTGCCCTTAGGGGGCGGTGACCCTGCGACGGGACCACGCCGACAGTCCGAGTGCCAGTACCGTGCCGACGAGGAGGACCGCGACCGCGACCCAGGTGGCGTGCGAGACCGCGTCGGTGAACGCGGTGCGCGGGTCGTGGACGCGGGGGAGACGGTCCTCGAAGCGTGTGGTGATCAGTGTGCCGAGGATGCTGGTGCCGAGGACGGCGCCGATCTGGCGGGCGGCGTTGACGGTGCCGCCCGCCTCGCCCTCGCGACCGTGTGGGACGTGGCCGACGGCGAGGGCGGTGGACGGGGCGTTGGCGAGACCGCAGCCGAAGCCGAAGAGGACGAACGCGGCGACGTACCCGGCGAACCCGGTTTCCGGTTCGACCTGCGCGAAGAGGGCGGCGCCGACGGCCGCGAGCAGCAGGCCCGCCGTGATCAGGACGCGGGGGCCGAGTCGGCGCACCAGTATTCCGGCCAGGACCGAGGCGGCGATGAACGCGCCGAATTCCGCGAGGAGTTGGACGCCCACCTGCAGGGCGGTCAGTCCCCGTACCCGCTGCAGCCACAGCACTTGGAGAAGGGAGAGGCCGACGAAGCCGAACAGAACGGTCGCGGCCAGCAGAAGGGAGGCGCTGTAGGAGGGATCGCGCATCAGCCGCAGGTCGACCATGGGGGCGGTACGGCGCAGTTCGACAAGGACGAGGGCGGCCAGCAGAAGGACCGCTGCCACGGCGGAGGCCAGGGCCCGTGCGGAACCGTAGCCGTGGTGACCGCCGTCGATCAGCCAGAAGACCAGGAGCGCGAGACCTGCGATCGCGGTGAACTGTCCCGCCCAGTCCAGACGCTGGGCCGGGTTGCGGGACTCGGTGACCCGGCCGAGCGCGACCGCCGCCGCGAGGCCCGCCACGACGAGGTTGAGCCAGAACGCCGCGTGCCAGGTCCACCAGCGCAGCGCGAGGCCCGCGACGAGGGGGCCGATGGCCAGGCCCAGTCCGGAGGTGGCCGCCCATGCGGCGATCGCCCCGGCGCGGCGGCGCGGGTCGCGGACGGTGTGGGTGATCAGCGCGAGCGAGCTGGGGGTGATCAGGGCGCCGCCCAGGCCGGCGATCGCCTGGCCGGTGAGGACGGTGGCCAGGTCGTCGGCGAGGACCAGCACCAGCGCGCCTGCGGCCATGGCGGCGGTCCCGGCGAGGAAGACGCGCTTGCGCCCCCACCGGTCGGCCAGTGCGCCGGCGCCGAGTACGCAGGACGCCACGACCAGGGTGTACATGCTCGGCACCCACACCATGTCGGCCGGGGCGAGGCGCAGGTCGGCCTGGACGGCGCCGAGCGTGCCGATGGTCTCGGTGGTCTGGAGGAACACCGTGAACAGCCCCAGGCAGGCGGCGACGAGGACCGGCCCGGGGCGGCTGCCACGGGCGTCGTCGCGCTCCTCGGCCGTTGTGTCACGCAGATCAGTGGCCATGGTTCTCTCCTCCCGGGAGCATGTTCCTGATCCGGCGGGTGACGGCGTCGGCGAGGACTTCCTCGCCGCCTGCCTCGACGGCGTCGAGGACCTGCTCGACCACGTCGGCGGGGCTGATCTCGGGCTGGTCGGTGTCGGCCGCCATGTCGGTGTCGATGAACGCCGCGTGCACGGCGACCGTGAGGGTGCCCTGCGGGCGGAGCTCTTCGCGTACCGCGTTGGTCATCGACCAGGCGGCCGCCTTGGAGACGCCGTACGAGCCGATCCGCGGGAGCGTGTGCCAGGAGAGCACGGAGAGCATGTTGACCAGGGCCCCGCCGCCGTTCCTGCCGAGAACGGGGGCGAAGTCGCGGCACATGGCGAGCGTGCCGAACAGGTTGGTCTCCAGTTCGGCGCGCGCCCCGTCGAGGGTGTCCGAGGTGAGCAGCGAATCGCCGCGCAGGATGCCCGCGTTGTCGACCAGCAGGGTGGTGTCGGAGCAGCGCTCGGCGGCTGCGGCCACGGAGGCCGGGTCGGTGATGTCGAGTGCGACGGGTGTCAGCCCGGGGTCGGTCACGGTCTTCGGGTCACGTGCTGCCGCGTACACGGTGTGCGCGCCGCGCGCCAGCAGGCCCCGGGCGAAGGCGCGGCCCAGTCCGCGGTCGGCTCCGGTGACGAGCGCGATGGCTCCGCCGATGTTCACAGGGTCTCCTGCGGGGGTGTCGTGGCCGCGGACACGGATGCGTGCTCCGCGGGGGCGTCCTGGACGACGCGGGCCTGGCGGGCGAGGGCCAGCAGTCGGCCGTCGGCCGACCACACCGCACTGTCGTCCACCGCCCAGCCGCTGCCGGCCTGTTCGGTGCGGATCCGGACCAGGGCCCAGTCCGCTCGTGACCCGGCGTCCAGTGCGTCGGTGAAGTGGATGGTCAGCTCGGCGGTCGGCACCGGGCGCGGGGTGCGCCAGCGCGCGAACAGGGCCGGTGGGAGGACGTCGGTGAGGGTGACGACCGCGGCCTCGTCCAGCGCCCGCCCGTCGGTGAACCGCACCCAGGCGACCAGCTCGGCCCGCTCGCCCCCGGCGAGCGGCAGGGCCTCGGTGGCGGGGCGGATCTCCACCTGCCGGGCGAAGGCCACGAACCCGTCCGACAGGTCCAGGGGCCGGCAGTCGGCCGGACCCGGTACCCGGGGCGAGCTCCGTCCGTCGTAACTGGGCCCCCGGCGGCCGCGGCCGAATACCGCCGAGCCCACGAGCACCGCGGCTCCGTCCTGATGGCCCGTGAAGGCGCAGGTCGCGGCCCGGCGCCCCACCGACGGCCTGGCCAGGGACAGATGGAGCGGACCGGTGTCGACAGGCGCGAGGAAGTGAGCGGTCAGGGCGCGGACCGGACGGCCTTCCCCGACGGCTCGTTCCCGCATGGCGGTGAGCGCCGCCGCCGCGACATGACCCCCGTGCGCACCCGCCCAGGACCGCCACAAGGGGTCGATCCGAGCCAATGCCTCCTCATCGGTGGCATGCGCGCCGCCGGGTGGTGAAGCCCTCATTCCGGTCTCCTCGTTCGGGCGAGCCCAACGAGCCCGCTGGATAGTTGGAAAACAGGACTTACTATAGGTAGGTCAGTTTGGAAATCAAACCCTCATCCTGTTCGGTGCTGGATGCCACTCCGGGCGTCGACTTCCGAGCGGACATGTGCGTCTCGTTCTCCCACGCGCTGTGCCATAGTGAGTTGGAAACGACAACTGGCCCGAAGGGCGGGCGCGGGCCGGGCACTCTGCGTAGGTGCCGGGCTCGCATACGCAGGACCACGCCG
Source organism: Streptomyces sp. NPDC088252 (assembly GCF_044740965.1). Classification (NCBI taxonomy): domain Bacteria; kingdom Bacillati; phylum Actinomycetota; class Actinomycetes; order Kitasatosporales; family Streptomycetaceae; genus Streptomyces; species Streptomyces sp. NPDC088252. The sequence continues at coordinate 435,487 of NZ_JBIURS010000003.1, read as the reverse complement.
CCGCCGCTTCCCGCACCAGCCGCCCGCGGCGGGGCGCCCGGGGCCGGCACGCGCACCCGTCGAAGCGGCGCCCGGACGCGCCGTGACCCGTCAGCACGCCGCAGCCCCCAGGAGGTACGCAGATGCCCGCCGCTCGCCCACGTCCCTGTTCCATCGCGAACTCGCTCGCCGTCATCGGCGAGCGCTGGAGCCTGCTCGCGCTGCGGGAGGTGTTCCTCGGGGCGCGCCGCTTCGACCAGATCGCGGCGAACACCGGCGCCAGCCGGGACATCCTCACGGCCCGGCTGAAGAAACTCGTGGAGAACGGGGTCCTGGCCAAGGAGCTCTACCAGGCCCACCCGCCGCGCTACGAGTACACACCGACCGAAGCCGGACTCGCGCTGCAGCCGGTCCTGCTCGCCCTCATGGAATGGGGCGACCGCTACGTGACCGAGGGGGAGCCCCCGACGGTGCTCGAGCACGACTGCGGCGCGGTACTTCACCCCCGCACCGTCTGCGACGCCTGCGGCGGGCCCGTCCCGCCCGACAGCACCCACGCGATCCGACTCGGCGGCGTCCCGCAGTAGTCCGGGGGCGCCCCGGCGCCGGGGCGAGGGCAGGACCGGCCGGCCCGTCACCGATCCGGTCACCACCCCGGCGGATCCGGCGTCGAGGACGCGACCCGCATGACCGTGCCGCTCGGCCGCCACCGCACCGACGCGGGCGTGATTCCCGTACCCGACCCCGATCGGAGTGCCGGTCCGTGACCGTCAGATGCGCCGTCGACGGCGTCATCGCCACCGTCGACGCCGAGCGGTAGCCCGCTCACCCACCGGCGGCGGGGCCTGCACAGGCCCCCGCGCCCCGCCCCGCGCCTCTCCGCGCGTGGTCGATAGATTGTCCGCGCGGGACGGTGGAGTCCGCCCGACTCGGAGTGCAGGAGGGCCACTTGGAGAGCAACGCGCGTTCCCGCGTATCGGCGTACGCCATGGCCACCGTGCGGGACCGACTGCTGCTGACCCGGCTCTCGGAGACGTCACCGGTTTTCGAACCCGGGCTGTGGCACCTGCCGGGCGGAGGGATCGATCCGGGCGAGCAGCCGCGGGAGACGCTGGCGCGTGAACTGTACGAGGAGACGGGCCTCGAACTCCTCGAAGCCCGGCTGGTGGACGCGCGGACGTACACGGCCCACCGGTTCGGGATCAGCTGGAACCTGGTGGGACTCTTCTACCTCGTCGATCTCAAACCCGGTCCGCTCGTGGTCACCAAGGCCGACGACTCCACGAGCGCCGTCAGCTGGATGCCGTTGTCCGGTCTGGACGACTCGACGCTGTCCCCGGCCGCGGTCGACGCTCTCGGGTTGATCGGTGCGCGCGGGACGTCGGACGCGACCGGCAGGTGAGCCGGGTATTTCGTTTGTGATGTGCCGGACCGCATGGCCCGACGGCCTCCGCCACCCACCCGGTGGCGGAGGTCCGGCCGTTGGCTCAGTGCCGTCCGGACAGCCGGTCCGCGGCCTTGGCGATGGGGTCCGTGCCCGCGCGGGGCGAGGTGAGTTCGCGCCGGTCGGCGGCGCGGTAGGCGGCGTACATGCCGTGGACGCCGAGCCAGCGGAAGGGTTCCGGTTCCCACCGGCGGACCTTGTGGTCGACCCAGGGCAGGGATGTCAGCTCCGTGGGGCCGGACTGCCCGGAGTCCTGCTGGATCAGGTCGCGCAGGGTACGGGCGGCGAGGTTGGTGGTCGCGACGCCGGAGCCGACGTAGCCGCCGGCCCAGCCGAGACCGGTGGAGCGGTCGAGGGTGACGGTGGCGCACCAGTCACGGGGGACGCCGAGGACACCGGACCAGGCGTGGTCGATGCGCGCGGCCGCGGTGGCGGGGAAGAGGCGGACGAGGATGTCGCGGAGGGCCTCGATGGTGGCGGGCTGGGTGCGGCCGTCGTTGTCGGTGGCCGAGCCGTACCGGTACGGCACGCCGCGACCGCCGAGCGCGATGCGGTCGTCGGCGGTGCGCTGGGCGTACATGTAGGCGTGGGCCATGTCGCCGAGGGTCTCGCGGCCGTCCCAGCCGATGGTGTCCCACATCGACCTGGGGAGCGGTTCGGTGGCGATCATCGACGAGTTCATGGGGAGCCAGGTGCGCTTCTGGCCCTTGAGGTTCGCGGTGAAGCCCTCGGTGCAGCGCAGGATGTACGGGGCGCGGACGGTGCCGTACGGGGTGCGGGCGTGCTTGGGCTCGATCTCGGTGACCGGTGTCGACTCGTGGATGGTGACGCCGAGCGCCTCGACGGTCGCCGCGAGGCCCTTGACGAGTTTGACCGGGTGCAGGCGGGCGCCGTGCGGGGTCCAGGTGGAGCCGACGGCACCGGTGACGTTGACGCGTTCGGCGGTTTCGCGGGCGCCGCGCAGGACACGGTCCTTCTCGCCGAAGGCGATCTCCGCGGAGTGGAAGTCCTTGAGCCGGGCCAGTTGGGCCGGTGTGTAGGCGACTTCGAGCACACCGCCCTGGTGGATGTCGGCGTCGATGTTCTCCTCGGCGGCGATGCGGACGACTTCCTCGACGGTGTCGTTCATCGCCTGCTGGAGGCGGACGGCGGCTTCGTGTCCATGGAGTTTCGCGTATCGGTCGCGGCCCGCGATGCCGTTGTAGAGCCAGCCGCCGTTGCGCCCGGAGGCGCCGTAGCCGCAGAACTTGCCTTCGAGGACGACGATGTTGAGGAAGGGGACGGCCTTCTTGAGGTAGTAGGCGGTCCACAGCCCGGTGTATCCGCCGCCGACGATGCAGACGTCGGCGGTGGTGTCGCCGGGCAGGGGCTCCCGGGCCATGGGGGTGCCTTGGTCCGCGTACCAGAACGATATGCCGCCGTTGACGGTGCTGACGGTGCTCATGTTGCCCCTGCTTTGTCCGGTGTGAAGCCCTGTGGTGAAGCGTGTGAGCGGGACGTTACTGCGCCGGACGGGTTTTCGTCCTGTGCCGGGAGCGGGTCAGTGGGTAGCAGGCGAGGCCGATGAGCACGGCGGTGAAGTGGCCGACGTCGGTGAAGGTGGGGCCGACGATGAGCGGGATGCCGTAGAAGACGACGACGGCGAAGAGGTACACGTACCGCCAGGGCTGCGGGACGTGGTACGTGAGGACCGCGACGACGCCAGCGAGTGCGTAACTGACCCCGATGTCGAGCGTGTTGGCGGCGGACTCCGGTACGTGTCCGTGCCGGATGGCCCAGGCCAGGATGCCTTCGCTGACGAGGCTGGCGAGGACATGGGCCGCGATGGCGACGGCGAGCCAGCGCAGGGTGCCCAGCCAGCGTTCGGCGGGGGCGTGGAAGACGGTGTAGAGGACGGCGTAGGGGAACCACCGGCCGCTGTCGATCCAGAGGGCGCTGACGATCAGTACGCGTACGGGGTCGTGGGAGAGTTCGTGGATGTTGGTCGAGCGCTGACGCAGGAAGTCCTCCTCGAAGTCCGGGGACATCTGGTGCACGATGACGGTCGTGACGAAGAGCGCGGTCAGCCAGATGTAGGTGCCTGGTGCGCTGCGGATCCATGAGCCGACGCTGCGGATCCACGAGCCGGCGGCGGTGCGCGGCCGGGTGGGCGGGGCGGGGCTGCTCGGAGTCATATCCGATTGACGCACGGCTCTACGATCGTCTGCGTGATTGACATTCCGGACGGACTGATCGACACCCAGGCCAAGTACAACGGAGCGGCCGGGCGGGCCTTTCTGGCGGCGCTGCCGGGGCGGGCCGCCGAGTTCCTGGAGCGGTGGGGGCTGCGGCGGGACGGTGAGGCGTTCCACGGGGTGTGCGCACTGGTGCTTCCGGTGGTGCGGGTGGCCGACGGTCGTCCGGCGGCGCTGAAGCTTCAGCCGGTGGACGAGGAGACCGTGGGGGAGCCGGTCGCGCTGCGGGTGTGGGGCGAGGCGGGCGCGGGGGCCGTGGAGCTGCTGGATCACGACGCGGCGACGGGGACGCTGTTGCTGGAGCGGCTGGACGGCCGCCGTTCGTTGGCGGGGATGGCGGACGAGCGGGAGGCGGTGCTGATTCTGGCGGAGTTGCTGGCCCGGCTGTCGTCCGTACCGGCTCCGGCTCCGGCGGATCACGCGCTGCCGGGACCGCCGGGATCGCCGGAGCTGCGAGGGCTGCCTCCGCTGCGAGGACTGGGGGAGACGGCGGAGCGGATGCTTCAGGAGGCGCCGGGGGCGGTGGCGGCGCTGGTGGACGAGGAGGAGCGGCGGCTGCTGGCGGACTGCGCGGCGGCGGTCCGGGAGGTCGCCGGGGAGCCGGGGGACCGGTTGCTGCACTGGGACCTGCATTACGGGAACGTACTGGCCGGGAGGGAGGGCCGGTGGGTGGCCATCGACCCGAAACCACTGGTCGGCGATCCGGGGTTCGAGCTGCTCCCGGCGCTGGTCAACAGGTTCGACGCGGCGGCGGTGCGGTGGCGGTTCGACGTGCTGACGCAGGCACTGGGGCTGGACCGGGAGCGGGCGCGGGCCTGGACTCTGGGGCGGCTGCTGCAGAACGGTCTGTGGGACGTGTCGGACGGGCGGCGGCGGCTGGATCCGGAACAGGCCGAGATCGCGCGGCAGCTGCTGGGGGCGGAGTCGGCCGGTCACGGGCCGGTGCTTACGCTGCCCTCATGATTCGCACCGCGACCCCTGCTGATGTTCCCGTCATCCACGCCATGGTCCGTGAGCTGGCCGACTACGAGAAGGCCCTGCACGAGGTGAGGGCCACCGAGGAACAGCTGCACGAGGCGCTGTTCGGCGAGCGGCCCGCCGCGTACGCGCACATCGCGGAGTCGGACGACGGCGAGGCGGTCGGCTTCGCCCTGTGGTTCCTGAACTTCTCCACGTGGCGTGGGGTCCACGGCATCTACCTGGAGGACCTGTACGTGCGCCCGGAGCGGCGCGGCGGTGGGCACGGGAAGGCTCTGCTGACGGAGCTGGCGCGGATCTGTGTGGCGCGGGGCTACGAGCGCCTGGAGTGGTCGGTGCTGAACTGGAACGCCCCGTCCATCGCGTTCTACGAGTCGCTGGGCGCGCGGCCGCAGGACGAGTGGACGGTGTACCGGCTGACGGACGGGGCGTTGGCGGAGCTCGGCGGACGGTAAGTCCTCACGGGGATGCGGCGGACACCCGGGACGGGCGCCGGGTGACGGACCTGTCGGTCCACGGCCGACGGCCGGGCCCGGCAGCGCCCCCGGCCGCGGGATGCCGGGCCAAGGGGTGCCGCCCGGCCCCGGGATGCCGGGCTACGGGATCAGGACCACCTTGCCCATCGTGCCCCGGGTCTCCAGGGCGCGGTGGGCGGCGGCGGCTTCGGCGAGCGGGAAGCGCTGCACGGCGGGGCGGAGCCGGCCGACGGCGGCTTCGGCGAGCGAACGGGTTTCGAGGGCGCGCAGACCGCCCGCCTTCGCCAGCATGACGGGGCCGAGCACGCTCTCGGAGGTGATGCCGCGTTCGGCGAGTTCTTCGTCGGTGAAGGTGAGCGGGGCTCCGTCGTGGAGTCCGGCGCCGGCCCAGCCGAACACGATGTGCTGCCCGCCCGCGCCGAGGAGGCCGACGGCGGCCCGGCCGGTGGTCCCCCCGACGGAGTCGTAGACGACGGTGGCGCGGCGGCCGAGCCCGTCGAGACGGGCGTGGACCTGCCGGTCCCAGTCGGGGAGCGTGTAGTCGACGGCGAGGTCCGCGCCGTTCGCCCGGACGGCGGCGACCTTGGCGGAGCCTCCGGCGAGGCCGATGACGGTGGCCCCGGCGTTCCTGGCGTACTGCACGATCAGGGTGCCGATGCCGCCCGCCGCTGCCGGGACGACGACGGTGGAACCGGGGCCGAGCTCGGTGAACTGCAGGATGCCCAGGGCGGTGCGGCCGGTGCCGATCATGGCGACGGCCGCGGCTTCGTCGAGGGCGTCCGGGATCGGGTGCAGCTTCTCGGCGTCCACGACGGCGAGTTCGGCGTAGCCACCCGGGACCGTGCCGATATGGGCGACGACGCGGCGGCCGAGCCAGCCGGGATCGGTGCCCTCGCCGAGTGACTCGACCCGGCCGGCGACCTCGCGGCCGGGGATGGTCGGCAGCTCGGTGGGGGCCGGGAACGGGCCGCTCATGCCCTCGCGCAGAGCCGTGTCGAGAAGGTGTACGCCTGCCGCGGCCACGGCGACACGGACCTGGCCGGGGCCTGGCACGGGGTCGTCGGTCCGCTCGTAGGCGAGGTTCTCGGCCGGGCCGAAGGTGTGAAGGCGAATGGCATGCACGGTGGACTCCCCGTCGTATCGGTCGCTGTGGGGCGGGCAGGTCCTGCGGGACCTGTGGAGCCACCCTCCGACCTCAAGTCCGCTTGAGGTCAAGCCCCGTCGTGGCGCCGCGGTCGTTCCGTTTCACCCGCAGCCGTGAGGGGTGTTGTCAGTGGGGTGGGTGACGATGGGGGGCATGGCACGCAGCAGCAGGAAGACGGACACCATCGCGACGGCACGGCGGCCGGAGGTGCGGCTTCCGCCGCTCGTCCCGTACGACGGGGAGGGCCTGGAGCCCGACGGGGACTACGACGGGGTGTGCTTCGAGGGGGCGGATCTGGCGGACGAGTCGGGGCCGGGCGCCCGGTTCATGGACTGCGCGCTGAACGGCTGCGCACTGGACCGCACGGAGCTGGTCAGGGCCCGCTTCATCGACTCGGTGCTGACGGGCGTACGGGGTGTGGGCACCGATCTCGCGGGGGCGTCGCTGCGGGACGTGGAGGTGGTGGACGCGCGGCTGGGCGGGGTGCAGCTGCACGGCGCGGTGCTGGAGCGGGTGCTGGTGCGCGGCGGGAAGATCGACTACCTGAATCTGCGGAAGGCGCGGCTGAAGGACGTGGTGTTCGAGGGCTGTGTGCTGTCCGAGCCGGATTTCGGGAACGCGGAGCTGATGCGGGTGGAGTTCCGTGACTGCGTGCTGAAGCGGGCGGACTTCAGTTCCGTACGGATGGAGGCGGTGGACCTGCGGACGGTGGCGGGGCTGGACATCGCGCGCGGGGTGGAGCGGCTGGCGGGTGCGGTGATCAGCCCGGCGCAGCTGATGGAGCTGGCTCCGGCGTTCGCGGCGCAGATCGGGGTGCGGGTGCAGGCGTAGCCGCCGGACCGGGCCGGACGCCCGGATCAGATACGGGGGAAGCGGGCCTGGAGGTCCCAGATCACGGGATTGTCGGCGAGCCCTTCGTGCATGTCGGCGAGGTCGGCGATCAGATCGTGCAGGAAGTCGCGGGCCTCGCGGCGCAGCATCGAGTGGTTGAAGGTGAGCGGGGGCTCGTCGCCGGGCATCCAGTCGGCCTCGACGTCGACCCAGCCGAAGCGGCGTTCGAAGAGCATCCGGTCGGACGACTCCGTGAAGTCCAGCTCCGCGAACTGCGGCCGGTGCGAGCGGTTGCCGCGCGGGTCCTGGTCGATCTGCTCGACGATGTCGCACAGCGCCCACGCGAAGTCGAGCACCGGCACCCATCCCCAGGCTGTGGACACCTCGCGGTCCGCCTTGGTGTCCGCGAGATAGACGTCCCCGGAGAAGAGGTCGTGCCGCAGGGCGTGGACGCCCGCGCGGCGGTAGTCGGTCTGCGGGGGATCGGGGAAGCGCCGGGAGAGGGAGTAGCCGATGTCGAGCACGGTTCGATGGTGTCATGCCCGAGCACGGGCCGACGCCGGGGCGGGTGGCTGCTCGATCGGGTGCGGCCGGTGCCGCGGCGGTCCTCGCCGGATCCACCGGGGCCGGTCCGGGGTCCACCGGGGCCGGTCCGGGGTCTACGGGAGCAGCCGCTGCTCCTTCGCCACGGCGACGGCGCCCGCGCGGGTGTCGACGCCGAGTTTGTCGTAGATGCGGCCCAGGTGGGTCTTCACCGTGGCCTCGCTGATGAACAGGGCGCGGGCGATGTCCCGGTTGCCCAGGCCCTGGGAGAGCTGGGCCAGGATGTCGAGTTCGCGGTCGGTGAGGCCGGGCCGGGGCTTGCGCATGCGGGCCATGACGCGGCTGGCCACGGGCGGGGAGAGCGTGGTGCGGCCCTGGGCGGCCGAGCGGATCGCGGCGAACAGTTCCTCCGGGCGCTCGGCCTTCAGCAGATAGCCGGTGGCGCCCGCCTCGATGGCGCGGGTGATGTCGGCGTCCGTGTCGTACGTGGTGAGGACCAGGACGTGGGCATCGGCGGCGGCGATGCGGCGAGTGGCCTCGACGCCGTCCATGCCCTCGCCGAGCTGGAGGTCCATCAGGACGACGTCGGGGGCGAGCTTGGCGGCCAGGGCGACGGCCTCCTCGCCGCTGCCGGCCTCGCCGACGACCTCGATGTCCGGTTCGCTGCCGAGCAGCGCGAGCAGCCCGGCGCGTACGACGGCGTGGTCGTCGCAGAGCAGGATGCGTACGGGCGGCTTCGCGTTCATGCGGGGTCCTTCGGGGCGGGGGCGGGCGTGACGGGGTCCTCCGGGGCGGCGGGCGTGAGGGGGACGGCGGCGGACAGGACCGTGCCCTCGCCCGGTGCCGACTCGATCGTCAGTGTGCCGCCGAGCTGGTGCAGCCTGGCGCGCATCGCGGGCAGCCCGTGGCCGCGTACGCCGTCGGCGGGTCCGGAGCGCCCGGCGGGTGTGAAGCCCTGCCCGTTGTCGGCGATGTCCAGGACGATCCGGTCGTCGAGACGGGTCAGCGTCAGCGCGGCCTCCGTCGCGTGCGCGTGCTCCTTCACATTGGCCAGGGCGCCCTGTGCGATGCGCAGCAGAGCGGACTGCACCCGGTCGGGCGGCGGGGTGTGCTGCTCTCCCTCCACATGGCAGCGGACGGTGAGCCGCCCCTGCGCCTGCGCCGTCTCGCGTGCGGCCAGTGCGTGCAACGCCGCCTCCAGGCCGCCGCCCTCCGCGAGATCCGCCGGGGCCAGGTCGTGGACGAAGCGACGGGCCTCGGCGAGATTGCGTTCCGCGATACCCGTCGCCGTGCGGACATGGCGGCGGGCGGTCGCGGGGTCGGCGTCCCAGGTGCGGTCGGCGGCCTGGAGCAGCATCTGCTGGCTGGACAGGCCCTGCGCGAGGGTGTCGTGGATCTCCATCGAGAGCCGCTGTCGTTCCGCGAGGGTTCCCTCGCGGCGTTCGGTGGCGGCCAGTTCGCGGCGGGTGCGCAGCAGGTCGTCGATCAGTTCGCGCTGCCGCACGGCCTGACGCTGCATATGGACGAAGACCGCTGTGGCGACGGCCGCCACCGCGGGCGGTGCGAGCACCAGGTTCGGGTCGAAACCCTCGGCCAGTCGCAGCTGTGCGGCGACGACGAACAGGGTGAGCAGGGCGACGAGCACGAGTGCGGCGCGTGGCGGAAGGATCCGCAGCCCGGTGTAGAACAGCGGGACCGCGCACCACGCGAAGCTCGGCGCGAGGACGACCAGCACCATCCACACGGCGACCAGCACCCCCAGCCACACCAGGCTGCGCGGTGTGGGACGCGAACCGAGCACCGGTCCGAGCACGTACAGCACGGCCAGCGCGACGGAGAGCGCGATGATCCACGGGGTGCGGCCCTCGCCGGGGTGCCGCAGCAGGAAGCGGGCGAGCGAGGCACCGAGCAGCAGGAAGAACGCGGCGTGCATCAGGAGCGTGAGCCGACGTGCTTCGGGGTCGCCGCTCCCGCCTGTTCCGGTGCCGTCGGTCCGTCCCGTGGCCGTGCCGGGTGCCGATCGGGTTCGGTGCTTCACCTTGTGCTCTCGCTCCTCACCGTCGTCATCGGCACTGCTGACCTGCACAGACACATCCATGGTCACCCCGGACGGCCACCCCCGCATCAACCGATCGGCCGATGGGGCCGTCGGTCGTCCCGCGCGTGGCATCGAGCCGGTCCGCCGACCGTACGGCGCCCGGTGCGGCCGGAGGATCGATGGCAGAGCGGAAGAAGCTCAACCACCGAACTGCTGCCGAAGGAACCCACCATGAAGAAGCTGTCGCCGCGTACCCGCGTCCTGACCGGTGCCGTCGCCGCCGTCGCCCTCGGCGCCGGGACCTTCGGCGCCATGTCCGCCAACGCCTCCACCCCGGCCGCCGCGCCCGCGGCCACCGTCCAGGCCGACACCGCGAACCGTAACCTCCAGCAGACCACCCACCTGACCGTGGCCGCCGCCACCAAGGCCGCGCAGGCCACCCTCGACGCCGCGCAGAAGGAGAACCAGCGTGTCTCCGTCGCCGTCGTCGACCGCAACGGCAACACCATCGTGACGCTGCGCGGCGACGGGGCCGGCCCGCAGTCGTACGAGTCGGCCGTGAAGAAGGCGTACACCGCCGTCTCCTGGAACGCGCCCACCTCCGAGCTGGCCAAGCGCCTGCAGCAGGCCCCGACCCTCAAGGACATCCCCGGCACCCTGTTCCTCGCGGGCGGCGCCCCGGTGCAGGTCAAGGGGGCCCCGGTGGCGGCCATCGGCGTGGCCGGAGCCCCCAGCGGTGACCTCGACGAGAAGTTCGCGACGGTCGGCGTCGCAGCCCTCGCCAAGTAGTCCGAGCGGCCCGTCCGGTCCGCGGGGCGGACAGGACGGGCGGGGCAGGACAGGACGGACGGACCGGGCGAACAGGGTTTTCCGGCCCGCCGCCCGGCGCGCGTCATTCCGTTTCCTCGCCCGGCCCGGCCCGCCTCCCCCACCTGGCTCACCCCCGCCCCGCGCCCGGCCGGTCCGCCGCGTCGGCACCCCGCGTTCAGACGCCCCGCGCCTAGGATCGGTCCCGTGCCTAGGATCACGTGTGTGGATCACCGAACACCGGTTCGCCGTACGGCACGCAACGCCGCCCTCGCCCTGCTGGTGCTGACGACCTCGACCGGGTGCGCCGGAGGGGTCGAAGGCACCCCCGGCGCGGCCGGTCTGCACGACCCGTACTTCCCGAGGCTCGGCAACGGCGGTTACGACGTCACGCACTACGACCTCGCCCTCGACGTCGACGCGCCCGCCCGCCGGCTGCGCGGCACCGCGACCATCACCGCGCGCGCCACCCAGGACCTCAGCGCCTTCAACCTGGACCTCGTCGGACTCACCGTGCAGTCCGCGACCGTCGAGGGCCGCCCGGCCGCGGTCAACCGGGCAGGCCACGAGCTGACGCTGCGTCCCGACGCCGACATCGGGAGCCACCTCCGCAAGGGCAGGACGTTCCGTACCGTCGTCCACTACTCCGGCACCCCGCAGACCATCACCGACCCGGACAAGTCGAAGGAGGGCTGGCTGAGGACGGCGGACGGAGCGGTCGCGCTCGGTGAACCGACCGGGTCCATGGCCTGGTTCCCCGGCAACAACTACCCGAGCGACAAGGCGTCGTACGACATCACCGTCACCGTCGCCAAGGGGCTGACGGCCGTCTCCAACGGCGAGCTGGCGTCCCGCGCGACCTCCGACGGCAGCACCACGTACCACTGGCACGTCGCCGAACCGATGGCGAGCTATCTCGCGACGGTCGCCATCGGCCGGTTCGACACGAAGTCGTCGACCACCCCGGACGGCATCAAGGTGTTCACCGCCGCGGACACGAAGGTGGCGGCGGACAGCGCGCGGGTGCTCGCCCGTGTTCCCGAGGTCGTGAAATGGGAGGCGGAACGTTTCGGCCCGTACCCCTTCTCCGCCACGGGCGCGATCGTCGGGCGTCCCGGGGACGCCGGATACGCGCTGGAGACCCAGAACCGGCCGTACTTCCCGGGCCCGCCGAGCACCGGGCTGCTCGTCCACGAGATGGCCCACCAGTGGTTCGGGAACTCCGTCACGCCCGAGAGCTGGCGGGACATGTGGCTCAACGAGGGCTTCGCGACCTACGCGGAGTGGATGTGGGAGGCCGACAAGGAGGACAACCCGGTCCAGGACCGGTTCGACGCCGCCTTCGAGGACGACGACAACTGGGCCTTTCCGCCCGCCGATCCACCGACGGCCGCGGACATCTCGCAGGCGCCGGTGTACGGGCGCGGGGCGATGGTGATCCACAAGATCCGGCAGGCCGTGCACGACGACAAGAAGTTCTTCGCGCTCATCAAGGGCTGGACGAAGGCCCACCGGCACGGCAACGCGTCCACCGCCGACTTCACCGCCTATGTGGAGAAGACGACCGGTCAGGATCTGACGAAGCTGTGGAACACCTGGCTGTACGGCAGGAGCCGGCCCGCCTCGGAGGGCTGACCGGCTCCCGTGCACGAGCGGGTGGCGCTACTTCACGTTGACGCCGCTCCACGCGGCGTCGACGGCCTCCAGTTCGGCGCTGTCCGCCCCGTACAGGTCGGTCGCCGCCTTCTCGGTCGCCGTGCGGGCGGCCGCGTAGTCGGTGCTCGACGTCATGTACTCGGAGAGGGCCTTGTACCAGATCTGGACGGCCTTGTCCCGGCCGATGCCGGTGACCGTGGAGCCGTCGACGGTCGGGGAGTCGTAGTCGACGCCGTTGATCGTCTTCGCGCCGCTGCCCTCGGACAGCAGGTAGAAGAAGTGGTTGGCGACGCCGGAGGAGTAGTGCACGTCGAGGTCGCCGACGCTGCTGTCCCAGTAGTCCGCGGAGCCGCCGTCCTTGCTCGGCTCGTCCATGTAGCGCAGCGGGGTGCCGTCGCCGTTGATGTCGATCTTCTCGCCGATGAGGTAGTCGCCGACGTCCGTGCTGTTGTCGGCGGAGAACTCCACCGCGGTGCCGAGGATGTCGCTGGTCGCCTCGTTGAGTCCGCCGGACTCGCCGAAGTAGTCGAGGTTGGCGGTGGACGCGGTCAGGCCGTGGCTCATCTCGTGGCCCGCGACGTCGAGAGCGGTGAGGGCGCTCTTGTTGTCGGCGCCGTCGCCGTACGTCATGCAGAAGCAGCTGTCGTCCCAGAAGGCGTTGACGTACGCGTCGCCGTAGTGGACCCGCGAGTACGCGGCCTTGCCGTCACCGGCGATGCCGTCGCGGCCGAACGCGGACTTGTAGAAGTCCCAGGTCTTCGCCGCACCGTAGGCGGCGTCGACGGCGGCGGTCTGGCGGTCGTTGCCGGTGCCGTCGCCCCAGGTGTCGTCGTCGTCCGTGACGAGGGAGCCGGTGCCGCTCTCGCCCTGGTTGAGGTCGTACGTCTTGTGGCCGCCCCGGTCGCCGTCGGTCAGCTCGAAACCGGAGCCGGTCTTGGTGGTCGTCAGATCCACCTGGCCGCTGTACTGGCTGTTGCCGATGCCGGTCTCGATCGCCTCGTAGCTCCGGAGCTTCTTGCCGGTGGTCGCGTCGGTGATGATGTGCAGCCTGCTGGGCGTGCCGTCCTTCTGCACCCCGGTCCGCACCGTCTCGAAGGCGAGGACGGGCTTGCCGTCGCCGGCCCAGATCACCTTGCGGGCGGCGGCCGCGGTCTTGATCTTCGCCGTCGTCGACGGCACGGATATCCGGGCCTTGGCCGCCTTGGTGACGCCCTTGAGCCCGCCGCCGCGAGCGGTGTGGGTGACCAGGTCGCCGCCGATGACCGGGAGCCCGGCGTAGGTGCGCTCGTAGCGGGTGTGGACCGTGCCGTCGGCGTCCTTGATCACGTCACGGACGATCAGCTTCTCCTTGCTGCCGAGACCGAGGGAGTCGGCGGTCGAAGAGGCGTCGGCCTGGGCGGACTTGATGGCGGCGGCGCGTTGCGAGCCGCTGTTCGCGGCGAAGGGGACGGTGCTGCGAGAGGCGGAGGGGGCGTCGGTGCCGTTGTCCGGGGCGGCGTTCGCCGATCCGGTCTGGACGCCGACGACGACCATCGCGGCCACGGCGGCCAGGGCTGCGGCGCGACGGGTGTTCATGTGGGGGGTCATGTGTTCTCCGTTGCTCGTTCCGTGGGGGGTTACGAGCGGAGAGCGTGCCACCGAATGACCAAGATTGACGGTGTACTAACAAATACCTCACATTTTTTTGACCACTTCTTGTCCGAATGAAGTGCGCTTGTGTTCGCTATTCGGCGGGATCCAGGGGAAGTTGTGCAACATCGCGCAGACGCACGGGAGCCCCCGGCCGCGGGAGACGCGGCCGGGGGCTCCCGGTGTGTACGGATCTACCGGCTGCGGGACGTCAGAGGTTGACGCCGAAGTCCTGGGCGATGCCGCGCAGGCCCGAGGCGTAACCCTGGCCGACCGCGCGGAACTTCCACTCCGCGCCGTTGCGGTAGAGCTCGCCGAAGACCATGGCGGTCTCGGTGGCGGCGTCCTCGCTCAGGTCGTAACGGGCGATCTCCGTGCCCCCGGCCTGGTTGACGATGCGGATGAAGGCGTTGCGCACCTGGCCGAAGTTCTGGCTGCGCGTCTCGGCGTCGTAGATCGAGACCGGGAAGACGATCTTGTCGACCTCGGCCGGCAGGCCCGCCAGGTTGACGTTGATCTGCTCGTCGTCGCCCTCGCCCTGGCCCGTGACGTTGTCACCGGTGTGGACGATGGTCTGGTCCGGCGTCGACTTGTTGTTGAAGAAGACGAAGTGGCCGTCGGAGACGACCTTGCCGCCGGTGTCCACCGCGATCGCCGAGGCGTCGAGGTCGAAGTCGGTGCCGGTGGTGGTGCGGACGTCCCATCCGAGGCCGACCGTGACGGCGGTCAGGCCCGGGGCCTCCTTGGTGAGCGAGACGTTGCCGCCCTTGGACAGGCTTACAGCCATGGGAAGTCCCTTTCATCGTCGAGTGCGGGCTTCATGCCATCAAGAAGCTACCGTCACAGGTCATAACGCGGACGAGGGGCCGGGAGGTTCCTTCTCCCTTTACTTTCTTTACTGAAGTCCCCCGGTCGGCCCGATGTCCTGCCCGTGCCGTGCGGCACAGCCCGTACGGCAAAAGAAGATGACGAACGCCCCGTGGGCCGGGGAACATGGGTGTCATGTCCGGGCCCTATGTCATCCGCGGTTCGGTCTCCCTGCCGGAGGCCGAGCTCATGTGGCGTTTCTCGCGGTCCTCCGGGCCCGGCGGGCAGCACGTCAACACCAGCGACTCCCAGGTGGAGCTCCGCTTCGACCTCGCGGCGACCGAATCGCTTCCCGAGGTGTGGAAGGAGCGGGCGCTCCAGCGTCTGGAGAACAGGCTGGTGGACGGAGTGATCGCGGTACGGGCGTCCGAACACCGCTCCCAGTGGCGCAACCGGGAGACGGCGCTCGTGCGGCTCGCCTCCCTGCTGGCCGAGGCCACGGCACCGCCCCCCAGGCCGCGCCGCAAGACCAGGATTCCGCGCGGTATCAACGAACGCCGGCTGCGCGAGAAGAAGCAGCGCGGCGAGACGAAGCGCGGGCGCTCCGGCCGCGACTGGTGACGACGCATGGCCGGCCGCGACCGGTGACGACGCAGGACCGGCCGCGCGGCGGTCGGGGGAGACTCACCCCAACTGCCGGTACCGCCCCCGGAAGTACGTCAGCGGCGAGCCGTCCCCGCTCGGCAGGGCCGCGCTCAGGACCCGGCCGATCACC
Source organism: Streptomyces sp. NPDC088252 (assembly GCF_044740965.1). Lineage (NCBI taxonomy): Bacteria > Bacillati > Actinomycetota > Actinomycetes > Kitasatosporales > Streptomycetaceae > Streptomyces > Streptomyces sp. NPDC088252. Next base: position 420,146 of record NZ_JBIURS010000003.1, on the reverse strand, counting down.
AGCGTGTGGTCGCCCGCCAGGACCCGCTGCTCGGTGCGGCACTCCAGCGTGGCCAGCGCGCCGCCGACCAGTGGTGCGCCGGTGACCTCTCCCCTCTTGTAGGGGATGTCCTCGAACAGCAGCCGGTCGCTGATCCGGCCCTTCATCGCGAACCGTCCGGCGATGTGCCGCTGGCTCTCGGCCAGCACGGAGACCGCCCACAGCGGCTGCTCCGCCAGCAGGTCGTCCATCCGTGAGTCGTTGCGCAGGCTGACCAGGACCAGCGGCGGGTCCAGCGACACCGACATGAAGGCGGTCGCCGTCATCCCGACGTCCTCGCCGCGTCCGTTCTCGTCCAGGGGCGGTTCCTCGGCGGTGATCAGCACCACTCCGGCGGCCAGTCGGGCGAGGGCGCCCCGGAACTCATCGTTGCTCACCCCCTCAGCATGGAGGATGGGCTCGGAACGCGGGGCGGGGGATTTCGTCTGCAACACACCCGGCACGCTAGCCGCGCCGGCCGTCCCGCCGCATCGGACCAGGGGACCAGGCCGGTCCTAGGACCCCGGTCACGGCCGCGGCGGCCGGTACTGCAACGCCGGGATTTGCGTTCAAGAAAAGGACGGACCGCAGCCGCGCGGCACGCACGCCCCTTTACCATCTGTTGTGACTTGAGTCACAGAGTGCAATATTTGCTGACCCTGTGTACCGACTGCACAGCTCACTGTGATTCAGTGGCCGTGACACTGCGGTAAGTACGTCGATATGAAACCTGGAGTGCTGTCGAGGTCTCGGGGAGTGCGAGCAATGGAGGCCGAGTCGGAGCCGTACGTCCGTCTTGCGACGCTGCGGCAGCTGCACCAGGCCGTCGCCGATCTCAACACGGCGCGGAGCCTGGCCGACACGCTGCAGACCGTGGCCGACGGAATCGTCGCCGGCCTCGGCTACGAGCTTGCCTGCGTGAACCTGGTCCGTGCCGACGGCGATCTCGTCGTCGCCGCCTTCGCGGGCAGCAGTGCGGCGGAAGCCCTCATCACCGGCCGCGTCGGCTCGCGCAGCTCCTGGGAGCGCAGGCTTTCGATGGGTGAGGAGTGGGACGAGCTCCGCTTCATACCCCACACCGACGGCTGGGTCCTCCTCGACGACGACGTACCGCAGTGGCACACCGACGGGCCCGATCCCCGCTTCGAGGACGAGTGGCACCCCCAGGACCGCCTCTACGCCCCGATGTACGCGTCCGGCGGCGGCCCCGATCTGCTGGGCGTCATCTCCGTCGACCGCCCCCGCAACGGCCGCCGCCCCGGCGCCTGGGGCCGTGAGGCCCTCCAGATGTACGCGTCGCAGGCGGCCATTGCGATCAGCAACGCCCGGCTGAGAGCAAACATGCAGCGCGCCCTGGTCCGTCTGGAGCGGGAGCAGCAGGCGCTGCGGGCCAGCGAGGAGTCCTTCCGCCAGGCCTTCGAGTACGCGCCCAGCGGCATGGCCATCGCGGAGATGGGCGGCGACCAGCACGGCCGGCTGCTGCGCGCCAACGACGCCCTGTGCCGGCTGCTCGGCCGCCCGGCGTCCGTGCTGCGCCGTTACTCCTTCGCCGACCTCGTCCACCCCGAGGACATCGGCACTCTGCTGCGCACCTCCGCCGAGGGCGGTCGGGCCGAGCTGCGGCTCGGCCGGCGGGACGGCACCTACCTCTGGGTGTCGCTGCGCAACTCCGTCGTGGCCGACACCGCGGACGGCCCGCGCTTCCTGCTCACCCACGTCGAGGACATCGAGGAGCGCAAGCGCCACGAGCTGCATCTCGCACACCGTGCCTCGCACGACGCGCTCACCGGTCTGCCCAACAGCGCCGAACTGCGCTCCCGGCTCGGTTCCCGGCTCTGCGAGCGCCCGCACTCGGTGGCCACCACCCCGGTCGAGGCGCTGGACGCCGCGTACGGCGACGCCGACGATCCGGACGCGCGGACGCACGGCTACGACGTGGACGCGGCGCCCGGCGGGCCGTACGACCACCATGTGCATTCCGTCGCACCCGACACCGAGAACGACGACGGGGCGAAGGGCCTCGCGGTCCTCTTCTGCGACCTCGACGGCTTCAAGTCGATCAACGACCGCTTCGGCCACCACACCGGCGACGCCGTGCTGATCGAGGTCGCCCGACGCCTGACCACCTGTGTCCGCGACGGCGACACCGTCGCCCGGCTCGGGGGTGACGAATTCGTCGTGCTCGCCGACGGACTCGGCGCCGCGGATGCCGCGGACCTGGCCGTACGCCTCCGTAACGCCATCATTCCGCCCATCAGGGTCGACGGGCGGGCGGTACGCGTCGGGGCGAGCTTCGGCATCGGCTGGGCCGCCTGCGGCATGACCGCCGAAGAGGTACTGCGCTCCGCGGACCAGCGGATGTACGTGGAGAAGCGGTCCCGGGCGAAGGTTCACCGCAGGGCCGGCTGATGTTCACGGCGGCGCCGTTCCCGCGCACGGCCGCGGTTGCGGGGCGGACGACGGCAATTCTTGGTGCGGGCCGTTCGGGGTAGGCTCGGCCGGTCGGCCACGGCTGGCAATTTTCGGCGACGGCTGGCGACATGGTGAGGAGTGACCCAGGGATGACGGCCGGGAACAACGGCGCAAACACGCCCGAGGACGACGATCCGTTCGGCTACCTGTACGAGGACGGACAGGCAGCGGGCGCCCAGCCGCCGAGGCAGGGCGGCTACGGCTACCCTCCGGTGGCTCCGCAGCCCGGTGTGCCCCGGACCTCGTACAACCAGGTGCGGACCGTCGGCGAGCGCCAGTACGGGCAGCAGGTGCCGCACCAGCAGGCGTACGGCCAGCCGAACACGCAGTACGCGGCCCCGGAGACGTACCCCGGCGGCGCCCCCACCGCGCAGGTCCAGCAGCAGGGCGGCCGCGGCCGCACCGGCGGCCCCGGCAAGGGCGGCCCGAACACCAAGGGCCTGCTCATCGGCGCGGTCGCGGTGGTCCTGGTCGTCCTCATCGGTATCGGCGCCGCGCTGATCACGGGCAACGACAAGGGCAAGAAGAAGGACGAGGCCACCACCTCCGCCGGTCCCGGCAGCCAGGTGCAGGAGTCCCCGAAGCCCAAGGGGTCCCCGAGCTCCGAGGCTCCGGTCGAGCTCCCCAAGCAGGACGCGGCGACGCTGAAGCTCGGCGGTTCGGCCCAGCTGGACAACACGACCCCGGGTGCCAAGAGCGCCAACGGCCAGTACATCAATCTCAACGAGGTCGGCAGGTCCGCGACCTGGTCGGTCGAGGTGCCGGAGGCCGGTGAGTACACGCTGTTCGTGACGTACGGCGTGCCGGGCAAGGACGCCAAGACGTCCCTCACGGTCAACTCCGAGGCTCCCCGCGGCATCAACATGGAGAACTACGCGAAGGCGCCGGAAGGCGACCTGGAGAAGGGCTGGACGACCACGTACTCCTGGATCCAGCTCAGCAAGGGCTCGAACTCGATCACGATCTCGTGCAACGAGGGCGACCAGTGCGACGCCAATCTTGATCAGCTGTCGCTGAAGGCCGGTCACGTGAAGCGCTGACCCCTACGCGAGCGGTCCGGCCCCCACGCCTTCGGGTGTGGGGGCCGGACCGCTCTTGCGTGCGGGGCGTCAGCCCATCAGCGCCAGGAACCCCGCCACCGTCGCGGCCATCGCCTCGCGCCCGGGGGCGATGTACTTCCTCGGGTCCACGCCCGTGGTGTTCTCGGCCAGGTAGGCCCGTACCGCGCCGGTGAACGCCGTGTTCAGTGCCGTGCCCACATTGATCTTGACCATGCCGGAGGAGGCGACGGCCTGTCGGATCTCGTCGTCCGGGACGCCGCTGGAGCCGTGCAGCACCAGCGGGACCGGGACGGCGTCGCGGAGCCGGCCGATCAGGGCGTGGTCCAGGGCGGCGGTGCGCTCGGTCATGGCGTGCGAGGAGCCGACCGCGACGGCCAGCGCGTCCACTCCGGTGTCGCGGACGTACGCGGCGGCCTCGGCCGGGTCGGTGCGGACGCCAGGGGCGTGGGCGTCGAGCGGGGCCTCGCCCTCCTTGCCGCCGACCTTGCCGAGTTCGGCCTCGATCCAGATGCCGCGCTCATGCCCCCAGGCCACCGCCTCGGCCGTGGCGCGCACGTTCTCCTCGTACGGCAGCTTGGAGGCGTCGAACATGACCGAGCCGAACCCCTCGGTGTGCGCCTGGTGCAGCAGCTCCACGGACTCGACGTGGTCGAGGTGGAGGGCGAGGGGGGCGTCGGAGGCGCGGGCGACGGCGGCGGCCGCGACGGCGACGGCCGAGAGCCGACCGCCGTGGAACTTCACGGCGTTCTCGGAGATCTGCAGGATGGCGGGTGCCCCGGCACGCTCGGCGCCGGCCGCGATGGCCTCCGCGTGCTCCAGCGTGATGACATTGAAGGCGGCGATTCCGCGTCCCTCGGCCTGTGCGGCGGAGACGAGTTCACCGGTGCTGACGAGCGGCATGCTGACCTCTTGCTACTTCTTCGGACCCGCGCTCGGGCGGGTTCGGTACGGGTGCGGCCTCAGGCCGCCGTTGCGTGTTCCTCGACGCCGACGCGCGGCAGCAGCTCCTCGTACGCCGTGCGGTCGAAGTCCCCGGCCGTCGGGGAGAGCACGGTCGCCGTCGACAGTGCCACCGCCCGCCGCAGCCGGTCCGGCCAGCTCAGCCCCTCGACGAGGCCGGACAGCAGCCCGGCCACCGCGGAGTCGCCCGCACCGGTCGGGTTGCCCCGGACCTTGGCGGGCGGGGACGCCTGCCAGACGCCGTCGGGGGTGACCGCCAGCATGCCGTCCGGGCCCAGGGACGCGACGACCCCGTGCGCACCGCGGCGGCGGGCGTCGCGCGTGGCGCGCAGCGGTTCGCGGGAGCCGGTGAGCTGGGTGAGCTCGTCCGCGTTGGGCTTGATCAGGTCGGGGCGGGCGGCGATTCCCCGGCGCAGGGGTTCGCCACTGGTGTCCAGGAGGACCGGGACGCCCGCCGCACGGGCCAGGCGGACCAGTTCGGCGTAGGCGCCGACGTGTATGCCGGGCGGCAGGCTGCCGCAGAGGGCGACGGCGTCGGCCCCGGTGAGGAGCTCCTCGTAGCGGCCGAGGAGTGCGGCCCATTCGTCGGCGCTGACGAGCGGGCCGGGTTCGTTGAGCTGGGTGGTGTCGCCGGTGGCCCGGTCGACGACGGCGATCGTGCGGCGGGTGTTCCCGGCGACGGCGACGAGGGCGTCGGTGATCGACGCGACGGCCGGCGCGGTGCCGGTGGCGGCCGCCGGATCGGTGTCCCGTGGCGCCGGTACGGCCAGCAGCTCGCGCAGTACGGCTCCGGTGGTGCCCCCGGCGAATCCGGTGACCACCGTGTCGTGGCCGAGGGCGGAGAGCACCCGTGCCACGTTGAGGCCCTTGCCGCCGGGGCGCTCGGACATGTCGCTGACGCGGTGGCTGGCGTGCGGGACGAGTTCCGGGACGCCGTACGTCAGGTCGAGTGCCGTATTCAGTGTGACCGTCAGGATCACCGCGGCCGCTCCCTCGATCCCTGCTCTGGAGCGCGAATCCTTGGACGGAATGCGCTTTCTCTGCCTGTTTCCAAGGCGATCATGTCAAAGAGGTGGCGGTCGGCCCAGACCTCCGGACCAACCGCCGTCTCTTCGTTACGCATTCGATTCGCCGTCAACAACGGGTCGAATCAGCCGATCTGCGGATCGATGATCCATTCGCCCTTGCGCATGACGCCCTTGAGCGTGAAGTCCGCGTCCAGGACCACCAGGTCCGCGTCCTTGCCCGGTTCCAGCGAGCCGACCCGGTCGTACACGCCGAGCAGCCGTGCCGGGTTGGCGGAGATGGACTGCACGACGTCGTCGACCGGGATCCGGTCGATGGTCACGGCACGGTGGAACGCGGTGTCCAGGGTGAGCGTGGAGCCCGCGATCGAGTTGCCCTCCACCAGCCGTGCGACGCCGTCCTTGACCTCGACCGCGAGCGGGCCGAGCTGGTACCGGCCGTCGCCGAATCCGGCCGCGTCCATGGCGTCGGTGATCAGCGCGACGCGGTGGGCGCCCGCGTGGTGGTAGGCCAGCTCCAGGGCGGCGGGGTGCAGATGCGTACCGTCGTTGATCAGCTCGACGGTGATCCGCTCGTCCTCCAGGAGGGCGGCGATCGGACCGGGCTCGCGGTGGGCGAGCGGCGGCATCGCGTTGAACAGGTGCGTGGCGACGGTGGCGCCCGCGTCGATCGCCTCGACGGTCTGCTCGTACGTCGCGTCGGTGTGCCCGATCGCGGCGATCACGCCGTGCTCGGCGAGCAGCCGCACCGATTCGATGCCGCCGGGCAGTTCGGTGGCGAGCGTGAACATCTTCGCGGTGCCGCGCGCCGCGTCCATCAGCTTGCGGACCTCGGCCGGGTCCGGGTGGCGCAGCAGGTCCTCGCTGTGCGCGCCCTTGCGGCACGGCGAGATGAACGGTCCCTCGAAGTGGATACCGGCCAGGTCGCCCTGCTCGACCAGTTCGGAGAGGACGCCCGCCCGCTGGGCGAGGAAGTCCATCTCGCCGGTGACGGTGGAGGCGACCAGGGTGGTGGTGCCGTGCTCGCGGTGGGTGCGGATGCCGGTGAGGACCTCGTCCACGGTGCCCGAGGTGAAGGAAGCGCCGCCGCCGCCGTGGTTGTGCATGTCGACGAAGCCCGGGACCACCCAGTGGCCGCTCAGGTCGACGGTCGGGGCGCCCTCCGGTACCGAGCCGGCGATCCGGGTGCCCTCGACGATCACCCGGCCGTCCTCGACGGTCCCGGTGGGAAGCACCACCCGGGCACCTGCGAGAACTGTGCTGTCTGCGCGTCCGGCCATCAGGCGGATACCTCCGTGGAGAGAAGATCCCAGGCGAGCAGCCCTGCGCCCAGGCATCCGGCGGTGTCCCCGAGGGCCGCCGGGACGATGTGGGGCAGCTTCTGGAACGTGACACGTTCCTCGACGGCCGCACGGAGTGGTGTGAACAAGGTTTCCCCGGCCTCGGCGAGCCCGCCACCGATGATGAGGGCGCGCGGGTCGAGCAGTGTCAGCGCGGTGACCAGCCCGGCGGCGAGCGCGTCCACCGCGTTCCGCCAGACCTCCACGGCCGCCGGATCGCCCGACTCGACGGCCTTCGCGCAGTCGGCGGCGTCCGCCGTCGGGTCGCCGGACGCGGCGGCCCAGGCACGGGTCACCGCGGAGGCGGACGCCAGGGTCTCCAGGCAGCCGCGCTGGCCGCAGCCGCAGTCCGGGCCGTCCGGCCGGACCACGATGTGGCCGATCTCGCCCGCGTACCCGTGCGCGCCGGACTCGATGGTGCCCGTGATGCCGATGGCCCCGGCGATCCCGGTGCCCAGCGGTACGAAGAGGAAGCGGTCGGCTCCCTTGCCCGCGCCGATCCGGCCCTCGGCGAGCCCGCCGGTGCGCACATCGTGGCCGAGCGCGACGGGGACGCCGCCGAGCCGCTCGCCGAGCAGGTCCCGCATGGGTACGTCGCGCCAGCCCAGGTTCGAGGCGTAGACCGCGATCCCGTTCTCCGCGTCGACGATGCCGGGTACGGCGACACCGGCCGCGACGGCGCTCTCGCCGAGGTGCTCCTCGCCGTACGCCCGCAGGTCCGCGGCGAAGGCGAGGATCGACTCCACGACGGCGTCGGGGCCGCGCTCTCTGCCGGTCGCCCGCCGCGCCTCGTACAGCAGGGCGCCATCGGCCCCGACCAGTGCGGCCTTCATTCCGGTGCCGCCCACATCGAGGGCGATGACGTGTTTCACGGGAAACAGTTTCGCCCGAGGAACCCCGATAGGTCTAGTCCACTAGTGCGGTTTGTTGCGCATCCATACAAAATCGCCGCCGCGGTATCGCCGCGGCGGCCCGAGCAGCGGACTCAGGACGAAAGGATCACGCTGCGCGAGAGGTTGCGCGGACGGTCCGGGTCGTACCCCTTCGACTCCGCGAGCGCCACCGCCAGCCGCTGCGCCCGGATCAGATCGGCCATCGGGTCCGCGGTGGCGTGCGCGACCAGCGTGCCGCCCACCCGTGCCACCTCGCCGGCGAGCCCCTCCGGCAGCGGACCGAACACCCACGCCACCCGGTGGGGTCCGGTGATCGAGATCGGGCCGTGGCGGTACTCCATGGCCGGGTACGACTCCGTCCAGGCGCCCGCCGCCTCGCGCATCTTCAGCCCGGCCTCCTGCGCCAGACCGTACGTCCAGCCGCGCCCCAGGAACGTCCACTGCTCGGCCGAGACCACCGCCTCGTCCAGCGGCTCGGTCACCGCGAGTTCCGCGTCGACCGCCGCGGCGGCCACCGTCTTCACCCCGGCCGGAAGCGGACCCGACGCCTCCAGGCCGGCCCGCAGAAAGGCCAGCGCGGTGGTGGCGAACCGGGTCTGGACGACCGACTCCTCGTCCGCCCAGTCCAGTACGGCCACCGTGTCGGCGGCGTCCATCACCGGCGTCCTCGGGTCGGCGGTCAGCGCGACGGTGGTGACCTTGCCGCGCAGCCCGGCGAGGAGTTCCAGCACCTCGGTCGTCGTGCCGGAGCGGGTGATCGCCACGACCCGGTCGTACGGGCGCCCGGCCGGGAACTCCGACGAGGGGTACGCGTCCGTCTCGCCCTGCCCGGCCGCCTCGCGCAGCGCCGCGTACGCGATGGCCATGAACCAGGAGGTGCCGCACCCGGTGACGGCGACCCGCTCGCCCGGACGCGGCAGCCCGTCGAACACCGCCCCGGCCTCCGCGGCACGCCGCCAGCAGTCGGGCTGGGTGGCAATTTCCGATGCGGTACGCGACATGCTCGACGGCTCCTTGCGGCGTGGAACGGTGACGGGGAGGGCGCTGCGGTACGGCGATGGAGGGAAGGTCCGGCTCTCGAAGAGCCTTGCGCCGCAACCTGCTTAGCAGTCGGCGCAGGTCAAGGGCAATGCCCCCGCGCGGCAACGGGGCGTGGATCCGGCGGTGTTGTAAAAGCGATACCGCTCTGGTGTAGACCTTCGGCGATCGCTCGGGGAGGATCACAGCTCATTCGAAGGCCCCCACGAGGACGGACTGGGCTGTGCAGCGGCGCTACTTGGGACTGACCGCGGCTGGGGCCGCGCTGGCATTGACGGCGACGTTGACGGGATGCGGCGGTGGCAGCGGCGGCTCGGGGGACGTCACCCTCAGGCTCGTCGCGGCCGACTACGGCAACAGTGCGGCCAACAGTTCCAAGAAGTACTGGGCCGCACTCGTGAAGGGTTTCGAGGCATCCCACCCCGGCATCAAGGTCGAGGTCAGCGTCTATTCGTGGAAGGACGTCGACCGCGAGGTCGCCGGGATGGTGAAGCGGGGGGAGGCCCCCGACATCGCCCAGATCGCCTCGTACGCCGACTACGCCGAGGCGGGCAAGCTCTACCGGGCCGACGAGCTGCTGAACATCACCGCCCAGGCCAACTTCCTGCCGCGCCTGGCCGACGCGGGCAGCGTCAACCGCACCCAGTACGGACTGCCGTTCGTCGCCAGCACCCGGCTGCTCTTCTACAACAAGAAGGTCTTCGCGCAGGCGGGCCTGGCCGCCCCGCGGACCTGGAACGACATACGCGACGACGCGACGGTGCTCGAACAGCGCGGCGTGACCTACCCGTTCGCGCTGCCGCTCGGGCCGGAGGAGCCCCAGGCCGAGACCATGATGTGGCTGCTGAGCGGGGGCGGCGGCTACATCGACGACGCGGGCTCGTACGAGATCGACTCGGCCGAGAACGTCAGGACCTTCGACTGGCTGAAGACGAACCTGGTCGACAAGGGCCTCGTCGGCCCCGTGGCCCCCGGCAAGCTCGACCGGGCCAAGGCGTTCGCCGCGTTCACGCGCGGCGAGGTCGGCATGCTGAACGGTCATCCGACCCTGATGCAGGAGGCCGAGAAGAAGGGCGTCTCCGTCGGCATGGTGCCGCTGCCCGGTGTCGGCGGCCCCACCAAGGGCTCGATGGGCGTCGCCGACTGGATCATGGGCTTCAGGCAGCGCGGCCACCGGGCGCAGCTGGGCAAGTTCTTCGACTATCTGTTCACCGACAAGAACGTCATCGACTTCGCCGACGAGTACGGCCTGCTGCCGGTCACCGACAGCGCCTCCGCGGCGATGGAGTCCGACCCCCGCTACAAGCCGCTGCGGAAGTTCCTGGCCGCGCTGCCGAACGCGGAGTTCTACCCGTACGGCAAGACGTCCTGGGCCCGTGCCAGCGAGTCGATCAAGGAGAACATCGGCAGTGCGGTCGAGCCGAACGGCAGCCCCGAGAGCGTGCTGGGGCGGATCGCGCGGGAATCGGCGGCGGCCGAGCACGCGGAGTGACGACCGGGTGGCGGCCCTCCGGCCGGGCGATATGTTGGCTGATATGACCACCCCCACGAACGGCACCGACGACACGAACGGCCCCGCCGGACTCTCCGACCGGGACCGCGCCGTGCTCGCCGTCGAGCGGCAGTCGTGGGCCGGCCCCGGGGCGAAGGACCGCGCGATCCGCGAGCGGCTCGGCATCTCGCCCACGCGCTACTACCAGTTGCTGAACGCCCTGCTCGACGACCGCCGCGCGCTGGAGGAGGACCCGGTGACGGTGAACCGCCTGCGCCGGGTCCGGCAGGCACGGCGAGGGCGCCGCTGAAGCCGGTCCCTCCCGGCCGGCCACGGGCGCCCCGCAGCGGTCCGGGACGGTTTTCCGGTTCGATGCGGCACGCGCCCGCGGCAGCCGTCCGCGGCGCGGTCCGTCACGCCGCGGACGCCGTCCGTATGCCATGTCGGCCATGGCTGTGCCCGGTGGTACGCCTATAGGCTCGGCCCCATGGGCAGCAACCCGCACGCACCCGCGCCGAGCGAGATCCCGTCCGAGCTCCCGACCCCCGCCACCCCACCCGGCCGAGAAGCCCTGGCCGCGATCCTCGCGCGTCCGGACCGTGCCGTCGTCGCGCTCGATTTCGACGGGACCCTCGCCGACATCGTCCCCGACCCGGACCAGGCCCGCGCCCACCCCGGCGCCGTCGACGCGCTCGTCGCGCTCGCCCCGAAAGTGGCCTCCATCGCCGTGATCACCGGCCGCCCGGCCGGCGTCGCGGTCCGGTACGGCGGCTTCGCCGGAGTGCGAGGACTGGACCACCTCGTCGTCCTCGGCCACTACGGCGCCGAACGCTGGGACGCCGTCTCCGGCACCGTCCACGCCCCCGCCCCGCACCCCGGTGTGGCCGCGGTCCGCGCCGAACTCCCCGGCGTGCTCGACCGGTTCGACTCCTGGCACGGCACCTGGATCGAGGAGAAGGGGCAGGCCCTCGCCGTCCACACCCGCCGCGCCGCCGACCCGTCGGCCGCGTTCGAGGCCCTGCGCGAACCCCTCGGCGAGCTCGCCGCCCGGCACGGGCTGATCGTCGAACCGGGCCGCCTGGTCCTGGAGCTGCGCCCGCCGGGCATGGACAAGGGCGTGGCGTTGGCCCAGTACGTACGGGAGATGGACGCCGAGTCCGTCCTGTACGCGGGCGACGACCTGGGCGACCTCGCCGCGTACGCCGCCGTGGAGAAGCTCCGCACCGAGGGCCCCGACGGCATCCCGGGCCTGCTGGTCTGCAGCGGCAGCGCGGAGGTCCCCGACCTGGCCGAGCGCGCCGACCTGCTGCTGAACGGCCCGAAGGGCGTCGTCGACTTCCTCTCGGTTCTGGCGCAGCACCTCTAGTGCCGTGCCGGGCGTCGCGAGCCGGTGAACCCTTCTTCCGAGGCCGGTGGCCTTCACGAGCATGTGCGGTGGGCCCTCCCAGGCGCGGACGACGTGTTGGCCCTCGCCACCCAGGCGCAGGTGCCGGGTGATGCCGAGGCTTTGGGCGGGCGAGTACGCCGCAAGCTCAAGCGGCTTGGTCACCGCGAGCGCCACAGGCAGGGTGGCGAGGAAACGTCCGCATCCGAGCGACCCGGCCGCCTGTCATCGGCCGAGCCGATAACTGCGCAGCAGCGGAAGAACGGGAGGCGTGAAGGCCCGACACGCTCACTCTCGCCCCGATCGCCGTCGTCGGCTTCTTCGTCATGCGCGAATCCCGGCGCGATGAACAGCTCGGCGCCGCGGTCTCGGTGGGCGTTGCCGTCGTGACGCCGATGCTGACGCTGTACCGGGACAAGTCATGACTGGACGACCGCCCAGCCCACATGCCCGGGACAACACGCCCAGGGTCCTCCGTTCGGGTCAGGCCGGATCTGCGGGGTCCGGACGGCCGTTCAGCATGGCGGAACCGAGGGGGGTCACCGCGTGCACGACGGTGCTGCCGTGGCGGGTGGTGGAGATGAGTCCGGACTGTCGTAACACGGTGGCGTGCTCGCTGGAGGTGGCCGGGGAGACCGACAGGAGTTCGGCGAGTTGTCCGGTGGTACAGGGGGCTTGGCCGATGGCGTCGAGTGCTTGGGCTCGGGTCCGTCCGAGGAGAGCGGCCAGGGCACGGTGGGTTCCGCTCCCCGGCCCGGTGAGCATGTCGGCGGAGTCGGAAACGCTACGGATGACAGGGACGAACAGCACGAGCGGGGCCTGGTTGTCCGCCGTGCTGCTGTAAGTGATGGGCCGTGTGCGGCAGAAGGCGGAAGGCACCAGCGTGAGGCCTCGGCCGCCCAGGGTGACCTCACCGGTCAGTGCGCCGTGCCCGACCTCCAGTACCGGGGAGCGCCAGCGGAAGCCCGGCGGCAGTCCCGCGAGCATTGCCTCGACACCGGAACTCGCGAGGATGCGGGCGTGGCTGGTCTGTTCCGACTGAAGCCGTGACCGTATGCGTGACCAGTGGGGGGCTACGGCGACGCGGTGATAGTCGTGGAGAAAGCGCACCAGTTCCTGACGGGCGGCACGGTCGTGGGCCAGGTCCGACCACGACGTTCCGGCCCAAGGGGCGGTGCGCCCGGCGTAGGGGGCGAGGGCGGCGAAAGCCCCTGCGAGTTCGTCCTGGACGTGGTCCGGGCGGGCGGCCCGGAGGGCTTCCAGGCCTTCCTCCAAGGACTGGGCGGGCCCGGTGACGGTGAACAGGTCCAGGGCCCCGCCGCAGAAGAGTCCCGAGGCAGGGTGAGCGGGCGCTTCCGATGTGCGGGACACGCGTTGGCGCCATCCCCCGAACAGCGCCTCGGTGTTGCTCTGCCGCAGGGTCGTCAGGCTGAGGAGCGTCTCCCCGAGCGGGCCCCAGGTGGTCAGGACTCTCGTCCTGGCGAGATCTTCCGATGTGAAGTGAATGCGCAGCATGGGGAACCCTCCACTTGCCCGTCCTCGGACCACCCAGTCTTCTTCTTCTCCCGGAGGTCGCAAGGAACCTTCAAGTCCCGCTTCGGCATGACGAGTTCCGGAAAACATCCGTTTCGGCGGAGATCGCCGGGGGGTTTTGGGCAGGCGCTTCGGCCAGGACCGAAAAGGCTGGCCCGGCCTGCTGGGCGTCAGCAGGATTGCGGTCGAAGCAGGCGCGGAGCACAGGCCGACGACCGGTGGCCGGACGTTCCGGCACCGCGACGCCTGAGCAACGCCTCACCGCGCGAAGCCTTCTCCACCGGGGTCGAGCGGACGCGGTGGATGAACGCTTCCACGACCAATGGCCCACACGGAGGGATCCAGTGAACCTGAATACACGCGTCGTACCGTTCGCCCTCGCCACTGTCCTCGCCGCAGGACTGAGCGCGACGCTGACACCGTCGGCGCAGGCGCGGGAGGAGACAGGCGCATCGGCCGCTGTCACCGATACCTACTACCTGCGCTTCAACAAGGGGACGGTCACCGACTCCCGTCTGGAACTCGTGAAGCGGGTGCCCGGACGCGACAAGGTGATCAAGCGGTGGAAGGCCGGCTCCGGGCAGGTCACGAACGAGTGCACGGTCGGCAGGGGATGGCTGCCCGACGCCGACGCCCGGCACCCGTACGCCGTCCAATGGCACCGCAAGAACTTCGACGGCATCATCAACGGCTTCGTGATCAAGCTGTCGGACAAGGTCTGCAAGAACGGACGCACCAAGCGCACCGAACTGTTCATCCACAGCGAGATGAAGCCGAACGGGCAGCAGGGAACGATCGAGTCCGAGAAGTGGACCGACCGTAACCCCAACGACTACTTCTCCAACGGCTGCATCAAGCTGAATCCGCGGGACATCAAGGACCTGTTCTCGCGGCTGGACCGTACGGGCTGGCCCAAGAAGCTCTACGTCGTTCCCTGACCGACGCAGGACGTGTCCCGGCCGTGCACGGGGGTGGGCCGGGACACTCGGATCAGGCCGCGTCGGGTCAGCGCGAGGCCTGACGGCTGCCCCGCCGTGTCCTCGAACGCCGGACGGGTTCGTTCTCAAGCCTGCTGCCGCAGCGCGTCCAGCTGGTCCAGGAACCACTGCTGCGGCGGCAGCGCCACCGCTGCCGCCGCCAGCCGCTCCGTGCGCGCGGCCCGTTCGTCGTCCGCCATCGTCAGCGCCTCGTGCAGCGCGACCGCCGTCGCGGACACGTCGTACGGGTTCACCACGACCGCGTCGCTGCCCAGCTCCTCGTACGCCCCCGCCTCCCGCGACAGCACCAGCGCGCAGCCGTGGTCGGAGACGACCGGGACCTCCTTGGCGACCAGGTTCATGCCGTCGCGGATCGGGTTGACGAGTGCCACGTCGGCCAGCCGGTAGGCGGCGAGCGAACGGGCGAAGTCGTCCTTGACGTGGAGCACGACCGGGGTCCAGCCCGCGGTGCCGTACACGGCGTTGATCTCGTCGGCGACCCGCTGCACCTCGGCCGTGTAGCCGCGGTACACCGCCAGGTCCTGCCGCGAGGGGTAGGCGAAGGCGACATGGACGACGCGCTCGCGCCATTCGGGCCGCTCTTCGAGGAGCGCGCGGTAGGCGAACAGGCCGCGCACGATGTTCTTGGACAGTTCCGTTCGGTCCACTCGTACGATCGTCCTCCGCCCGGGGCCGACCTGCTCCCGCAGCGCCGCCATCCGCTCGTCCACATCCGCCTCGTGCGCGCGCCGGCGCAGGAAGTCCGCGTCCGCGCCCAGGCCGTGCACCCCGACCCTGGTCCGGCCGGTGCCGCCCAGGATCTCCGTGCAGCAGCCGATGAACGCGTCCGCCCAGCGCCGGGTCAGGAAGGCCGCCCGGTCCGCGCCCAGGATGCCGTGCAGCAGCTGCTCGGCGATGTCGTCGGGGAGCAGGCGGAAGTAGTCGACGGGCGCCCACGGGGTGTGCGAGAAGTGGCCGATCCGCAGGTCGGGGCGGAGCTCACGGAGCATGCCGGGCACCAGCGCCAGGTGGTAGTCCTGCACCAGCACGGCCGCGCCCGGACCCGCCTCCTCGGCGAGCGCAACGGCGAAGGCCCGGTTGTAGGTCTCGAACGATGCCCACTGGCGCCGGAACTCCGCGTCGAAGACCGGCTCCAGCGGGGTCTGGTACAGCATGTGATGGACGAACCAGAGCACGGAGTTCGCGATGCCGTTGTACGCGTCCGCGTGCACGGCGGCGTCGATGTCGAGCATGCGGACGCCCTGCTCACCGACCCCGCGCCGGACCGCCTCCCGGTCCCCGTCACTGAGCGCGGCGCACACCCACAGCTTGTCCTTCACGGCGCTCAGCCCGGATACGAGCCCGCCGCCGCCCCGCTTCGCGTCGAGCGATCCGTCCGTGCCCAGGGTGTACGACACCGGGCCGCGGTTGGACGCGACGAGAACCTGCTCACAGGGCTCGGCGGGCGGCTGATCCGAAGGCGCGGCAGAAGGCTCGGCAGGGAGCCGGGCGGAGGGCCGGGCGGCGGACTGGGCTTCGTGCTCGGAGACCATGTTGCGGAATCTAGCCCGATCACGAACCACCCAAACGTGCGAAGTCAGGCGACGTCAGGCCGCGCGGCGCGAAACGTACTCCTCGATCTCGCGCATCGGCGGGCGCTCCTCGGTGTCCACCGGATGGGTGCGCGGTACGAAGCCGTCCTCGCCGCGCTCGAACTGGGTGAGCGAAGGCCGCACCAAGTGGCCGCGGGACAGCCGGAGCTGGGCGGTCCGGTAGATCGCCGCCGCCATCCGGCCGAGCGCCTGCCCGTCCTGGTGGCGGTGTTTGCGGACCCCCACGTCCACCTGGGCCAGCGCGTCCAGGCCCACGGTGTGCAGCGCGTCGACCAGGAGGCCCAGCTCCACCCCGTAACCGACGGGGAAGGGCAGCTGTTCGAGGAGCGAGCGGCGCGCCGCGTACTCGCCGCCCAGCGGCTGGACGAAGCCGGCCAGCTGCGGCCAGTGCAGATTGAGCAGTGGACGGGCCACCAGCTCGGTGACCCGTCCGCCCTGCCCCGCCGTGTCGCCGAGCGGGCGGTCGTACATCGCCTTGACGAACCGCACGTCCGGGTCGGTCAGCAGCGGGCCGACGATGCCGGAGACGAAGTCGGCCGAGAATTCCCTCAGATCGGCGTCGACGAAACAGACGATGTCACCGCCGGTCACCAGGAGCGACCGCCACAGCACTTCGCCCTTGCCGGGCACGGCCGGTATCCGCGGGAGTATGTCGTCGCGGTGCACCACCCGCGCACCGGCCTCCCGGGCCACCTTCGCCGTGGCGTCCGTGGAACCGGAATCGATCACCACGAGCTCGTCGACCAGCCGGACCTTCTCCATCAGCTCGCGCCGGATCGCCGTGACTATCTCGCCGACCGTCGCTTCCTCGTTCAGCGCGGGCAGCACGACGCTCACGCTCCCGCGACGCGGGTCCCGGGCCTTGGCGGCGAGGAGCCGGTCCAGCGGGCGGTCGGCGGCCGACCAGGAGCGCCTGGCCAGCCAGCTTTCGACCTCTTCCAGCACGGTCGATACTCCCTGTATGTGATCCATCTCGCGGTTCGGACGACTATCTCAACTGTCCGGTGCTTCGGTTACAGTCTTGAACAACGCGGACGGCCGTCGCATGTCGGGGTCGGTCCGCCAATAAATGCCTGGATCGGAGATCCAGTGCCACAGCGCTCATCCAGAGGGACTGAGGGAACGGCCCGTTGAAGTCCCGGCAACCCTCCTGCCGACCGCGAGGTCAGGTGGGGAAGGTGCCAATTCCGTCTCGTGGCGAAACGCGCCGCGAGGAAGATGAGGAGAAAGGGCCTCGCCTCCATGGCTGCGCAGACCGTTGCAGTAAGCACCAATTCTTCCAACGACGTCGTCGACCTCGGCCCCGCCGCGGCACTTTCCTGCCGCGAGTGCGGCGAGCGTTTCGAACTCGGCCCCATCTTCGCCTGCGCGTCCTGTTTCGGGCCGCTCGAAGTGGCGTACGACCTGCCGAGCGGCTCTCCCGACGAGCTGAAGAAGCGCATCGAGGCCGGGCCCGACAACATCTGGCGCTACGCGCCGCTGCTGCCGGTCCCCGCCGATGTCGCGGACAAGCCCAACATCAACCCCGGCTTCACCAAGCTGGTCAAGGCCGACAACCTCGCCCGCGAGCTGGGCGTCACCGGTGGCCTGTACGTCAAGGACGACTCCGGCAACCCGACGCACTCCTTCAAGGACCGCGTCGTCGCCATCGCCGTCGAGGCCGCCCGCGCCTTCGGTTTCACCACCCTCTCCTGCTCCTCCACCGGCAACCTCGCCGGTGCGGTGGGTGCCGCCGCCGCCCGCGCCGGCTTCCGCTCCTGCGTCTTCATCCCGCACGACCTGGAGCAGGGCAAGGTCGTCATGGCCGCGGTGTACGGCGGCGAGCTGGTCGGCATCGAGGGCAACTACGACGACGTCAACCGCTTCTGCTCGGAGCTCATCGGCGACCCGCTCGGCGAGGGCTGGGGCTTCGTCAACGTCAACCTGCGCCCGTACTACGGCGAGGGCTCCAAGACCCTGGCGTACGAGATCTGCGAGCAGCTCGGCTGGCGGCTGCCCGACCAGATCGTCATCCCGATCGCGTCCGGATCGCAGCTCACGAAGATCGACAAGGGTCTGCAGGAGCTGATCAGGCTCGGACTCGTCGAGGACAAGCCGTACAAGATCTTCGGCGCCCAGGCCGAGGGCTGCTCCCCGGTCTCCACCGCCTTCAAGGCCGGTCACGACGTCGTGCGGCCCCAGAAGCCGAACACCATCGCCAAGTCCCTGGCGATCGGCAACCCGGCCGACGGCCCGTACGTCCTGGACATCGCCCGCCGCACCGGCGGCGCGGTCGAGGACGTCGACGACGAGCAGGTCGTCGACGCGATCAAGCTGCTGGCACGCACCGAGGGCATCTTCGCGGAGACGGCCGGCGGGGTGACGGTCGGCGTGACGAAGAAGCTGATCGAGGCCGGTCTGCTCGACCCGGCGCTGACCACCGTCGTCCTCAACACGGGCGACGGCCTCAAGACCCTGGACGCGGTGGCCGCCACCTCGCAGGCGACCGCGACGATCCGGCCGAGCCTGGACGCGTTCCGCGCCGCCGGCCTCGCCACCAGCTGACCACCCGAGACCGAAGGAAGGCATCCGCCATGAGCGTCAAGGTCCGTATCCCCACCATCCTCCGCACCTACACGGGCGGCCGGGCCGAGGTCCCGGCCGAGGGCTCGACCCTCTCCCAGGTCATCGAGTCCCTGGAGCAGAACCACCCGGGCATCGCCGCCCGCGTCCTGGACGACCAGGGCAAGCTGCGCCGCTTCGTGAACGTGTACGTCAACGACGACGACGTGCGCTTCGAGGGCGGTCTGGAGACGGCGACGCCGGACGGCGCCGGAATCTCGATCATTCCGGCCGTCGCGGGCGGCTGCTGATCCTGTGCCCGACTGCACAGCGTTATGGGAATTGCCCCCTCTGCGAGAGAAGCGGAGGGGGCAATTCTGCATGGTTGAGCGCGGTACAGTGTGGGAAGTCCCCCCAGCTGCCCGCGCCGCCCGCATATGAGAATGCGCCTGGTCGCGACAAGATGCAGCCAAAGTGTTGGATCTCCTTGCGTCATAAGTCACGTTTGCCCGGCCCGACTTGCCCGGGAATCCCATGAATTCCGCATATTCGGGCGTGCGGCGCTGCCCAGAATTCTCGTCCGATTGACCTGTTGCAGAGGGCAGTTGGGCAGATACATTCGGCCGCGGTCGACGCGTTCCGGCGCACGCACCCTCTCCTGTCGGAGGGTGAGTTCTGACCCGGGTCCGCGAAGTGCGGTCCTGCGCAAGGGCCAGTAATAGGGGAGTTAGGCATGGCTCAGGGCACCGTCAAGTGGTTCAACGCGGAGAAGGGGTACGGCTTCATCGCGGTCGACGGTGGTGCGGATGTTTTCGTCCACTACAGCGCGATCCAGATGGACGGGTACCGCACCCTTGAAGAGGGTCAGCGAGTTGAGTTCGAGATCTCGCAGGGCCAGAAGGGGCCGCAGGCGGACATGGTCAAGCTCGCCGTCGGCTGAGCTCGACGCGGTCGGCCAACGACACCACTCACGCACGGAGGGCCCGTACCCCAGGGGTACGGGCCCTCCGCGCGTCGGCGTCCGGGCCCGCCGTGCATCCGCGCCAGGGCGCGCCGTGCGGAGTCGTCCTTGTCCACATCCGGAGGGGGACGCTTGCACTCTCGGGGGTCGAGTGCTAATCATTGGCGTTAGCACTCTCCAGGTGAGAGTGACAGAACTTGGACCGGGCCGGTGAGGCCCGCAGGTCCGGTGGGGCAAGGAACCACCGGTCACGCAGGCCGTCCGTCGCGGGCGCCACTCGGTCCGGAGCAATCCACCCCTGTCCGGGAGGACCACTTCACATGGCCAAGATCATCGCGTTCGACGAGGAGGCCCGGCGCGGTCTCGAGCGCGGCATGAACCAGCTCGCCGACGCCGTCAAGGTCACCCTTGGCCCCAAGGGTCGCAACGTCGTCCTCGAGAAGAAGTGGGGCGCCCCCACGATCACCAACGATGGTGTTTCCATCGCCAAGGAGATCGAGCTGGAGGACCCGTACGAGAAGATCGGTGCGGAGCTGGTCAAGGAGGTCGCCAAGAAGACGGACGACGTCGCCGGCGACGGTACGACCACCGCCACCGTTCTCGCCCAGGCTCTCGTCCGCGAGGGCCTGCGCAACGTCGCCGCGGGTGCCAACCCGATGGCCCTCAAGCGGGGTATCGAGAAGGCCGTCGAGGCCGTCTCCGCCGCCCTCCTGGAGCAGGCCAAGGACGTGGAGACCAAGGAGCAGATCGCTTCGACGGCCTCCATCTCCGCCGCCGACACCCAGATCGGCGAGCTCATCGCCGAGGCCATGGACAAGGTCGGCAAGGAAGGCGTCATCACCGTCGAGGAGTCCCAGACCTTCGGTCTGGAGCTGGAGCTCACCGAGGGTATGCGCTTCGACAAGGGCTACATCTCGGCGTACTTCGCCACCGACATGGAGCGCATGGAGTCGTCCCTCGACGACCCGTACATCCTGATCGTGAACTCCAAGGTCAGCAACGTGAAGGACCTCCTTCCGCTGCTGGAGAAGGTCATGCAGTCCGGCAAGCCGCTGCTGATCATCGCCGAGGACGTCGAGGGCGAGGCCCTGTCGACCCTGGTCGTCAACAAGATCCGTGGCACCTTCAAGTCCGTCGCCGTCAAGGCCCCGGGCTTCGGTGACCGCCGCAAGGCCATGCTCGGCGACATCGCCATCCTCACCGGTGGCACCGTCATCTCCGAGGAGGTCGGCCTCAAGCTGGAGAACGCCGGTCTCGACCTGCTCGGCCGCGCCCGCAAGGTCGTCATCACCAAGGACGAGACCACGATCGTCGACGGTGCCGGTGACAGCGACCAGGTCCAGGGTCGCGTCAACCAGATCCGCGCCGAGATCGAGAACTCCGACTCGGACTACGACCGCGAGAAGCTCCAGGAGCGCCTCGCGAAGCTGGCCGGCGGCGTGGCCGTCATCAAGGCCGGTGCAGCGACCGAGGTCGAGCTCAAGGAGCGCAAGCACCGCATCGAGGACGCGGTGCGCAACGCCAAGGCCGCCGTCGAGGAGGGCATCGTCGCCGGTGGTGGCGTGGCTCTGCTCCAGGCCTCGGCCGTCTTCGAGAAGCTGGAGCTCTCGGGTGACGAGGCGACCGGCGCCAACGCCGTCAAGCTGGCGCTGGAGGCCCCGCTGAAGCAGATCGCCGTCAACGGTGGTCTTGAGGGCGGCGTCGTCGTCGAGAAGGTGCGCAACCTGGCCGTCGGCCACGGTCTGAACGCCGCGACCGGCGAGTACGTCGACATGATCGCCGAGGGCATTCTCGACCCGGCGAAGGTCACGCGCTCCGCCCTGCAGAACGCCGCGTCCATCGCCGCGCTGTTCCTCACCACCGAGGCCGTCATCGCCGACAAGCCGGAGAAGGCCGCCGCGGCCGCTCCGGGCGGCATGCCGGGCGGTGACATGGACTTCTGATCCTGACGGATCGGTAGTTCCCGCACAGCTTTGCCGTATCGGCCCCTGGGACCAGCTGGTCCCAGGGGCCGATGTCGTTTCCGGGGCGGGTACGGGTGCTTGCGCGCTCCCTGAGACACCGCCTACGGGACAGCCCTCAGCGTGCGAAGACCATTTCCGGGAAGCGTGCCGAGGGTCCCGAACAGCAGATGGTCATCGGTCCGGTGACGAGCGCCTGACGGCGGTTGAGCGTACGGCTGCGGTCGTGCGGGACAACGGTCATGTGGGGCTCCCCGTAGATGCGCGGTGGACGCGCCCACGATGCCCGCCGGAGCATCGTGGGCGCGTGATACCGCAGTCCCCATTTCGGCATGGACGCCTGATTCCCCGGTAGGACGGGGCGCCGGACGCCGCGACGCACCGTCCTACGGGAGCCGGTCGAGGAGCCAGGTGCAGAGTTCCTCCGTCACGAGGGTGTGCCCCTCGTTCCGGGACGCGAGCTCGTACTCGTCCAGCCCGCTCTCCTCCTGCGGGAGTTCGGAGATGTCCGTGTACAGCTCCTCGTCCGTGTCCAGGTCGCGGACGTCGACCGCGCTGACGGCGGGGACGAAGCAGTGCGAGCGGATGCGCACGTCGGTCTTGAACCCGAGGACGGGGTTGAGGGCGTTGAAGGCGTCCGCGAGAATGCCGAAGCCTTCCAGCGAACCGCCGGGGGCGCCGTCGATCGACGGGAGCCCGGACGTACGCACCTCGTTGGTCTTCAGCGTCACCACCCGCAGCTTCGCGACGATTTCGTCGTCGCCCGGGGCCTGGGTGTAGAGCTTGGTGCCCGCGACCGAGAGACCCTTGCCCTCCAGGGCCAGTTCGCCGGCCCCCGCATCGGTGCCGGTGCCGACGGCCACGCCGTTGGCGACACCGATCCGCCGCGGCCGTTGCGGCCATTCGCCGACGGCTGCCATCTCCGCGAGGAACGCGGCGCGTTCGTCGCTCCGGACCGGTGTCCCGTCCCACGTCGCGATGTGCCGCCACAGCAGCTCGCGCGCGGCCGGGCTGTTGATCTGGTCGGAGAACCGGCTGTCGAGATCCTTGATGTAGTGCGCGAATGCCTGGAGCGCGAGGGGAATCCAGGCGCCGCGGTGCGGGCTGTCGTACGAGAAGTAGAGAGCGGTCTGGTGGTCCAGGCGCATCTGTTCCATCTTGGCCAGGGCGTGCCGGGTGACCAGCCCGCCCATGCTGAATCCGCCGACGGCCAGTGGTGCGTCGCCCATCCGCTCCGCGATGGCGTGCTGGATGGCGGCCTGCGCGGTCCTGGAGTTGTCCAGAATCGACGCACTGCGCTCATGGAAGCCGAGAAGGATCACGTCGTGTCCTCGGCGACGCAGCTCGCTGATGAGCGCGTAGTCGCCGAACTCCATGATCTCCCAGCAGAAGTCCAGACTGCTCGGACCGGTGTTGAATCCGTCGGCGAAGACCACGGGCCGTACGAGGCCCCGGTTCCCCTCGCCGTAGTAGACCCAGGCGGTACCGCCCGGCAGGTCCCACACGGTGTTGGGTGGCAGGGGGAGGGCTCCGTGCTTCTCGGCGTCCAGGCGGGGGCCGGGGGCCAGGGCGATGGCGGCCCTGCTGCGAAGCTCCGAGGCGATCTGCTCGTGGGTCGGTTCAGACATGGTTCGTTCCCCTTTGGGTTGATTCGTTACAAAGCGTGCCAAGATGAACACGGAAAGTAGCGGCCCGGAAGGGGGAGTGGATCAAACCACTCCCAGGTGGGAGCCGGTTTCGGACACCTCGCGATCACGGAGGCGGGGGCGGGGCGGGCGGCCGATCCGCTCGGAGCGCGGCTTCATCGCTGCCCGGACATCGTTCATGCGGCTGCGTACGCCGGTGGGCGGGATGGTTCCGGCCGGGCCGGTGGGAGTGTCGACGGGGTTGCCCCGGCAGGGGTCCGCAGCGGCCACCGATCAGGGCCTCCGCGCTGCCGGGTGCGCGGCATTCGCCGCACTCCAGGGTGCGCAACACCGTCCGGTGGTGCGTCGGAGCGGCCCGTTCGGGTGGCATCTTGTCGGTCAGCCGCCTGCGGACGAGAGCCGCGGCGTGGTGGATGGGGGCCGGGAGGCCGTCGGTGAGGGCGTGGAGCAGTTCCGCTTCCGTGGCGCCGCGCTCGAACCATTCGGTGACCTGCGGCTCCAGTCCCGCGCAGTCCGCCGCGGAGAGGGTGGGGGCCGGGGTGGCGCGGCCCAGTGCGGCCAGCAGTACGAACGTGCGGGAACGGGTGGGGCGTTGCTGTTGCCGCTGCTGCTCGGGTGGTGCGTCGCCCCGGCTGAACGCCGCCCACCAGTCGTCGTCCCGCGCGGTGCGGGAGAAGAATGTGCGAGTCACCCAGAGCGGGGCCTCGTCATGGGCGACGCATTCGCTGCCGCGCCGCAGATGACCGGCGTCCTGGAGTCGGTTGAGGGTGGTGCGCAGCGCGCACTGGCCGTACGGGAGGACCTTGGCCGGCGTCTTCACGGAGATGTCGGCGCCCTCGGGGAGCCGGTCGATGTACGCCGCGATGGATGCCTCGCGGGGCGGCAGCTGTGCGGAATCGCGCTCGGTGCGAGGGAGTTGCGCCGGGGCGGAGCGCTTGCCGTAGCTCGGATCGGCCATCGGGTGCGGGAGCGTGGGCTGGGATACGTGCGGGGCGCATGGGGCGGTACTAGGCTGGTCGGCAGCCATGAGATCGCTCCTGACGATCGAAGTGGTCAGGCCCTTGTTCGGTGTTGCAGCACCGGCAGGGGCCGTTCGTTGTTCGGAACGCCAGAGCGTCGCCACCGTCCGTGGCAAGTCGGTCACGAGAAGTCAACTCGCCGGGCGGGGAGGGCGGGTGGGAAGTGGCCCACCTCCCCTTCCTCGGAAAGAGCGCTCGGACTTCGCGGCTTGAGCTCCGGAAGGAAATTCTCCCGTGGCCGGGGCGCGAGAGAGGTTCGAGTGCGCCGTGCGTGATGCGCGCGCGCCGCTGCCGTTGGGGTGGAAACTCGGGCCGGTGGTCTGCCGGGTGCGTGAACGGCCGCACATCTTTGTGATCTTGGGGATCCCGGGCCGCCGCCGACGTGGCCCGGCATTTCGTATTTCTCTCTCGTACGAGGAGTCCCGTGCGTATTCGTTCGATTCTTTCCCTCGCCGCGGCCGCCGTCGCGGTGGCGGCGCTGGCCACCCCCGCCCAGGCCGCCGACGACGGCTCCTATCTGATCCGTGATGTGCGCAGCGGCCTGTGTCTCGCGGGCGGCGAAGGTCCGCTGGGCGGCCACGTCGAGCCCTGCAACCCCGGCACCGTGTGGGAGATCCGCAACCAGGGCAACGGCCTGGCCCAGATCCGTGAGCCGCGCGGGGAGAACCGCTGCCTGGCGCTCTCGCCGATCCGGATCTACCCGCCGGCCGTGTGGGTGGACCAGTGCGGCAGGCAGCCCGACCAGTGGTCGATCCAGGGCCCGGACCAGGAGGGCCCGGTCGCCATCGCCCTCGACCGGGGCGAGTTCGGCCTCCTGACCACGCAGGGTCAACGCGCGGTCATCAGCTACGAGGGCGGGCCGCAGTGGGTCCTGGAGCGGGTCGGTTAGGGTCTTTCGCCCGGATCGCGCCGGATCGGTGACCGGGGTTCACGAGCCCGGCCCGATCCGAAGGACCGGCCCCGGGGCCGGTCCGTTCGACTGACCACGCAGCCGCCCCGTGCCGGATCGTTCTTCCCGGCACGGGGCGGTTTCTCCGTGGGGAGCTCAGTCGCGGCGGGGGCCGATGACGGTGTTTCCGTCGTGCACGGTGATCGCCTGGGCCGGGCAGATGTCGGCCGCGTCCAGGACCCGCTCGTCCGGCTCGATGCCGTCCGTCCGCACCCGGGCGTGCTCGCCGTCCAGCGCGAACACCTCGGGGACGGTCCCGGCGCACATGCCCGACGCCTGGCAGAGTTGCGGATCGACGCGTACGTTCCAGGCCATGGCGGTCACCACCCGACCGGCATGACGCGCGGGCCGCGCACCAGCATCTCGGACTTCCATGTCACATCGCCCGCCAACCGGAGCCCGGGGAAACGGGTGATGAGCGCGATCAGCGCCTCCTGGAGTTCCAGCCGGGCCAGCGGGGCACCCAGGCAGTGGTGGACCCCGTGGCCGAAGCCGAGGTGCTGATTGCCCTCGCGGGTGATGTCGAGCACGCCCGGGGCGGTGAACCGCAGCGCGTCGCGGTTGGCGGCACCGGTGGCGACCAGGACCGGGCTGCCCGCCCGGACGAGGGTGCCGCCGACCTCGACGTCCTCGGTGGCGTAACGGGGCTGGCCGGCACCGCTGCCCAGCGGCACGAAGCGCAGCAGTTCCTCCACCGCGTTCGGGACGAGCTCGGGCTCGGCCCTGAGCCTGGCCAGCTGGTCCGGGTGGTCCAGCAGGGTCAGGACGAAGTTGGGGATCTGGGACGCGGTGGTCTCGTGGCCCGCCACCAGGATGCCCACGCACAGATCGACGAGTTCGAGCTCGGAGAGCCGGTCGCCGCCGTCGCGGGCCTCGATGAGTGCCGTCATCAGGTCGTCCTGCGGTGACCTGCGGTGCTGGGCGATCAACTCACTCATGTAAGCGCGTAGTTCCTCCCGGCTGGCGTCGAACTCCTCGGCGGTGAGGGAAGTGGTCGACAGCGCCGCGTCGCTCCATACGCGAAAGAGCGGGCGGTCCTCGGTGGGCACGCCCAGCATCCGGCAGATCACCGCGACGGGCAGGGGCAGCGCATAGAGGTCGACCAGGTCCGCGGGCGGTCCGGCCGCCTCCAGGTCGTCGAGGAGGCTCGCGGTCAGCTCCTTGACCTGGGGGCGGAGCTTCTCGATCTGGCGGACCGTGAAGGCCTTGGCGACCAGGGAACGCAGCCGGGTGTGGTCGGGCGGATCCATGCTGAGGATGCCGCTGTCGCGCCGCCCCTCGGACTGCCGGGGTTCGTCGTGCGCGAGGCCCTCGGCGCGGCTGAAGCGCTGGTCGCCCAGGACGAACCGGGCATCGGCGTAGCGGGTGACCAGCCAGGCCGGTTCGCCGTACTTCATCTGGACCCGTAACAGGCCCGGCTGGTCGCGTACGCGTTCGTACTCGTCCGCGAGCTGGAGCCCGTCGGCAGTGTTGAAGGGGTAGGCAAGGGGCGCGATGTCTGCTTTCGTCACTACGGCCTCCGATATGTAAGCAGCTGCTTACAAAAGTAGAAGTGGCACCGCCCGCAGTCAACGACGCTTTACGGCCGTTATCCTGACGGGCCGCCCGAGAGGAAATCGTTCATGGAGTCCGCCGCCGCACCCCCGTCCGGAGAGCGCCGCCGGGACGCCGCGGCCACGCGCCGCCGACTGCTGGAAGCGGCCCGCGACCTGTTCGCGGAACGGGGATACGAAGGGACGACCGTCCGGAGCATCGCGGAACGGGCCGGTGCCAATCAGGCGCTGCTGTTCAGGTATTTCGGGTCCAAGCAGGGACTGCTCACGCAGGTGATCGCACAGGGCGGACTGGAGCAGTTGCGGGCGACGCCGCCCGAGGAACTCTTCGAGACCGCCCTGCGCTCGATGCTGACCCGCAGCGCGGACGGGGCGGGGGACCGGTCCCTGGAGGTCTATCTGCGCTCCATAGGACGGGGCGACGAGGCGGCCGGAACCCTGCGGGAACTGGGCGAGGAATACCAGGGCGCGCTGGCCGGGCTCTCCGGCACCGGGGACGGCGCCCTGCGTGCGGATCTCGCCATGGCCTGGCTGCTCGGCATCGGCCTGATGCGGACGGTCGTGCACCGCGAGCCCCTGGCCGGCGCCGAACCGGACGACGTCTGTCGACTCGTACTCGGCACGCTCGCCCACCTCTGGTCGGCGCCGGAGTAGCGGCCGCGGTCCGATCCGGAGGCCGGGCCCGGGGATCGGGTCCCCGGGCCCGGAGGTGTGCGCGGGTGCGGTCAGCGGTGACGGCGCTCGAAGGCGGCGAAGGCCGTCTCCTGACGCCACTGCGTCGCAGCCTTCGGGTTGCCGGCGAGGTAGCGGGCACAGCGCGCGCTCGGACGGTCGGCGCCGAGCCGGTCGCCGCGGCAGGCGGAAACCGGCTGGTAGGCGGAGGGGGCGGAGTCGGCGGCCCACAGGCTCCGGCCGCGACGGAACGCGTACTCCAGCGAGGCGCGGGCCAGGTCCTTCAGCTCGGTGTAGCGCAGGCCGTACGTCTTGGCGGCGTACTGGTACTCATGGCTGATGTCGATCCGCGAGACCCCCGGGTCGTCGGTGGACAGGACCACCGGGACGCCGTAGCGGCGGTACGCGTTGAACGGGTGGTCGGCGCCCGCGATGCCGAGGATCTGCTTGTTGCTGGAGAACGGCACCTCGACCGCCACCTTGCGCCGCGCCATCGTCCGGGCCAGTTGCCGCCAGTCGTTCTCGTGGACCAGGTCCACGCCGTGTCCGATGCGCTCGGCCCCGGCGACGAGTACGGCCTCGCGGATGTGGAACGTCAGGTCCTCGGGCTTGACCAGACCGGGGGCCAGCTCGCCGGCGTGCAGGGTGAGGTGGGCGCCCGGGTACTGGCCGTGCAGGTATTTCAGCATCCGCATCTGGAGGCTGTAGTTGGCCAGCGAGCTGTCCCAGTCCTCGGGCTGTACGAGGTTGACCGCGACGAACCTCGGGTCCCGCTCCGCCAGCCGCATCCCTACCGCGATCTGTGTGAACACCCGTGCCGGGGAACTGCCCCGGGACACCTGGGAGATCCACCTGACGGGAAGCCGGCAGCCCGGGTCGGGGCGGCGGGTGTCGCAGTGCGCGGCCACCCGGAACTGGGCGTTGGCGTCATTGGCCTCCTGGACCGCTTCGTCCACGACCCGGTCGAGCTGCCCACCGGCCAGGAGCTTGCGATGGAAGGCGGCGAAGTCGGGGTCGTAACCCACGGTGTCGGCAAGCTTCTTGGCGCTGTCCGACGCCGGGGTGACCATGGTCTCCAGATAGAACTGGTTCTGCTCCACCACGGTGTCGGCCACATCGGCGAGCAGCTTGCCGCGATCCCAGGTCGCCATGCCGAACTTGTTGAAGGTGTCGAAGAAGTGGTCGTGTCCGGACTGGTCGGCCGGGAAGTCCTGCATGGACCAGGCCCGGACGATCTGCCGACGGAAGTCGGCATCGGTCCGCGCGTCGGCGGCGGGCCTCTTGCCCGGTCCGCACGGCGGCGCCACAGCCGTCATCGTCGCGTCGATGCAGAGCCCCTTCTCGCCCGCGAGCTTGATCAGGAACTCGGTCCTCGCCGCACCCGACAGGTGGTTGTGGAGATCGCCCCCCTTGGGCAGCGCCTTGAAGAAGGACCTCAGCCTCGCGGGCCTGTCACGCAACGAGTCGAGGTACGCGGCGGTCCTGCGCTCGGCCCGGGTCACCGCGCGGGGCGACGCGTACGCGGCGGGCCGGGCCGAGGGGTCCTTCACGGGCGCGGAAGCGGGCGCGGCCGTGGCCGGGATCGCCGGGAGCAGCGCGAGTACGGCGAGTGCGCCGAGCCCGGCCGGGAGCAGGGACTTGGGACGGTGGACCGTCCGGTTCGATGAGATCACCGCCGAATGATTGCGCCCGGACAGTCCGTTTCTCGCCCAAACCGCGTCCATGGCCGAAGCTCCACCCGATCGAGTGCGTGGGCGGGCGTTGCGCTCCGACTCTTCAGGAGGCTGTCCCCCGGAAGATCCGGGAGCTGTCTCCCGGGAGGAGTCGGGGGCTTCTCCCAGCGCGCGCAGTGGAATCGCAGGCAATGATCCTTCTCAAGTGGTCATACATCGGTTGAGAGGTAGCGGCATGGCTAGGCACCGGAAACGGATCGGTCGACGGGTACTGCTGGCGACGGCGGCGGTCGCGGCGGGAGCGGTCCTCGCCCCTGCGACGGTCCAGGCGGCCACGGCCGACACGGCCGGCAGGGGGCAGAACCCGGTCCGCGCACTGGAGCGGGCGGCCCACCCGCTGCGCTCGACCGAGCCCGGGGGGAACACGGCCGACCTACGAGCCCTCGGCTCGATGATCGGCGACGCCAAGGTGGTCGGCCTCGGCGAGGCCACCCACGGCTCCCACGAGTTCTTCACCATGAAGGAGCGGGTCTTCCGCCACCTCGTCGAGAAGAAGGGTTTCACCACCTTCGCCCTGGAGTTGAGCTGGTCCGCCGGGCTCCGGATCGACGACTACCTCCAGACCGGCAAGGGCGACGCCCGCAAGATCGCCAAGGAGACGCTCACCAACTCGCCCTGGGATCGTGAGGAGTTCGTCAGCCTCATCGAGTGGATGCGGGACTACAACCGCCACCACCCCGCCCGCACCGTCCACTTCATGGGCGACGACATCGGCGCCCCCGCACTGAGCGACGAGTTCTTCGGCCGGGTGACCGGCTACGTGCAGAGGAACAACCCGGAGGCGCTGTCGCGGCTCAACGAGCTCTACACCGGCCTGCGCCCGATCGACGACGTCTTCGCCTACCTGGGCAAGCCGCTCGCGGAACGACAGCAGCTCGCCGTCAAGGCGCAGCAGGCCCTGGAGCTGGTCAGCGGCCTGAAGGGCTCCGGTGGTGAAGCCTTCGACTGGGCCGAGCAGAACGCCCGGTCCGTCGCCCAGACCGCCAAGTTCCTCACCCTGAACCCCGACGACCCGGAGTCGAACGCCGCCTCCCAGCGCTTCCGCGACGAGGTGATGGCCCAGAACGTCTCCTGGTGGCAGCAGCGCACCGGCCAGAAGGTGCTGCTGTCCGCGCACAACGACCATGTCGCCTACGTCGCCGGCGATCCCGAGACGTACTCCAAGACGCAGGGGTCGTTCCTGCGCGACGCGATGGGCAAGAACTACCTCCCCATCGGCTTCACCTTCAACCAGGGCTCTTTCCTGTCGAAGGATGCCGCGCTGGGCGGCGAGTGGAAGAAATTCACCGTTCCAGCCGCCGAGCCAGACCGGAACGAGGCCACCCTCGACCAGGTCCGCTACCGGGACTTCTACCTCGACATCCGTACTGCTCCGGCCGCCGCGCGCGACTGGCTGAGCACCGCCCGGCCCACGCTCAACGTCGGCACGCTGTTCCCCGAGGAGCCGCGCGACACCGCGCTCGCCAAGGCCTACGACGTCCTCGTCCACCTCCACGAGGTCAGGGAGGCCGACAAGCTGAAGCCGTGACGGCCTGGTTCCGGTCCCGGCGCGAGCCGTCCGACACCACCTGACCGCATCCGGCCCGTACCGGACCCCAGTTGTCCGATGAGGGAGCCGCTCACGAACAGGGGCAGGCCCGGGTCCCCCTGGGAGAGGCCCGCGCCCCCTCCGTTGGCGGGGTTCGGCGCCGAGCAGGGCGCGTGGCGAGGGGAGGGGTCGAGCTTCTTGGGGCCTGGCATGACAACTCCCTGTGACACACGTGCGGTTGTCGGTTCTGCGCCTCTTCCAGGCCGGCGACGTGTTGGACACGCTGGGTATGCATTGTCATTACTCAGCGTGGAAAGGGATGGATCATGACGACGATGGAACGGCGCAGGGCGACAGAGGGAAGAGTGCGGGCCGCGGAGGACGCGGTGGCGCGGTTGAAGGAGGGTCTCTCCGGGGTCGGGATCACGCTGCCCTCGCTGCGGATCGACCCGGTGTCGTGCGCGGGGAACGAACCCGCGTCGCCGCTGGTCGACCTCGGCCGGTGCAACCTCGACACGGCGCTGCGGCTGAGTGCGGCGCTGGAGACGCAGAGGCAGGCCGGTCATGACGGGTGAGGGAGTCGAGCCGTCCGGGCTCGAACCCGGGTCGTTCGCGGTGGACACGCGGGACGGGCGGGTGGGGCGTGTCATGGGGCGCGTCGGGTCGTACGTGCAGCTGCGCCCGCCGGGCGGTGGTCCCGAGTGGGAATGCCCGCCGGGGGCGGTGCGCCCCGCCCCGCTCGGGGATGTGCTGCGGGCCCGGGTCAGGGAGATCAACCGGGAGGGCCGGCTGCCGTGACGGCGTCGGGGACACCGGCGCCGACGTGACGGTGAGCGCGGGAAGGGCGACATCTCGGATGGGTGCCGCCCTTGGATCAGGCCCACGTGGTGCAGACCGGACCCGCCCTGCGGGCGGGGTCGCGCCGGGCACGCAGTCAGGAAAAGTTCAGGAAAGCCCTGTCAGCGTGCCGTTCCATGACGACCGAAACGAACGGCGCCGCCGGGGCGACCGACACCGACCGCACCGCCGGCGCCCGTGGCGCGGGCGGCAGGCATGCGCCGGGTGCGCGCTCCCGTGCGCGACAGATGCTGAACAAGGTCCCGGAAGTGACCCTCTACTTCTGGGTGATCAAGGTGCTGTGCACCACCGTGGGGGAGACCGCGGCCGATCTGCTCAACGACAACCTGGGCATGGGGCTGACCAACACCTCGTACCTGATGAGCGCGCTGCTGGTGGTCACCCTGGTCTTCCAGTTCCGGGCGCGCTCCTATGTGCCGAGCCTGTATTGGCTGTCCGTGGTCCTGATCAGCGTGGTCGGCACGCTGATCAGCGACAACCTCACCGACAACCTAGGCGTTCCGCTCCAGACCACCACGGTGGTGTTCGCGGTGGCGCTCGCCGTCACGTTCTTCGCCTGGTACGCGAGTGAGCGGACGCTGTCCATCCACACCATCCGCACGACGCGCCGCGAGGCGTTCTACTGGCTGGCGATCCTGTTCACCTTCGCGCTGGGCACGTCCGCGGGCGACCTCACGGCGGAGAAGCTGAACCTGGGGTACTGGCTCTCCGCGGTCGTGTTCGCCGCACTGATCGCGGCCGTTGCGCTCGCGCACCGCACGCTGGACTTCAACGCGGTGTGGTCGTTCTGGATCGCGTACGTCCTGAC
This sequence comes from Streptomyces sp. NPDC088252, assembly GCF_044740965.1. Lineage (NCBI taxonomy): Bacteria > Bacillati > Actinomycetota > Actinomycetes > Kitasatosporales > Streptomycetaceae > Streptomyces > Streptomyces sp. NPDC088252. Next base: position 388,111 of record NZ_JBIURS010000003.1, on the reverse strand, counting down.
CAGGCCGCTCGGTGCCTCGCTGGGCGACTATCTGTCGCAGCCCACCGCGGACGGCGGGCTGGGGCTGGGCACGGTCGGCACCAGCGTCCTGTTCCTCGCGGTCATCCTCGGCCTGGTCGTCTTCCTGACCCGGACCCGGCGCGATGTCGCGCGGGACGGTGCCGTCGAGACGGCCGGCGCACGGGAAGTCAGCCCGCGGGAAGGGTGACGACGAAGCGTGCGCCGGGGGCCGCGGCGTCCAGTGCGATGTCGCCGCCCGCGGCCCTGGCCAGTCGGCGGGCCAGGGCCAGACCGAGACCCGCGCCGTCGTGTCCGTCCTCCGGGCGGGCGCGGCGGCCGGGTTCGAAGAGCGAGGCGACGAAGTCCGGCGGGACGCCGGGGCCGTCGTCGTCGACGTGGACCGTGACCTCGCCCGCGCCCGCCGCGCAGGTGAGGGTGATCGTGTGGGCGGCGTAGCGGCGGGCGTTGTCCAGGAGCGGCGTCAGGATGCGCTCGGCGACGTCCTGCGAGACGCCGATGCTCACGTCCGGTGCGGTGCCGGGTGCGGTGTTGGTTGCCGTGCCGGGGCTGCCGCCGGGTTCGCCGTCGGAGGTTGCGTCATTTGCCGCCGCGACGGTCACCGGTGGGGTGTCGGGGAACAGGGCCGCGTTGCGTGCCGCCAGGCGGTGCGCGATGGCGGCGAAGCGGGAGCGGCCGGGAGTCCGCGCGTTGCGGGTACGGACCTCCGAAAGCAGCGAGTCGCAGATCTGCTGCATGGTGGTGGCGGCGCCCGCGATGGCCTCCAGGGAGGTTTCCCGTTCCTGGGCCGAGCGCGGACGCCCGGTCAGCCACTCGGTCTCGGCGGTGATGCGGGCGAGCGGGGTGCGCAGTTCGTGCGAGAGCTCGGCGGCCTGCTGCTGCTCGTGCCGCAGGACGGCGGCCAGCCGGTCCAGCAGGGCGTCCAGGCTGGTGGCGAACGCGGCGAGCTCGGCGGGCCGGCCCTCGGCGCCGAACCGTTCGGGGGCGCCCGCGGCGCTCCACCGGGTGGCCTGTTCGCTCATCGCGGCGACGGGGCGCAGGGCCCGTCGTACGACGAGGCGGGTCAGCAGATAGATGGTGGCCAGCAGCAGCACGGCCAGCGCGATGGAGCCGACCAGCGCGGTGTCCGCCGTGCTGCGGTACGGGTCGAGGCTGACCGAGCTGACGACGGTGCCGGCCTGGGTGGGTGGGTGTCCCTGCCGGGCGGGGGTGTCGAGGGGGAACGCGTACAGCCGCCACGCCCCACCGCTTTTGGTGTCCGTGAACGTCTCGCGGCCTCCGGCGAGCCGGGCCGCCTGAGCCTGCAGGCCGGTGGGCGCGGTGGGGGGCTTCTCGACCACCGTGTCGCCCTGGAAGATCCAGACCCCGACGTCCAGGGCCCGGTCCTCGGTGGGTTCCCGGACGACGAGCCGCCCGTCGGGTCGTACGTCCACCGTCGCCGCCACTGCTTCGGCGCGGGTGCGCAGGACGTCGTCGGCCTGTCCGTGGAGCCGGTTGTCGAGGGCGAGGTTGAAGACGGTGGTCAGGACGCCGATCCACAGGGCGCAGGTGGCGAGGGCCATCAGGGCGAGGCGACCGCGGAGGGTCCGGGGAGTGAGAAGGCGCTTCACCGGCCTGTCGGAGCCCTTGGCCGTGCCTGTCGACACCGTCACGCCTCGCCCTCCCGTCCTCTCGTCGGATGCTGTCGTCCGGTGTCGTTTCGATCGCGTCGGGAGCGGTCGGGGGTCTCGTCGTCGGGTCCGGCTGCCCACTCGATGATCGCGGCCACTTCCGCGCGCCATGGTTCGCTGAAGTAAATGTAACTGCCCTGAGCCGATCTGTTGGTGTTGCTCATGACAAGTTCGTGGGGAGTGCGATCCGCGGCGCGACGGGGAGCCGACGGACGGCAGGGCGACCGCGCTGGTGGAGGGGAGGCCGCCCCCGTGGGTCGGACCCGGTCGGCGCGGGGCTGGGGCGGTCAGTGCCTGGACGGTGCCAGATGTGCGCGCTCTCCCTGCGCGCCGAACAGGGCGAGCAGCTCCGTGGGCCGGCTGTCGGCGCTGCCGATCCAGTGCGGTACGCGGGTGTCGAACTCCGCTGCCTCGCCGACGCCGAGCCGGAACTCCTGCTCGCCGAGCACGAACCTGGCCTGTCCGTCGAGGACGTAGAACCACTCGTATCCCTCGTGGGTCTGCAGGTTCATCGTGGGTGCTCGGCCGGCGGGCGGATGGATCACCTTGTAGGCCTGGATACCGCCGGCCCGCCTGGTCAGTGGCACCATCACCAGCCCGGACCGCCGCACCGGTCGCAGATGGATGCGCGGGTCGCCGGTGGGCGGCGCCGCCACGAGATCGTCGAGCGGGACGCCGTGCGCCCGAGCCAGGGGCAGCAGCTGCTCCAGCGTGGGACGCAGCTTGCCGTTCTCCAGGCGGGACAGGGTGCTCGCCGTGAGGCCGGTTTCGTCTGCCAGGGCCGCCAGTGTGGCGCCCCGCGCCCGGCGCAGGGCACGCAGACGCGGCCCGACTCCGGCCAGAACGTCTTCTGCGGGATTGTCCATGCCCCGATGATGCGGATCCGCAATTTTTCTTGCAAGGGTGAAACGGCGGTGTCGATGCTGTCGGTACATCACCGGCGTCGAAGGTGCGTATCGGATCACGCTCGGCACGCCGGCCGACGAAGGGGCACCTCAGATGGATTCCACCCGACGCACACCCACCGCGGACGCCGCGAGCGACCGGGGCGCGACGGACGAGGACGCCGAGCTGTTCTGGGAGCGGCATTACCGCACCCGGCGCACCTGGGACGCACGCGTCAACCCGCTGCTCGCCGAGACCGCCGCACCGCTGCGCCCCGGCGCCGCCCTCGATCTCGGCTGCGGCGCCGGCGGTGACGCGATCTGGCTCGCCCAGCGGGGCTGGCACGTCACGGCCGTGGACATCTCCACCACCGCCGTCGAACAGGTGCGGGAACGCGCCGAGGATCTCGGCGTCGCGGACCGGGTCGCCACGGAGCAGCACGATCTGGCCAGAAGCTTCCCGGCCGGCCGGTTCGATCTCGTCTCCGCCCAGTACTTCCACACGCCGTTCGCGCTGCCGCGCAGCCGAGTCCTGCGCACCGCCGCACGGGCTCTGCGCCCCGGCGGTCTCCTGCTGATCGTCGACCACGGCTCCACCGCGCCCTGGTCATGGAACCAGGATCCCGACATCCACCACCCCGCACCCACCGAGATCGCCGCCGAACTCGATCTCGACCCCGCGCACTGGTCCGTCCTGCGCGCCGACATGCCCCGCCGCCGGGCCACCGGGCCCGCTGGCGAGACCGCCACCGTCATCGACAACGTCCTGCTCGTCCAACTGACCGCCCGATGACCGCCCGACCCGCACGTCACGTCGGAAGGGAGTGACTCGATGCCGGAAAACAGTGCGCGACGACCCCGGACTCGGGCGAGGGAAACCGGACCGCCGTCGACCGGCGCCGACGAGAAGGCCACCTTGCGGGGCTTCCTCGACCATCTGCGGAACGCGGTCGCGGACAAGGTCGCAGGCGTGCCGGAGCCGCAGGTCCGAACGGACGGAGTGCCCTCGGGCACCAACCTTCTCGGGCTGCTCAGGCATCTGGCGTCCGTCGAACGGTTCTACTTCCTCGGTGAGGACGCCGGAGACTGGAGTGCCACCTTCCGGCCGTCCGCGGAGGACACCGTCGACGGCGTGCTCGCCGACTACCGGAACACCGTCGAGCGAGCGAACCAGGTCATCGACGCCTGCCCGGATCTGGCTCTTCCCGCCCCGCGCGCGCCGCGCCGGGGGGCGGCGCCATCGATGCGATGGGTCCTGGTGCACATGATCGAAGAGACCGGCCGACACGCCGGGCACGCCGACATCCTCCGCGAGCGGATCGACGGATCCACCGGCCGCTGACACCGGCTACCGGCATGCGGCGCACCGGGCCGCCTCAGAGGAGCGGGGCAGCCCTTCATCGCCCCTGGGACGGAGGCGGAGCCCCGAAGCGGTAACCCACACCTCGCACCGTGCTGATGGTCTGCGGGCTGTCCGCCTCGCGGAGCTTGCGGCGCAGGCGGGTCAGGTACTGGTCCAGGGTGTTGTCGCTGACCTGGGCTCCCTCGGGCCAGCCGGCCCGCAGCAGGACCCGGCGGCGCACCACGCTCCCGGGGCCGGACATCAGGCACGCCAGCAGACGGAACTCGGTCGGAGTCAGGGCCACGGGCCGGCCGTGGACCGTCAGCTCGTGCTTGACCGGGTTCAGCCGCATCGCGCCCGCGCTGTCGGCGAGGGCGTTGTCGTGGTGGCCGACGCGATGCAGGACCGCGCGGACGCGGGCCGCGAGTTCGCTGAGGTGGAACGGCTTGACCAGGTAGTCGTCGCCCCCGGAGGCGAAACCGGAGAGCCGGTCGGTGAGATCGCCGCGCGCGGTCAGGAAGATCACCGGGACGGTGATCCCGGCACCACGCATGGCCTGGCACACATCGCGGCCGTCGGAATCCGGCAGCCCCACATCGAGCACGACCGCGTGCACCGACTCGTCGACGGTCTTGAGGGCGGTCGCGCCGTCGACGGCGGTCACGACGTCGAAGTCCTCGTCGCGCAGGCCACGGGCCAGGACATCGCGCAGGCCGTGGTCGTCCTCGACGACGAGAATGCGTGCAGCGGTCACCCGGCCAGTATGGCGCGGGCCGGATCGGTTCGACGGGGCCGAGGGCCGGAAGGGCGCCGCCCCGGCTGTGACTCCGCCCTTCCCTGTTGATCGACCGCTTCGACACCCGTGGGGCGATGGCCACGCTGTTCACGGAACCGAATGAGGACGGGACGTACAAGCAGTCCGATCCGGTGCCGTTCGGGAAGCCCCTCACGTTGCCGGAGCCGTTCGGTACGACGCTCCTCACGGGGGATTTCCCGGTCTGAGAAGCCGTGGACGCCGATGAGGGGTGGTACCCGCAGTGCGGGTACCACCCCTCATCCACGTATCCGGGTCAGACCCCGGCCGGTTCCTTCGCCGGGGTGTCGGGGCCGGGGGCCGGTGACATCGGGCCGTCCGTTGCCGCGATCGCGGAGGCCGCCGGTTCCCGGGAGACGTTGAACTCCGTCAGCAGGTCCTTGCCGAAGCCGAAGAAGTACGTCGCGAGGAACCCGGCGAGGTAGCCGACCAGCAGGCCTCCCGCGTAGATCGCGATCGTGGTGCCGAGGCCGTGGTTGCCGTCGAGGAGGGGGAACAGCGCCCAGCCGGACGGGCCGATGGCCGTGGAGCCGACCTTGTCGCCGAGCTGGTTGAACAGCCCGATGAAGCCGCCACCGAACGCACCGCCCACGCAGGCCGTGATGAACGGGCGGCCCAGCGGGAGGCTGACGCCGTAGATCAGCGGTTCGCCGACGCCCAGCAGGCCGGCCGGGAGTGCGGACTTGATCGTCCGGCGGATCGACTCGTTGCGGGGGAGGCGGAAGTAGACCGCCACGGCCGCGCCGACCTGGCCGGCGCCCGCCATCGCGAGGATCGGCAGCAGCACGGTGTAGCCCTGCTGCTCGATCAGGGTGGTGTGGATCGGGATGAGCGCCTGGTGCAGGCCCAGCATCACCAGGGGCAGGAAGAGACCGCCGAGCACGAAGCCCGCGCCCGCGCCGCCGTTGGAGAGCAGCCAGTCGGCGAACGTGCCGATGGCGGTGGAGACCTCACCGGCCGCGTACATCAGGCCGAAGATCGTCACCAGGCCGGAGACCAGCACCGTGAGCGTCGGGGTGACCAGGACGTCCAGTGCCTCGGGCACCCAGCGGCGGCACCACTTCTCCACGTACACCGCGAGCACCGCCGCACCGAGTGCGCCCAGCACACCGCCCTGGCCGGGGGAGAGCTTCTGGCCGAACGCCTCGATGTTCGCGACGCCCGGGAAGACGATGATCGCGGCGACCGCACCGCCCAGGATCGGCGTACCGCCGAACTCCTTCGCCGTGTTGAAGCCGACGAAGACGGCGATCAGCGCCATGAAGCCGGACGCCATCGCGGCGAGGGCGGGGGTGACCGAGGTCAGCCAACCCAGGTTCACCAGCAGGCCGTTGAGACCGGCGATGATGCCGCAGCCGATGAGCGCCGGGATCAGCGGCACGAAGATGTTCGCGATCCTGCGCAGGAAGAGCTTGAACGGGGTGGCGTTCTTCGCCTTCCGCGCCGCCCTCATCGCGGCGCCCTGGGCAGCCAGTTCGTCCGCCGAAGCGGGCGCCGAAGCGGCGGCGGAGGTGGAGGTGGAAGCGGGGCCCTGGGGGTGGGCGGCGGTTTCGGTCGCGGCCGGTTCCGGTGCGGCCTCCCTGCCCTCCTCCACCAGCTGCTCGAACTCCGGCGTGACCCGGGCGACGGTGCCCGGCCCGAGGACGATCTGGTACGTGTCGTCCTCGACCACGCCCATGACGGCGGGTATCGCCTTCAGGGCCTCGTCGTCGACGAGCGAGCGGTCGCGCAGACCCAGCCGGAGCCGGGTCATGCAGTGGGCGATGGAGCTGACGTTCGCGGCGCCACCGACGAGCGGAAGGATCGCGGCGGCGGTGGCGCGGTTCTTGTCTTCTGTTGCCATGGTGCGTGGTGCCTTGCTGTGCGGGGGTGCGGGGTGGAGCCGGTGGGTCAGGTTGCGGTGCGGGGGGAGGCGGCGAGGGCGGCGCGGAGATGGCCGTCGGCCGCGGTCAGCAGGGTGGCGGCGGTGGGGCCGTCGACCTGGCCGAGGATGGTGAGGATGGCGTTCTTCACCTCGCCGTCGGTCGCGGCGAGAGCGGCCTCGATCTCCTCGTCGGACGCCCCGGTGGCGAGCGAGACGATCCGGCGGGAGCGGGCGTGCAGCTTCTCGTTGGAGGCGCGGACGTCGACCATCAGGTTCCCGTACGTCTTGCCGAGCCGGATCATCGTGATCGTCGAGAGCATGTTGAGGACGAGTTTCTGGGCCGTACCCGCCTTGAGCCGGGTGGAGCCGGTGAGCAGCTCCGGGCCGACGACGACCTCGATGCCGTGCTCGGCCGCGGCGCCCAGTGCGGAGCCCGCGTTGCAGGACAGCCCGATGGTGAGCGCGCCCTTGGTACGGGCGTGCTCGACGGCCCCGATCGCGTACGGCGTCCGGCCGGAGGCGGAGATGCCGACCACGGTGTCGTCGGCGGTGAGATCCAGGGCGTCGAGGTCGGCGGTGGCCAGCTCCTTGCTGTCCTCGGCGCCCTCGACGGCCTTGACCATGGCGGACGGGCCGCCGGCGATCAGGCCGACGACCTCCGAGGGGTCGGTGTTGAAGGTGGGCGGGCACTCGCTGGCGTCGAGCACGCCGAGCCGGCCCGCGGTGCCGGCGCCCGCGTAGATCAGCCGCCCGCCGCGGGCCATGCGCTCCGCGGTGCCGTCGATCGCGGCGGCTATCTCGGGGAGCCGGGCGCCGACGGCGGCCGGGACGGACCGGTCCTCGCCGTTCATGATCCGGGCGATCTCAAGCGTGTCCAGACGGTCGATCTCGGCGAGCTCGGGCCGGAACGCCTCGGTGGTGAGCGTTTCGAGCTGGGCGCGCAGCTCCCCGTATCCGTCGGGGGAACTGGTGTCGGCGTCGGTGGTGGAGGTCATGGAGAGCAGCTCTGCTTTCTCGATCTCGTACGGTTCAGCGGGTGCGGGTGCGGGTGCGGGTCCGGGTCCGGTGCGGTCGGTTCGACGCGCTCCGGGGTCAGCGGGGGCGCGGGGTGTGGCGGTGGGCCAGCGCCTCGTAGGAGGCGGCGAGCGCCGGTGCGGCCGTTTCGTACGTGCGCTGCGCGACGCCTATGAACAGGCAGTCGACGACGAGCAGCTGGCTCGTACGGCTCGACATGGCGGCGGGCCGCAGCTCGCTCTCCCGGGCGGTGGAGGTGGTCAGCACGTGGTCGGCGTACTGCGTCACCGGGCCGTCGGGGCGGCCGGTGATCGCGATCGTCGTGGCACCGCGGTCGAACGCGACCCGCAGCGGCTCGATGACATCGACGGTGGAGCCGGAGTGCGTGATCGCGATGGCCACATCGCCGGAGCGGAGCTGCACGGCGTTGGTCACCGCGAGGTGCGGGTCCGTGTGGGAGTGCGCGATCAGTCCGATACGGGCCAGCTTCTGCGCCAGGTCCTGCCCGACGAGGGAGGAGGCGCCCACACCGTAGATGTCGATGCGCCGGGCGGTGGCGGCGGCGGCCACGGCGGCGCCGAGCTGGACGGTGTCGAGCCCCGCGGCCGTGTCGGCGAGGGTCTGCTGTTCGTCGTAGGCCAGCTTGGCGACCACGTCGGCGATCGGGTCGTCGACCGCTATGTCGGCAGTGACGGAGGGAGCCCGGCCCGACTGCTGGTGCGCGGCGAGCCCGGCGAGGGCCAGGCGCAGATCGCGATAGCCGGGATAGCCGAGGAGACGGGCCGTACGGACCACGGTCGCCTCGCTGGTGCCGGTGAGCTCGGCGAGACCGGTGACCGTGAGGGCTGCGCAGCCTGCGGGGTCACCGGCGACGGCCTCGGCGACGCGCTGCATGGAGCGGGTCATGGACGGCGCGAGCGTGCGCACCTTGGCCGCGAGAGCCGCCGGGGCGGGCGGTGAATCAGCGCTGAAACTTTCCTTCAGGTCATGGGTCACATTTGAAAGATATTTTCAACCCGGTTGCCCGTCAAGCCCCCTTTGGTCCCTGCCTCTGACGGACCTGTCCGGCGGTGCCGCCGACGACCCTTCCGTCGGCACCTCCGGCAGTGCTTCCGGCCGTGCCGACTGCAGCGCCTCCGACAGCGCGGAAACGGCGGGGGCGGGCGCGGGAAGCGGGTTCGCGGGCGGGGTGACAATGGGCCCATGGAGATGAATCCCCTGGAACAGGCGTTGCACACGGCCCGAGCGCTGGTCATGGCCGATCTCGCCGCAGGTGACGTCGCCGAGGCCGGGATCGTCTCGCTGGTCGAGGACGCCGTGACCCACCGCCGCTGGTGGGTCGAACAATGGCCGGACGGCGCCGCGTTCGTGGTCGGCCTCGTCGCTCAGGACGTGCAGGACGCGCTGCTCGAACGGTACGGGCGGTGGCCGCTGTGCCCGGTCTGCGACGCGGGCGACCCGCACGCCCTGGACGTCGAACCGGAACTGGGCCCGGACCCGCACTGGGTGTGCACCAAGGCCGCCGTCGCCGTCGCGCCGGTCGGTTCGCTGGGCGGGATACTGCGGCGGTGACGGTCTACATCGACCCGCCGGACTGGCCGGGGCACGGGCGGCTCTGGTCCCACCTGGTCAGCGACGTGTCCTTCGAGGAACTGCACGCCTTCGCGGCATCCATCGGCTGCCCGCCGCGCGCCTTCGAGCGGGACCACTACGACGTACCGGAATCGCGGTACGCGGACGCGGTGCGGGCCGGGGCCCGGCAGATCGGCTCGAAGGAACTCGTCCGCCGGATCACGGAGGCCGGGCTCCGGCGGCCCAAGGGGCGTCCGGTGCCGGCCCTCCGTGATCCAGCACCGGACCCGGTTGATCAGCCGTCAGCCGGCGGCCTTCACTGAGATCTCCTCAGCAGCCCGGGACGACGCCGCGGCCGGAGCCCCGGTCACCCGTCGCGACCTGCCTCCGCCGTGCAGCCGCAGCGAGAGCAGTACGGCCGCCAGCGCCAGCACCGTCATCGCCGCCCCCGCCCATGCCGTCGCCGCGAGACCGAAGTCCGCGTCGATCACCGTGCCGCCCAGCCAGGGGCCGCCCGTGTTGCCGAGGTTGAACGCGGCCGTCGTCGTCGCACCGGCCAGCGTCGGGGCGGCTCCCGCGACATTGAACATCCGGGCGTTCAGCGCCGGGGCCGTGTAGAACGCCGACACCCCCAGCAGGAACGAGAGCCCGACCGCGGCGACCTGGTTCGACGCGAACAGCGCCAGCGCGACCAGGAAGACCGTCGAGGCCGCGATTCCGCTCATCAGCACCCCGAAGAGATGCGCGTCCGCGACCCGGCCGCCGATCGTCGTGCCGACCAGCGCGCCGATCCCGAACAGCGCGAGCACGGTCGGCACCCAGCCCGAGTCCAGCCCGGCGACATCCGTCAGCAGCGGGGCCAGATAACTGAACGCGCAGAAGACACCGCCCGCCGCGAGCGCGGTGATCACGATCGACAGCCAGACCTGCCGGTCCCGGTAGATGCTCATCTCCCGCTTCAGCCGCGGCTTCTGCTCCGGCAGCGGGATCCGCGGAATCAGCGTCGCCACCCCGACCAGCGCCACGGCGGACGCCGCACCCACGGCCCAGAAGGCCGACCGCCAGCCGAGGTTCTCACCGAGAAAGGCGCCCAGGGGCACGCCCAGCACATTGGCGATCGACAGGCCGCCGATCATCACGGCCATCGCGCGGGCGCGTGCGTTCACCGGCACCATCGCGATGGCGACCGCGGCCCCCACCGCCCAGAATCCGGCGCAGGCGAAGGCGCTCACGACACGGGAGGCGAAGAGCACCTCGTACGTCGGAGCCAGCGCGCCCGCGACCTGCCCGAGGCCGAAGACGGAGATCAGGGCGATCAGTGTGGTGCGACGGGGCAGCCGGAGCGTGGCCACGGCGAGCAGCGGGGCGCCGATCACCATGCCGATCGCGAAGGCGGATATGAGAAGTCCGGCGCGGGGAATGGACACGTTCATGTCGTCGGCGATGGGCGGCAGCAGCCCGGAGAGCATGAACTCGCTGGTACCCAGGGCGAAGACGGAGAGGCCGAGAATGTACACGGCAAGTGGCATGCGTGAGCGGTGAGCGGCAGAGTCGGGCATGACAGCTGCCAACAGCGCTCGGCGGCGTCGCATTCCCGAGACCGCCGCCGGACCGCGTTGCTCAGTGACTGAGCAGTTCCCATTCGGTCAGCAGATTCTGCCGCGCCCGCGACTCCCACCGCTCCGCCCCGTACGGCGTGCGGAACAGCCGCGGCAGTCCGAGCAGCTGGCGCAGCACCGTCGCCCGCCCCTCGCGGAACGCGTCGTCGGGCACGAAGCCGTACTCCTCCCGCACCTGCGCCGCGTACGCCGCGTACTCCTTCGGGGGCGCCGCCAGGATCGCCAGATCCGCGTCGCACAGCACCTCGCCGTCGGTGTCGCCGTCCGCCGGATCGTGCGTGACGGTCAGCCGGACGAGCCGGGCGACCTCGGCCGTGACGTCGGCCGGTACGCCCGCCTCCGGCAGGGCACGCTCGGCGAGGGCGGCGCTGCGCTCCTCGTTCTCGGACCGGTCGGGACGGTAGACCGCGTCGTGGAACCAGGCGGCGAGGCGCACGGCGTTCGCATCGGCCGCGTGACCGGCGAGCGTGTCGATGCGGTCGAGCACCGCGACCAGGTGCGCGGTGGTGTGGTACCGCCGCTGCGGCTCGGCCCAGCGCGCCAGCAGATTGTCGGCATACGGCAACGGATCGGGCCCGGACGCCCCGCCCCGCGCCCCGACGAGCGCCTCCCGCCAGCGGTCACGGAGAGCGGCGTCGGTGCTGCCCGCCTCGTGGCCACTGTTTCCGCTTCCGCTGCTTCCGCTCCCGCGCGAGCTGTCGGTCATGGGACGACCCTAGTGCCGTGACCGGGCTCCGGGACACGCCAGGGGACGAGACGATGGCGTCATGTGTTGCTCGCCTGACGCGCCCGCGCCGCGGGTTGATCCGGAGCGGGTGCCTGCGCCGAGGCCCGGCCGCAGTGTGTGCTCGCGAGGAACACCACCGGGCGGGTGCCCGGTGGTGTTCCTCGACGACCATCCGACGACCGGGCGTCACCCGGTCGTCGGTGCCGTGCACGAAACCGCACTCGCGGGCGCGGCACGGACGGTGCCGGGAACCCGGGTGCGGTTCGTGCGGGCGGGCCGAGGGACGGCCCGGACGCCGCCGTCCTACGCCGCCGCCCTGAACCCGCGCAGCCGCAGCGAGTTGCCGACCACGAAGACCGACGAGAACGCCATCGCGGCGCCCGCGATCATCGGGTTGAGCAGTCCGGCCGCGGCGAGCGGCAGGGCGGCCACGTTGTAGGCGAAGGCCCAGAACAGGTTCGTACGGATGGTGCCCAGCGTCCTGCGCGAGAGGCGGATGGCGTCCGCCGCGGCCCGCAGATCCCCGCGCACCAGCGTCAGGTCGCCGGCCTCGATCGCGGCGTCCGTCCCCGTACCCATCGCCAGGCCCAGATCGGCCTGGGCGAGGGCCGCCGCGTCGTTGACGCCGTCACCGACCATGGCGACCGAACGGCCCTGGGACTGGAGTTCCTTGACGACGTCGACCTTGTCCTCCGGCATGACCTCCGCGTACACCTTCTCGATCCCGACCTCGGCCGCGACCGCCTCGGCCACCGCCCGGTTGTCACCGGTGAGCAGGATCGGGGTCAGCCCCAGGGCCCGCAGCCGTCGAACGGCCTCCGCGCTGGTGTCCTTCACCGCGTCGGCAACTTCGAGGACCGCCCGTGCCTCGCCGTCCCGGGCGACCGCGACGGCCGTCCGGCCGGCGGCCTCCGCCGCGGCCTTGTGCCGGGCCAGCTCCACCGGCAGGTGGATCTCCCACTCGGCCAGCAGCTGCTCACGGCCGACGAGGACGGCGTGCCCCTCGACGACACCCTGGACGCCGAGCCCCGCGATGTCGGCGAAGTCCTCGGGGGCGGGCAGGGGGGCGCCGGTGCGCTCGGCGGCGCCGGCGGCGACGGCCTGGGCGATGGGGTGTTCCGAGGAGTGCTCCAGGGCGCCCGCGAGCCGCAGCACATCGCGCTCGTCCGTACCGTCCGCCGTGTGCACGTCCAGCAGGGTCATCCGGCCGGTGGTGACGGTGCCGGTCTTGTCGAGGACGATCGTGTCGACGCGGCGGGTGGTCTCCAGGACCTCCGGGCCCTTGATCAGGATGCCGAGCTGGGCTCCGCGGCCGGTGCCGACCATGAGGGCGGTCGGAGTGGCGAGGCCCAGGGCGCAGGGGCAGGCGATGATCAGTACGGCGACGGCGGCGGTGAACGCGGCGGTCAGGCCCGCGCCGTTGCCGAGCCAGAAGCCGAGCGTGCCGAGCGCGAGGGCGATGACGACGGGGACGAAGACGGCCGAGATCCGGTCCGCGAGACGCTGGGCCGCCGCCTTGCCGTTCTGCGCGTCCTCGACGAGCTTCGCCATCCGGGCCAGCTGGGTGTCGGCGCCGATCCGGGTGGCCTCGACGACGAGCCGGCCGCCCGCGTTGAGTGTGGCGCCGGTGACGGAGTCGCCGACGGAGACCTCCACCGGCACGGACTCACCGGTGAGCATCGACGCGTCCACGGCCGACGCGCCCTCCACGACGGTGCCGTCGGTGGCGATCTTCTCGCCGGGCCGGACCAGGAACCGGTCCCCGACCTGGAGGTCGGCGGTCGGCACGGTCGCCTCACGGCCGCCACGCAGCACGGTGACCTCCTTGGCGCCGAGTTCCAGCAGCGCCTTGAGGGCGGCGCCCGCCTTCCGCTTGGAGCGGGCCTCGAAGTAGCGCCCGGCCAGGATGAAGGCGGTGACGCCGGCGGCGGCCTCCAGGTAGATGTTGCCCGCGCCGTCGCTCCGGCCGATGGTCAGCTCGAAGGGGTGCGTCATGCCGGTCATCCCGGCGGTGCCGAAGAACAGTGCCCACAGCGACCACAGGAACGCGGCCGAGGTGCCGACCGAGATCAGGGTGTCCATCGTCGCCGCGCCGTGCCGGGCGTTGGTGAACGCGGCCTTGTGGAACGGCCATGCGGCGTACGTGACGACGGGTGCCGTCAGGGTCAGCGAGAGCCACTGCCAGTAGTCGAACTGGAGCGCCGGGACCATCGACATCGCGATCACCGGCACGGCGAGCGCGACGGCGGTCAGCAGCCGCCGGCGCAGGGGCCGCAGCTCGTCGGCCTCGGCGGTCTCGGGGGCGTCCTGCTCGGTCCGTACCGGGGGAGCGGGCTCGTGCGCGGTGTAGCCGGTCTTCTCGACGGTGGCGATCAGGTCCTGTACGGAGACGTCCTCGCCCCGGTAGCTGACCTTGGCCTTCTCGGTGGCGTAATTGACGGTGGCCTCTACGCCGTCCATCCGGTTGAGCTTCTTCTCGATGCGGGCCGCGCAGGAGGCGCACGTCATGCCGCCGATCGCGAGCTCGACCTCTGCGGTGGTGCCGGTGGCTGTGCCGGAGCCGGTGCCGGTTGTGGCGGTGTGCGCGGACACGATGTCCTCCCTGGCAGAGACGTTCATACCCCTAGGGGGTATGCATTGCGTGTTCAGGTATACCCCCCTCCCCTATAAAACGCAAGGGTGGATCTGTCGCCGGGGTCCGGAGTGTCCGCGCCCGGCGCCCCGGGATGCGTCCGACCTCACGTATCTTCACGTCGGATCGAGGCTGCGTCCTTGGCCGGCCGACCCGTAGGCTGGCCATTGGACTAGACCTATTGCCGCTTCCTGGAGGATTGGGATCCCATGAGCAACCGTGCAGTCCTGGAGGTGATCGCTCTCGACGCGGAGGACGCGGTCGCCGCCCAGGCGGGTGGTGCGGACCGCCTTGAGCTGGTCACCGACATGGCGGCGGACGGCCTGACCCCGTCCTGTGCGACCTTCGCGGAGATCCGGGCAGCGGTGGACATTCCGCTGCGGGTGATGCTCAGGGTGGCGGGCGGCTTCGCGGCCGGAGACATCGATGTGCTCGTGGACAAGGCGCGCGAACTGCGTGCGGAGGGCGCCGAGGAGTTCGTCCTGGGCTTCCTCGACGCCGAAGGGCATCCGGACCTGGTAGCCGTCGAACGGCTCGTCGCCGAGCTGGACGGCTGCCCCTGGACCTTCCACCGCGCGATCGACCGGGCCGCCGACCGCGACGCCCTGCGCAAGCAGCTGGCGGACATGCCGGGCCTCGACACGTACCTCACCGCGGGCTCACCGAAGGGCGTGGACGACGGCATCCCGACCCTGCTCGCGGAGGCGGCCCGCAAGGGCGAGGCCGGGTACGAGCCCCAGATCCTGGTGGGCGGCGGGCTCCGCCTGGACCACTTGCCGGAGCTGCTGGCCGCGGGCCTCGACGCGGTGCACATCGGCGGCGCGGCCCGACCGCACGGCTGGTCGGGCCCGGTGGACGCGACGGCGGTACGGGAATGGCGCACGATGCTCGACGCGTAGTGGGGCGGGGCGGGGCGCCCGCGGTGGGCCCCGGTCGCCGCGTGGTGGGTGCTCGATCAGATGCGTACGCGTGCCGCACGCGACCGCGCCGCAGTCGTCACCGTCCCGGTCCCGCGACGGCGTAGGCCGCGGTGCCGACGACCGCGAGGACCAGGGCCGTCCAGGTGCCCGCCGCCGTGCCGGGCGGCAGCAGCATCCAGCTCGCCACCTGCATCGGCGCACTCGTCGGGGGCGGGGCGAGGAACGAGAGCGAGAGCCAGGCGAACGGCAGCGTCCAGGCGTACGGGCCGCCCGAGAGCGCCGCGCCCAGGGCGACCAGTCCCATCAGGCCCGCGCTGTCCCGGACGACGAACGCGGTGGTGGCCATGGACTCGCCCATCGCCTGCACGGTCAGCAGCACCGTGCCGACGACCGCCCCGCAGAGCAGCACATGTGCCGCTCTGCGGGGCACCCAGCGGATCGCGGCCGTTCGGTCCAGCGCGAGGTCCTGCCCGCTGAGCCCGATCGAAGCTGCCATCGCCCCCGCGGCGAGGACGAGCACGGGCAGCCGCGGATCACCGGGCCCCTCGCCGCCGTCCCGGGCGAGCGCCCACACCGCCACCGTGCTGATCACCACCGCGGCGAGCGACGCGGGTATCCGACGCGAGCGTGCGTACAGCGTCAGCCATCTCACCGGGACGCACCGCTGCTCAGCGCGTCGAACGCGTCGCCCTTGCAGGAGAACGCGGCGGCGCGCATCGCGTCGATCCGCGAGAGCTGCTCGGCCCGCGGCAGCGCCCTGAGTTCCTTCCACGCAGGGCGGGACTCGGCGTCGACCTCGCGGCGCAAACCTGCCGGCAAGGTGCCGGGAAGCGGCCTGAGGTCCCCGAGGACCCAGCCCACCGCGACGGTCCGCGCGAATTCATCATTCCCGAAGCTGCTCCAGCCGACGGGGGAGCACCCCGGCACCATGCCTTTGGCGATCAGGGCCCGGGTCAGCTCCTCGCCCTTCGCGGCGGCGATGATGTCGTCGTCGAAGTCGAAGAGCACGGTCGTGCGGGACCACTGCGGCGTGGAGCCCGACGGCAGTACGGCGGTGTTCTCCCGGACCGAGACCGGCGCCCGGCCGCCCAGGGCGCCACGCAGCAGGCGCAGCGCCTCCTTGCCCGGACCCGCGAGGTCGGCGAGTCGCGCCCGCTGCGTCTTCGTCACGCACACCGGGCCGTCGCACACCAGCTCCGCGGCGGCCTCGTCGACGACATACATCCGGCGCGGGTCGGAGGGAAGGACGAGCAGGGCGACCATCGCGCCCGCCACGACGGGCGTCAGGGCGACCAGCCGGGCGCGCCGGGTCGCGGCGACCAGCAGCGCGAAGCCGGTCGCGGCCATGGCGAGCAGCCAGATCGTCTGCCCGACGTGCACGGAGGCGGAGAGCGTGACGAGTGCGTCGCGCACCTCCTGCACCGCCGGTGACAGCAGGGAGACCCGGTTCGGCTCCGTGCTCGGGAGCCCCGTCGCCGTGGTCGTCTCCGTCCGCCCCAACGACATCTGCATGAGGGCCGTGAACACGAAGGCGCCGACGGCCAGCGCGGGCGGGGTGAGTACGGACGGCAGGGCCCGCGCGGCCCCCATGCCCAGCACGGCCCCCGCGACGAGAGAGAGCGCCCCCACCAGCGAGATCGGCAGCCACCCGAGGTGCGTGTACTCGGTGCCGGCGACCACCTGGACCGCGCCCACGAGGACGAGGAGCGCAAAGGCCGAGGCCAGCGTGATCGCCGTCGTGCCCGCCAGCGTGGCCGCGCGGTGCCGGGCGGGCCGCGGCGTGCTCGTCAGCAGCTCGGACATCTTCGAACGGTGGTCGCGCAGACCCTGCAGCGCCCCGAGACCCACGGCGAGCGGCCACAGGTAGAACAGCACGGAGCGGGTCCACAGGGCCATGGGCGTCCACTGGGCCGTCCACCGTGCGGTGCCGTTCCACCACGGTCCGGGAATCAGGTACAGGATCGCCAGCGCGCTCGTCAGGATCACCGCGCCGGCCCACGGGGCGACGGACCGCTTCAGCTCGATGCGCAGGATGCGGATGTTCACCATGTGCCCCTTTCCTGCTCGGGGTTGAGCAGCAGCGCCGAGTAGCCGCGCTCCAGCGGACTGTCCCCCACGTGCTCGGGGCCGCCCACCGAGGCCAGCTCGTCCGGAGGGCCCTGGAAGACCAGCCGCCCCTCGGCGAAGACCACCACGTCGGTGCAGGCGGCGGCGACGTCCTCCACCAGATGGGTCGAGACGAGCACGCAGGTGTCCGTACCCAACTCCTGCAGCAGCTCACGGAAGCGCAGCCGCTGCGCCGGGTCCAGGCCGACCGTCGGCTCGTCCAGCAGCAGGATCGCCGGGTCGTTGACGATGGCCTGGGCGATGCCGACCCTGCGTACCATGCCACCCGACAGGGCCTTCATCCTCTCGTCGGCGCGGTCCGCCAGGCCCACCCTCTCCACGGCGCGCTGCACGGCGGCGGGGACGTCCGCCTTGGGCACCTCCTTCAGCCACGCCATGTACTCGACGAACTCGCGCACCGTGAAGCGCCTGTAGTAGCCGAACTCCTGCGGCAGATAGCCGATCCGGCGGCGCAGCGCCCGGTGCTCGCGCATGCCGCCCGCGGACTCGCCGAGCAGCTCCAGACTGCCCTCGGTGGGGCGCAGTACGGTGGCCAGTGTCCGGATGAGGGTGGTCTTGCCCGCCCCGTTGGGGCCGAGGAGACCGTGTACGCCGGTGCCCAGCGACAGGTCGAGCCCGTTGACGGCCATCCGTTTCCTGCCGACCCTGACCTTCAGTCCGGTGGCCCGGATCTGCCAGGCGTAGGCCGTCGGTGCGATGTCGGCCGCGCTTGCCGCGGACATGATGTGGTGTTCCTTTCCGTTGGTCATCGATGGGCTCCCAACACGGAGTACGCGCCCCTGCGTGCGATCACGACAGCGCTACCGAGCACGAGGACCAGTGCCCACACGGGCAGGCTGCCCGTCTGCAGGGCGACGGCCGTACGGCTGGTGACCAGGGTCGGCGCCACGACCGCGGCGGCCCACACGGCCGCCAACGCGACAGCGGCGCGGGTCACGCCGACGACGCCGCCGAGCGCCAGGGTCGTCGAGGTGAAGGCCAGACAGGGCAGCAGCCACTGCGCGGCCGTCACACCGGTCGCCCATCCGGCCACCAGCAGCGCGGGGACGACCACGGCGAGCACGGACGTGGTGCGCCGCAGCACCAGATACAGTCCCGCCCTCGGCGCGGAGGCCGTCAGCTCGTACGCCGGGTCCAGGCCGCGCGACCACGACGCCGCGACGCCGAGGACGGGCAGGATCGGGGCGAGCAGCAGCACCAGCGACACCTCGCCGAAGCCGGTGTCGGCCAGGTCGAGCAGGAGGGCGAGCAGTGTCACGCTCACGACCATGGCCAGCCACGGCACCATCGTGGGCGTCATCCACCTCGACAGCCACGCCGACCAGCGCCGTTGGCGCGGCATCGTGGCGGTGGCGGCCAGCCGGGGTTCGAGGTCGGACCACACGGTGCCGACCAGCGCCGCCACGGCGGGCGCCTCGGCGGTGACGGCGGCCGACAGCCGGTCACGGCACACCCCGCACGCCTGCAGATGGGCCTCCAGGGCCCACACCTCGTCGGCGGCGATGTCCGTGTCGCCGCGTGCGTAACCGTCGATGATCCGCATCGACGCGTGTTCCACGCTCATACCAGCGCCCTCCGCATCGCGATCCGGGCCCTGCGGGCACGGGTCTTGACCGTGCCCTCGGGCAGCCCGAGCAGGACCGAGGTCTCCCGGACGGACAGCCCGTCGAGCACCATGGCCTGCAGTACCTGTCTGAGTTCCGGCGCGAGGCGCCGCAGCGCGTCGCCGACGTCACCGCCGACGGTCGTCGCGAGCGCCTCCTCCTCGGCGGCGGGCGCCGCGTCGGGGAGGGCCGCGGCCGCCGGCGGCTCGGCGTGGTGGGCCCTGCGCCGGAAGGCGTCCACGAGGCGGCGTGCCGCGATCGTCCACAGCCATCCGGCGGCCGTACCGCCCGCCGAGGACCCCGCGAACGCGCCCGCCGCGCGCCACACCGCCAGATACGTCTCCTGCATGACCTCGGCGACGATCTGCTCGTCGGCGCAGCGACGGCGCAGCCGCAACGCCATCCACGGCGCGGTGCGCCGGTACAGCTCCTCGAACGCCGCGCGGTCACCCCTGGCCACCAGCCGGACGAGGCGCTCCTCGTCCAGCGCGCCCGGTGCCTTCCTGACTGATCTCACACCGGCTAGACGCCCGAGCAGGGCCGCAGGTTTTCCCCTCTATGTGATCCCCGTCACATGCGGGAAAGTCCGTGGGCTCCACTCGACCGAAGATTCGCCGTTACGTGCTGCCCCGCACCACGAGCGTCGGCACCGAGCCGGCCGGCCGCGTCCGTCCCGGGTGCGCCCGCGCCTCGACCCGGGCCCGGTGGGGCTGTTCCCCCGCCCGCCCCTTCCGGGGCCCGGGGGCGTCGCCCCCCGGGCCCCGGACCTCAGACGCCGGTGTGGCCGGCGGGCGCCAGCTCTCCCGGCAACCCTGCCGCGTGCACCACCGTCAGCCCCGACACCGCACGCGTCAGCGCCACGTACAGCCGGCGCAGCCCCGTGCGCTCGTCCGGTTCGCCGTCCACCACCGCGGCCGGCTCGTCCAGCACCACGTAGTCGTACTCCAGGCCCTTCGCCAGCGATGCCGGGACCAGCGTCAGCCGGGACTCGGCGGTCGTCTCCTCACCGGGGGAGAGATACGCGTGGCCCGCCGCGGTCAGCGCGTCCGCCAGCGCAGGAACACGCGCATCGGCAGCGATCAGGCCGATCGACCCCTCCCGCGTCAGCGACTCCTCGCACGCCGCCAGCACCGCCGCGTCCAGATCCGCCGGCCCGGCCACCTGCCGTACCTCCAGCGAACCCGGCGACTCGCGCACCGACTCCACCGCCGCGAGCCCCGGAGAGATCTCCGGCAGCAGCCGGGACGCGTACGCGATCACCTCGCGCGGCACACGGAAGCCCGCCGTCAGCTCCTCCACCA
Organism: Streptomyces sp. NPDC088252; assembly: GCF_044740965.1. NCBI lineage: Bacteria > Bacillati > Actinomycetota > Actinomycetes > Kitasatosporales > Streptomycetaceae > Streptomyces > Streptomyces sp. NPDC088252. The sequence continues at coordinate 368,003 of NZ_JBIURS010000003.1, read as the reverse complement.
CCGCGTCCGGCTTGCCCAGGTGGTGCAGCGCCTGCGCCCAGCTCTCCGTCGACCACGGCGTCGTGCCCTGCGCGAGATCGCCGAGGACCGTCGCCGAACCCGTCGTGCAACGGCGGCCCACCGCCCGGTACTGCATGGGGGACAGGTCCTGCGCCTCGTCGAGCACGACATGGCCGAGCGAGTGCGTACGCGCCACCAGATCGCTCGCCTCGTCGATCAGCACCGCGTCCGCCGCCGACCACTTCGCCGACTTCACGCTCCGGACGGGCTTGGTCCACAGGATCGTCTTCTGCTCGTCCTCGGTGAGCAGCCCCGCCGCGTGCGCGGCCAGGAACTCCGCGTCGACGAGCAGCCGCAGCACCAGCTTGGCCGGTTCGACGGCAGGCCAGATGGCCTTCACGGCCGCCTTCACGGCGGGGTTGCGGGCCACCGCGTTCTGCACCCGGTCGTCGGGCGCCTCGCCCGCCTCCTCCATCCGCACCAGGACGGAGTGCGCGATCCGCTGCGGAAGCGCCTCGTGGGCGGCCCCGTACCGCATGTCCCGGGCCAGCAGTTCGGTGACGATCTCCTCCAGCTCGTACGCCGGCACCCGCCAGCGGCGCGAGCCGCGCACCACCATCACCGGCTCCGTCGGCGGCGTCACATGCGAGCGGATCGCCCGCCGCAGCACCTGGGCCATCCTGGCGTCGCCCTTGACGACGGCGGCGGCCGCCGAGTCCGTGCCGCGCACCTCGATGCCCGCCGTCACCAGATCGTCGACGGTCGCCTGCTTCACCTCCAGCTCACCGAGGGCCGGGAGCACCTGCTCGATGTAGTGGAGGAAGGACCGGTTCGGGCCGATGACCAGCGTGCCGGTACGGGCGAGCCGCTCGCGGTGCGCGTACAGCAGATACGCGACCCGGTGCAGGCCGACGGCCGTCTTGCCGGTGCCGGGCCCTCCTTGCACGCAGACGGACCCGCCGAGACCGCTACGGACGATCTCGTCCTGCTCCGGCTGGATCGTCGCGACGATGTCACGCATCGGACCGACACGCGGCCGTTCGATCTCCGCCTGGAGGAGCTTGCTGGTCCGCTCGGCCTCGGTGGGGTCGCTGAGGTGCTCGTCCTCGTACGCGGTCAGCTCACCGCCGGTGTAGCCGAAGCGGCGGCGCCGGCCGACGTCCTGGGGATCCTTCCTGGACGCCCGGTAGAACGGCTGCGAGACGGGCGCGCGCCAGTCGATGACCATCGGGTCGCCGTCGGCGTCATGGACATGGCGTCGCCCGATGTAGAACTGGCCCTCCCGTCGCCCACCACCACCCTTGGCGGAGGCGCTGCGCGCCGCCCCTTCCGATGCACCCTCGGCCTGTTCCGCACCGACCGCGTGCTGATAGTCCAGGCGCCCGAAGAAGAGCGGTGTATGGGCGAGATCGGCGAGCGACTTGATGCGCTCGTCGATCTGGGCCTGCAGAACGGCCGCGTTCACCCAGTTCGCGGTGACGTCACGGATGTCGAGGGCCTGGGCGTCCTCGCGCATGGCGCGCAACGCGGCGCGGGACGCGGTGAGATGGGCGCGTTCACGATCCAGGGGATCGGTGGTGGTGTCGCTTTCGTGTTCGTGCGCGGGCACGGTGTTGCCTCCGGCTTTTCAACGCAGGACGGCGGACCGCGTCTCGCTCCCGGCCACGGCTCGGGGCGATGCGGTCCGCTCGGGATCGATCACGGGATACGCGCGCGGGCGCACGTACGGCTGTCGGCCGGTTTCCGTCCGGTCGGCGGCGCTCCCCCGGCTGCCGGCGAAGGCCGGTACCACGGTGCGGGAGGCGGGCAGACCGGCGATTGTAACGACCGCCGCCGTCGGGGTCGAACGGATTTGACGCCCGGCCGACACCGGGCTCACTCCGGCCCGCTGCCGGGTCCACCCCGTAGGGGACGGCATGCGACCGGAGACCTACGCGCACCGCTCCCGGATTCCGTCCGTGGATCGATGCCGTCGCGGGCCGGGCGCAGGACCATGGATTACATGAGCACCGTCACCCTGAACCCCCGCAGGACCGGTCCCGCGCACGGCGCGACGGCGGCCACCGGTCACCCGTACACCCACCACGTCGGCGACGCCCTGCGCGCCGTCAAGGTCTACGCCCGCGCCGCGTTCGGCGTCGTCGTCCTCGGCGAGTACGCGGAGGAGGCAGGCGTCCACCGTCGCGAGCACTGAGTACGCGCCACCTCCCCGCATGAGTCCCGGTATGAGCAGATGACCGGAGGCGGTGCGGCCCTGCGTCACGATGGGGTGGCGGCACGGAGCGCAACCACGTTCACGCCTTCGCCGTCCCGCAAGCCCCGGCCGGCTCCGTCCCCACGCGTCCCGTCGTCCCCGCACGCGGCCCGAACGCCTGGATCGTCCCCATGCTCGCCACGGTCCTCTCCTTCTTCCTGACCTGCTTCGGCATGTTCGCCATCGGCTTCGCGGCGATGGCCACCGACAGCTGCGGCCCGGACAACTGCCCGTCGGACATCACGGTTCCCCTGGGCCTCATGGGCTACGGGGTGTACGCGGCCCCGTTCGGTGACGCCGCTCGCCCTGATTGCCGCCTGGGTACTGTCATGGCGTCCCGGCTGGGCCGTCGCCCGCCGGTGGGCGGCGGTGATCGCGGTGCTGCCGGGGCTGACGGCCGTGGGCGGCCTGGCCCTGCTCCTGACGCTCGGAGGCTGACCCCGCCATGACACGCCTTCGCCGTCCGGACCCTCGCCCGCCGCCCGTGCGGTTGCGTACGCCACGCCTCCGGGCCTGCTCGGCACCCGGGTTCTGCCATGGCGCTCGCGCAAGGCCGCGGCCCGTCGACGGGCCGCGGCCTTCGCGCTGCTGCCGCACGCGGTGATCGCCGCGGATCCGCTGCCGCTGCTGATCCTCAGTCAGTGACCCGCGTACGCGGACCGGCCACCGTCCTCAGCCGTCGGCCAGCAGCTCGTCCGCGTCCACGATCCGGTACGCGTACCCCTGCTCGGCCAGGAAGCGCTGGCGGTGCGCCGCGAAGTCCTGGTCGATCGTGTCGCGGGCGACCACCGAGTAGAAGCGCGCCTCGTGCCCGTCGGCCTTGGGCCGCAGCACCCGGCCGAGCCGCTGCGCCTCCTCCTGCCGCGAACCGAACGTCCCCGACACCTGAATGGCGACGGTCGCCTCCGGCAGGTCGATGGAGAAGTTCGCGACCTTCGACACCACGAGGACGCTGATCTCGCCCTCGCGGAACGCGTCGAAGAGCTTCTCGCGCTGGGCGTTGCTCGTCTCGCCCTTGATCACCGGGGCGTCCAGATGCTCACCCAGCTCGTCGAGCTGGTCGATGTACTGCCCGATGACCAGGGTCTGCTCGCCCCGGTGCCTGCGGACCAGAGACTCCGTCACGTTCCGCTTCGTCGCCGTCGTCGCGCAGAACCGGTACTTCTCCTCGGTCTCCGCCGTCGCGTACGCGAGCCGCTCCGAGTCCGTCAGATTGACCCGCACCTCGACACAGTCGGCGGGCGCGATGTAGCCCTGCGCCTCGATCTCCTTCCACGGGGCGTCGAACCGCTTGGGCCCGATCAGCGAGAAGACGTCCGACTCGCGGCCGTCCTCACGCACCAGCGTCGCGGTGAGGCCGAGGCGCCGGCGGGCCTGCAGATCGGCGGTGAACTTGAAGACGGGCGCGGGCAGCAGATGCACCTCGTCGTAGATCACCAGACCCCAGTCGCGGGAGTCGAACAGCTCCAGATGCGGGTAGACGCCCTTCCGGCGGGTCGTCAGCACCTGGTACGTGGCGATGGTGACCGGCCGGATCTCCTTGCGCGTACCGCTGTACTCACCGATCTCGTCCTCGGTCAGCGAGGTCCGCTTCACCAGCTCGTGCTTCCACTGCCGGGCCGAGACGGTGTTCGTCACCAGGATCAGCGTGGTCGCCTTGGCCCGCGCCATCGCACCGGCCCCGACCAGCGTCTTGCCCGCACCGCAGGGCAGTACGACGACGCCCGAGCCACCGTGCCAGAAACCCTCGACGGCCTGCTTCTGGTACGGCCGCAGCGCCCAGCCGTCCTCCGCGAGCTCGATGGCGTGCGCCTCGCCGTCCACATAGCCCGCGAGGTCCTCGGCGGGCCAGCCCAGCTTCAGCAGCGTCTGCTTGATCTGTCCGCGCTCCGAGGGGTGCACGGCGACGGTGTCCGGGTCGATCCGCGCCCCTACCAGCGGCTGGACCTTCTTCGACCGGAGGATCTCCTCCAGCACGGGCCGGTCGGTGGAGGTCAGCACCAGACCGTGCACCGGATCCTTGGAGAGCGTGAGGCGGCCGTACCTGGCCATCGTCTCGGCGATGTCGACGAGCAACGCGTGCGGAACGGGGTAGCGCGAGTACTGCACGAGCGCGTCGACGACCTGCTCGGCGTCGTGCCCCGCGGCGCGCGCGTTCCACAGCCCGAGCGGGGTCAGCCGGTAGGTGTGGATGTGCTCGGGCGCCCGCTCCAGCTCGGCGAAGGGCGCGATGGCCCGCCGACAGGCATCGGCCTGGTCGTGGTCGACTTCCAGGAGCAGTGTCTTGTCGCTTTGGACGATGAGGGGTCCACTCACGCGCGTCGGCCCTTTCTGCTGCGGGGACGGCCGGGAACGGCCAAACGTCCAGTGTGCCGCATCCGGCGGTGCGGGCGCCCCGCGTCGCCGGGCACGGGGTCGTCGGCCCGGCGGAATGCCACGGCCAAGGTCGCCGCGGACGGGCGGCGCCCGTGCGGGGGCGCAGGGCTCCGGGCTCAGTGTGCGGCGTCGTCGGCCAGTTCGGCGACTCCGGTGATCCGGTGCAGCGGGTATGTGCGGACCTCGTCCGCCGTGTGGTCGTACGCCGTGACGAAGCCGCCCTCGACCCGGACCGGGGCGATGACGCGCTGGCTGGCCGCGCCGTCCGCGTTGACGTAGCCGATCCAGAGCGCCGAGCCGGTCATCGCGGCGGCCTGGACGGTGGCGAGGGTCTCGGCGGAGGTCGTACGGGGCAGGGAGCCGGGCGTGGTGGCGGGCGCGTCGGCCGGGTCCTTGCGGACCACCGTGGCGGCCGTGTCCCCGGCGCGGACCGCCCGGACCGCCGCGCCGAGCAGGGTCGCGTCCGGGACCGGAGGGCCCTCGGGCACGGGGACGGGAGGTGTGCGGGGCGGCGTGCGACGGGCGCCCGCCCGGGTGATCAGGACGTCTCCCTCGGCGGACTCGGCGGCCGGCGCGTAGCCCATCTCGCGCAGCCCTTCGAGCAGGGACGCCGGGTCGACCTGGGCGGCCAGGGCCGTCGGTGCCAGGCGGCGCAGGCGCAGTGTGGCCGAGCGCCGGTCGGCGAGGATCTCGTTCAGCACGGCCTCGTCGTCGCAGCGCACGTACGAGGAGGCGGCGCCGATCCGCAGATGACCGTGGCGGCGGGCGACATCGTCGATGAGGTAGCTGAGCGGCTGCGGCACCGGCGTGCGGCTGTGGGTGGCGAGGAAGGCGTGCAGATCGGCCGCGGACTGTCCGGCGTCCAGGGCCCGGCGCACGGAGCCGGGGGTGAAGCGGTAGACCGTCGCGCCGCCCTTCGACTCGATGTCCGCGAGGGCGGAGAGCATGTCCGCCAGCGGGCGCTCCAGCGGACCGGGGGCGACGGCCGTCAGGTCGGCCTGGAGCAGGACGTGGTCGAGGGGCTCCGGGATGAGGGGCGCGAGCAGCGCGGCGGCCTCGGCGGGGCCGGAGTCGAGCAGGGCGCGGGTGTGCGCGGCGAGTGCGCCGCGGCCGGTGATGCCGAGGAGTTCGGACTCGTTGAGCGTCCACAGGGCGATCCGGGACCGGAGGTCGGTGGTGTCCCCGGCGGAGGCGGACGCGCCGCGCAGCGGGCGTTCCCAGCGGAGCCGGGCGAGCACGGTCTCCGGGTCGGGGGCGCTGCCCGGCTCCAGGGAGGCGAGGAGGGCCAGGACCCGGTGGCGGACCTCGGGCGCGGCGGAGCGGTCGAGGTCGGGGCCGAGGGCGGACAGGGCCCGGCCCTTGGCGTCCTGGCCGCCGACCAGTCCGGGCGTACGGGTCGCGGCGAGCCAGGCGGCGGCGAGGCGCGCCCAGCGGTCCTGGGCGGGGAGTTCGGCCCAGTCGTCGTAGGCGGGCGTCGGCGCGTACCGTTCGTCGGCCTCGCCGTCGGAGGCCAGCAGCCCGGCCGCGTAGGCGAGTTCGGTCCAGAACGCGGCGATCGGCTCGGAGACGTCGAGGGCGGTGGCGGTCCGCTTCAGGTCGCGGACACTGAGGCCGCCGGCCCGCAGTATCGCGGGCCCGCCGCCGTTCCAGCTCTTCAGCAGCTCCTCGACGGTGCCCACCGCCAGGAACGCCTGGCCGGCCGCGGTGCTGTCCACAGCCTGGGGATCACGGGTGGCGACCGCCTCCACGGCCGGCGGGCGTGGTTCCGGCACCCGGTGGGCGCGCCCGGCCCGCAGATGCAGGGCGGCCTCGCGCGGCAGCACCACGGTGCGGGTCGACACGGGCAGCAGCAGCCCGTGGTCGCGCAGCCATTTCACCGGCGGGGTGGGGTTCGGGGTCACTTCCCCGTACGGCGGCCCCCACACCAGCCGGTCCAGCACGGACAGGGCCTCGGCGGGGGCGGTGTCCAGCAGCTCGCCCATCCTGGCCCGGTCGGTGAAGAGCGCCGACAGGGACGTCACCGCGGAGACCGGATCGTGGGTGGTGGGCAGACCGGCCGCCGCCAGGATCTCCTGGAGGCGGCCCGGCGACATCCCGGCGGTCGCCTCCGCGACGGTCGGGCCCAGGCCGGTGGGGGAGGGGTGCTGCGGGGACGGCGCGAGGAGTTCGCGCGCGGTGCGCACCAGTCGCAGGCGGTCGTTCTCGCCCCAGACGAGGGCCTGTTCGCGCAGCGTGTCCAGGACGGCGGGCAGCGCGTCCCCGATCGCCGTGTCCGCGCCGCCCCGGTGCTCGCCGTCGTCCCGGCCGTCGCCGGTGAGGAGGCCGAGCAGCGTCTCGTACGGGGCGGGGTCGGGAGCCACGGCGAGCGCCTCGGCGGTCTGCAGGGCGAACCGGTCGAGGTGCTCCAGCGCGCGTACGACGGAGGCACGCGTGCCGGCTCTCGTCGCGAGCTGGGTGATGTCGCCCGGCACGGGGTTGAGGAGATCGGGGCGGGCGCGCAGCAGCCCCGCCAGCGATTCGTCGTCCCGGGCGCGGAGGGCCTCGGCGAGCGTCCGCGGTGGTGTGGTCGTCCCCATCCGTCCCACGGTAGTCGTTCCGGGCAGGCCCGAGGGCGCTACCGTCGGTGCAGGGCCGCAGAGGGGAACCGTCACGTGGGCATCGAGAGCGACCAGCTCGTCTACGACTATCTGAGCCGGGTCGGGGACCTGGCGCAGCAGCAACAGCTGTCATCGGGGGCCCGGATGAGGCTCGTCGCGACGCTCCGGGGCGAGATCGACCGGCAGCGCGAGAAGCAGTCCGGGGACGCTCCGGCGGCGGTCCGCCGCATCATCGGGAGGCTCGGCACGCCGGACGAACTGGTCGCCGCGGCGGCCGCGTCGGCGGACGGCACGGTGGAGCTGCCGCAGGGGCCGGGACCCGTCGCGGGGGAGGGCGGCGGCATCCCCCGGCCGCGCCGGGGAATGCTCCGGAAAGACGGTTCCGGCCGGGGCGCGTCGCCGGTGCGGGCGGAGACCCCGGACGCGGAGTTGTCCGACGCGGAGCCGGGGCGCGCCGACGAGTCCGCACCGTCCGCGGCCCCGGAACCGGCCGGGCGGGTGCCCTCGCCGCCGCACATGGCCGGTTCGGACGAGCTGGGCCGGTCCGGCAACGAGCCCGACTGGTGGCGCGTCGAGCCGACGCCGTTCGGTGACGCGGTCGATGTACCGGGGTTCGTCGGCGGTGTCGAGATCCCGGACATGATGAAGCCGCCGCCCCCGGGCGGGGGCGCCGTGCCGCGTCCGCGCACGGGTGACGGTGAACCGGAGTACGACGAGCCGGACGACGGTGACGGTCCCCCCGAGGACGACGGTCCCGGCGAGGCCCCGCGCCGCCGACGGTTCCCGGGGCTCGGCCGCCGCGCCGCGCGCGAGGGCGGTGCGACGGGCCGCGGCTTCTCCCACCCCTTGCTGCTGCTCGCCGCCGTGCTGCTGCTCGCGGGTGCCGTGACGGGCTCCTGGCCGGCCCTGGCCGGCGGCTGGCTGCTGGCGTACAGCTCGCGCAAGCTGTCCCGCGCGGAGGCGAAGTGGGCCGCGATGGGGCTGCCGGGCGTGGTCGTGGCGGGCGCCCTGGTCTGGTTGTGGGGTCGGACGACGGGCCGCTGGGGCGAACCCGTCCCACAGGACGGGATGGCGCAGGCGCTGAGCGGGGTCTGGCCGGTGGTGGTAAAAACGGCCGCCGTGGCGTCGGCGGTGTTCCTGGTGTGGCGGGCGCGGAGGCGCGCGGGCTGAGAGGCCGTTGTCCCTCGGTGTTCCATCCCGTGGACTGCGTTTCGTCCCGGGGTGTCGGGTTCGGTGTCCGGCCCACCGTCGGCGCCCGTCCTGCCACCCGTGCCACCCCCGACAGCGGCCGTGGGCGAAGGGGGGCCGGCGCTCCCGCCGGACCGCCGACCGGTACCCGCCCGGACGCTCGACGGACGGGTCCCGCACGCCGCCTCTCACTTCGTCAGATCGGTCCGCAGCTCGTCGAGGATCCTGTCCGCGGCGGTGTAGCCGATGCCCGCGATCCACAGGCGGTCGTCGACCTCGAAGACCCTTCCGTTCCTGGACGCCGTCAGCCCCTTCCACAGGCCGCCGCTCATCGTCTTCGTCGCACCCGCCTTGTCCGGGTCGCCGTACGTCGACGTGAAGACGACATCGGCGTCCGCGAGGTCGATCTTCTCGGGGGACACGTCGTACGAGAAGCCGTCCTTGGCCTTGTCGGTGATCGCGGGGCGGCCCATGCCGACGTCGGCGAGGATCGAGCCGATGTAGTTCTGCCTGCCGTAGATGCGGATGTCGGCGCCCTCGACGAAGCGGACGAAGTTGACATCCGTGGCGGCCGCCTTCTCCTTGCCGCCGATCGCCGCGGTCACCTTCGCGACATGGGCGTCGTACGAGGCGATGACCTTCTTCGCCTCGGCCTGCTTGCCGAGCGCGTCCGCGTGCAGCCGGAAGTTCTCCTTCCAGGCGGATCCGGTGGACTCCGTCATCACGGTGGGGGCGATGGCGCTGAGCTGCTCGTAACGGTCACCGTCACGGACCTTGCTGGTGAGGATGAGGTCCGGCTTCAGCGAGGCGACGGTCTCCATGTTGGGGTTGGCGATGTCGCCGACCTCCTTGATGCCCTTCGTGCGGCTCTCGGGCAGGTAGGAGGGGAAGCCGTCCTCCGTCGCCGAGTGCGTCGCCCCGACGGGCCGTACGCCGAGGCTGAGTGCGGAGTCCAGCTCACCGGTGTCGAGGACCACGACGCGTCGGGGGGCCACGGGGACCTCGACGTCGCCCATGACCGTCTTGACGGTGCGGGTCCTGGGGGTGCCGGCACCGGAGTCCTTGCCGGGGTCCGAGGAACCGCAGGCGCAGAGCGCGAGCGCGCCGGACAGGGCGAGGGCGCCGACGGTGAGGCCGCGGCGGCGGGTGAAGGTGGTCATGGACTGCCTTTCGTCGGTGGGGCCGGGTGCTCGGTCACGGGTGTGCCGGCGGTGAGCCGTTGCGGGCAGCCGGGCCCCGGGCCCGCCGGACACCCGCCCGGGCCGGGAGCGGGGCACGGTTCACGCCGTCGGCGAGGCCTGCCACGGCGCACCCGGCACCACGAGCGGCGAACCCGTCACCGGGCACGGGACGATCACCGCGTCCAGGCCGAAGACCTCGCGCACGAGATCGGCGGTCACGATGTCGTCCGGGTGGCCCTCGGCGACGATCCGGCCCGCCTTCATGGCGACCAGGTGGTCCGCGTACCGGGCGGCCTGGTTGAGGTCGTGGAGCACGGTGACGACGGTCCGGCCGCGGGTGCCGTCCGCCGCCGGGGCGGTCAGCCGGCGTACCAGGTCGAGGACTTCCACCTGATGCGCGATGTCGAGGTAGGTGGTCGGCTCGTCGAGCAGCAGCAGATCGGTCTCCTGGGCGAGCGCCATCGCGATCCAGACCCGCTGGCGCTGCCCGCCGGACAGCTCGTCCACCGACCGTTCGCCGAGCGCGGTGACGTCCGTACGCTCCATCGCCTCCGTCACCGCCCGCTCGTCCTCCTCCGACCACTGCTGCCACCAGTGCTGATGAGGCTGTCGGCCGCGGGCGACGAGGTCGGAGACCGTGATCGCCTCGGGGGCGACCGGGGTCTGCGGCAGCAGCCCGATCGACTGGGCGATCCTCCGCGTGGGGATCCTCGACAGCTCGGTGCCGTCCAGGAGCACCGCCCCGCCGCGCGGCTTGAGGAGCCGGCCGAGCGCGCGCAGGGTGGTCGACTTGCCGCAGGCGTTCGGCCCGACGATCACGGTGACCCGTCCGTCGGGCACGTCGAGGTCCAGTTCGCGCACGACGGTGCGGTCCTCGTACGCGAGGGTCAGCTCCCGTGCGGTGAGCCGGCCGGCCGCGGTCGCCGCGGCTTCGGGCGCGTCCGGCGCGTCGGACGTACGGGTCGAGCTCATGCGGTGCCTCCACTACGGCCGCGACCGCCGCCGTGACCTCGGACGATCAGCCAGATCAGATACGGGGCGCCGACCGCCGCCGTCAGAACGCCCACCGGAAGCTCGGTGGGCGAGAAGAGCCTGCGTGCCAGCAGATCCGCGAAGACCACGATCACCGCGCCGAGCAGCGCCGAGCAGAACAGCGGGATCTGCGCGGTGCGGGTCATCCGGCGGGCGATCTGCGGGGCGAGCAGCGCCACGAAGTCGACCGGTCCGGCCGTCCCCGTCGCCACGGACGCCAGGATCACGCCGAGGGCGACGAGCCCCAGCCGTACGCGTCCCAGGCGCACCCCGAGCGCCGTCGCGGTGTCGTCGTCCATCGAGACGGTGCGCTGGGCCCGCGCGGCCCACAGGACGGCCGGCAGGAGGATCAGCAGCGTCCAGCCGATCGGCGCGGCCTCGGACCAGCCGCGGCCGTTGAGCGAGCCGGTCATCCAGACCTGCGCCTGCTGGGCGACCAGATAGTCGCCCTTCGTCATGAACAGCGTGGTCACCGACCGCAGCGCGATGGCGAAGCCGATACCGATGAGGACGAAGCGGGTGGCGTGCAGCCCGCCGCGCCAGGCGAAGACGTACACCAGCGCCGCCGCGGCCACCCCGCCGATGACGGACAGATACGGCAGCACGGTGTACGAGGTGACGCCGAAGGTCATCGCGCCGACCGTGAGCGCGCTCGCCCCCTGGCTGATGCCGATGATGTCGGGGCTGGCCAGCGGATTGCGGGCGACGGTCTGGATCAGCGCACCGGCGATCCCGAACGCCGCGCCGACCAGCAGCCCCACGACCATCCGCGGCAGTCGCAGCGTGCCGACGACCAGCTCGTCGGGGGACGGCTGCCCGAGGATCACCTTCACGACCTCGCCGGGCGCGACGAAGCTCTCGCCGACGCAGAGATACGCGACACAGAGGGCGGCCAGCGCGACGAGGAGGGCCGCGGCGACGACGGCCGCGCGTCGGTGCAGCAGGAACCGGCCCCGCGTCCCGATCCGTACGACGTGGTACCCGGCGGGCCGCACCCGGACCGTGGTGCCGCTCATGCGGGCACCGCCTTCCTGCGCACCAGCACGACCAGGAACGGAACACCGATCAGTGCCGTCATCACGCCCGCCGGCACCTCGCTCGGCGGGAAGAGGACACGGCCGACGACATCGGAGACGAGCAGCATGACGGGTCCGATCAGCGCCGCCATCGGCAGCACCCAGCGGTGGTCGCCGCCGACGATCGCGCGGGCGATGTGCGGGACGGCGAGCCCGATGAACGCGATCGGACCGGCCGCCGCGACACCGACACCGGTCAGCACGGTGGCCCCGATGCCGCCGACGATCCGTACCGTGGCGACCTTCTGCCCGAGGCCCTTCGCCACGTCCTCGCCGAGCGCCAGCGCGTCCAGCCCCCGGGCGACGGACAGCACGAGCACGGTCCCGACCAGCATGAACGGCCAGATCTGCTGGGCCACATCGGCCTCGCGCCCGCCGATGGAGCCGACCTGCCAGAAGCGGAACTCGTCCAGCGCGGACGCCTTGGTCGTCAGCACCCCCGTCGTCACCGACACCAGCAGCGCGTTGATCGCGGCGCCGCCGAGGGCGAGCTTCACGGGGGTGGCACCCCCGCGCCCGCTGGACGCGACGGCGTACACGGCGACGGAAGCGATCGCCGCGCCCGCGAACGCGAACCACACGTATCCGGTCAGCGTGTGGACCCCGGCGTACGCGATGGCCAGCACCACCCCCACCGAGGCGCCCTGGCTGATGCCGAGGATGCCGGGGTCGGCGATGGGGTTACGGGTGATGCCCTGGAGCACCGTGCCCGCGAGGGCCAGTGCCGCGCCGACCATCAGCCCGATCAGGGTGCGCGGTACCCGCATGTTCCGGATGACTTCGGCGGAGTCGGAGTGCCCGCCGTGCAGCAGGGCGTCGATCACCTCGGAGGGGGGTATGGAACGGGCCCCCACGGCGAGACTGAGAAGGACCGCCACCAGCAGCGCCGCAACGGCCGCCGCCGTCGCGAGTGCGCGTCTGGGGCGGCGTGGTGCGGCGGCTGACATGGGACCCAATCGAAAGGCGAAGCAAAGTTAGGCTTGGCTAAGTCTAAGCACCGCCGGTTCGGCGACCGAGGGCCCGTACCGCCGACGCCCGGCACCCGCCGCGCGCGACAATGGGCTTCATGCCTTCGCACCCGCTGACGGTCGGCTTCGACCTCGACATGACGCTCATCGACACCCGGCCCGGCATCAAGGCCGCCTACCTGGCGCTTTCCGCCGAGACGGGGACGCCGATCGACGCGGACCTGGTGGTGAGCAGGCTCGGGCCGCCCGTCGACGACGAACTGCGCAACTGGTTCCCGGCCGACGCGGTGGCCGCCACCGCCGACCGCTACCGGGAGATCTATCCCACATACGCCATCACCCCGAGCCCCGCGCTGCCGGGCGCCCGGGAGTCGGTCGCGGCGATCCGTGAGCGGGGCGGCCGGGCGATAGTCGTCACGGCCAAGCACCGGCCGAGTGCGGAGCTCCACCTCGCCCACCTCGGGATCGAGCCCGACGCGGTGATCGGCGGCCTGTGGGCGGAGGCCAAGGGCCAGGCACTGCGCGAGCACGGCGCGCACGTGTACGTGGGCGACCACACCGGCGACGTACGCGGCGCCCGTACGGCAGGGGCGCTGTCGGTCGCGGTCGCCACGGGCCCGTGCGACGCGCAGGAGCTCCGGGCGGCGGGCGCGGACGTCGTCCTGTCGTCGCTGGCGGAGTTCCCGTCCTGGCTCGACGCGTACCTGGACGGGGACGCGGCGTAGGGCCTTCGGCGGGGGCGGATCCACTGAGCGCCGGGCGACCATGCCTACGCACGCTCCTGCGGCGGGCTGACGACCCCGATCCACCCGGCTGCCGACGGCCGTTGTGCTTTGTCCTCGGTTCGCCACCCGTGTCGGACGGGGCTCCGAGACAACCCGATCGCGATCCGGAACATCTCCTCTCACAAGCCCGCACCACACCGGTGCGGGACGGTGAACGAGGAGCCGGAGCATGGCCCGACGCCCCATCCGCCCGACCCGCCTTCGCGGGCTCCGTGTCGACTACCCCCGCCGGGGGAGAAGCAACTGGCGCCGCTGGGTCCCTTCGTGGCGGCAGGCGCTGAGCGGGATCCTGCTCGGATCCGGAGCGCTGGCCGGGCTGTTCGCCGTGGTCTACGCATCCGTCGACATCCCGGACGAGAACGCCGAGGCGCGCAGGCAGGGCACCGTCTACTACTGGGCGGACGGCAGCCAGATGGTGAGCGTGGGCGCGGTCGATCGGCAGAACGTCACGCTCGCCGACATACCCGACTCGGTGGAGCACGCGGTCATCGCCGCCGAGAACGAGACCTTCTACTCCGACTCGGGGGTATCGGCGAAGGGGATCGCCCGCGCGGCCGTCAGCATGGTCGAAGGCGGTGAGACCCAGGGCGGCTCCACCATCACCCAGCAGTACGTGAAGAACACCTATCTCAGCCAGGAGCAGTCGGCCACCCGGAAGTTCAAGGAGTTCTTCATCTCGCTGAAGCTGAGCAACAAGCAGAGCAAGGAGGAGATCCTCCAGGGATATCTGAACACCAGCTGGTTCGGCCGCGGCGCCTACGGCATCCAGGCAGCGGCGCACGCGTACTACGGAATCCCCGCGAAGGACCTCGACCCCAGCCAGGCGGCGCTGCTCGCGTCCCTGCTCAAGGGGGCGGAGCAGTACGACCCCGCAGGCGGCAAAGGCAACCACGAACGCGCCGTCGACCGCTGGGAGTGGATCCTCGACCGGCAGGTGGAGATCGGCACGATGACGAAGGCCGAGCGGGCCGCGTACCAGAAGTTCCCCGAGCCGAGGTCGGCCGCCAAGCCGACCAGCCTCGGCGGCCAGACCGGCTATCTCGTCGACATCGCCAACAAGTACATCAGGAAGCGCTCGGGCCTCACCGACAAGGACCTCTTCCGGGGCGGCTACCGGGTGCACACCACCTTCGACAAGGCCAGGGTGGGGCAGTTGGAACGGGCCGTGCGGAGCGTGCGCAAGCGCGACCTCGACCCCAAGAAGCGCCCCGAGGACAAGTACGTCGAGGTCGGCGCCGCATCCGTGCGGTCCGACGGGGCCGTGGTCGCGGTGTACGGCGGAGCCGACGCGGTCACCCACTTCGCCAACAACGCCGACACCGCGGGCGTCCCCGTCGGCTCGGCCTTCAAGCCCTTCGTGCTGGCCGCGGCCCTTCAGCACGGCGACGGGATCACCCTGGACAGCGGCTACGACAGTGAGGGGCGTCTGATCAAGGACGGCCCGTACGCGGCGCTCCCCGCGCCGCCGGGTGCCGGTCCCGGCCAGGTGATGGTCACGGCGCCGACGCCCCTGCGCGATGCGCTGATCAAGTCGTCCAACGCCACCTTCACTCTGCTCGGCAAGGACATCGGGCTGAAGAAGGTGAAGGAACTGGCGGTATCGGCCGGGCTGCACAAGGAGAGCCTGGCCCGCCTGGACAAGTCCTTTCCCCTCGGTACGTCCACACCGAGCGCGGTCAGGATGGCGGACGCGTACACCGCCTTCGGTAACGAAGGTATGAGGGCCGATCCCTACTCGGTTACCGGGATGACCCGGGACGGCGAGGCGATCGAGGGCTTCGGGAAGCCCGAGCCGCGGCGCGCGATGGATGCCTCGGTGGCCAACGATGTGAACAACACCCTGGGGATGGTGGCCTGGACGCGGCTGGGTCAGGACGGGAAGTTCGGCACGTTCGCCAGGACCAAGGCTGCCGGCGACCTCTCGGCGGGCGCGACCGGCGAGGACGACCGGATGAAGTCGGCCTGGTTCATCGGCCACACCCAAGGGCTGACCACGGCCGTCACGATGTTCCGCAACAAGCCGGGCACCCCTCAACTGCTGGGAATGCAGGGCGTGGGCGGACCCGATTCGGGGCGCGGCAATGTCTTCCCGCTCCGGATCTGGAACGCTTACGTCACGGGGACGTAGGCCCACTCGCGTACGCGATCCGCAGCCGGTTGATCGCGTGGTGCGACCAATGAGGTGCCGGGACGACTCCGGCTGCTGGGCGTCCCCTGAAGGCGCCCCGCGCGTAGGCCGGGCCCGTCCCCCGTTTCGGTTCCAGATCACTGAGTGCTGTACGGCGAAGCCTCCTCCGTCTTGGCCGCGCATTCCACCCAGAGGAGTTTGCCGCCCTGTCCCGGTAGTCCGGTTCCCATGGGGTGGGCGCCCCAGCTCTCCGCGTAGAGGGTGACGAGGTAGAGCCCGCGTCCGCGTTCGGCGAGTTCCTCCGGTGCTTCGGCACTCCATCGGAAGGGGGCGGGGATGTGCGGGTTGGTGTCCCACACGCTCAGCCGGACACGGCTGCGCCCGGCGTCGCGCAGGCGCAGGGAGTAGGCCCCGGAGGAGTACAGGTACGCGTTGGTGACCAGTTCGCTCGCCAACAGCTCCGCGATCTCGGTGAGTTCGCGCATGCCGTGCACGCGCAGGATGGTGCGGAGGGTGGAGCGGGCCACGCCGGGGGCGCGGGGATCCTGCGGGAGTTGGAGGGTGTACGCCCAGGGCGGGGATACCGTGGCACTGACCATGGAAGTCTCCGATCACGGAGGGAAGTTGAATCACGGGTTTCCGGTTGCCCGGTGACGAGGCCGCTCCGTCGAGCGGGGTACTTCCGGGCGAGTGGCCTGGGTCCAAATTAACGACATGAGACATAAAATATTTGCGAGATCGGCAATCGATTGAGATATGCACTCGCATGGGTGACGTTGCCAACACGTTCCTGATCAAAGAGAGTTGACACATGGCGTCCAGAAGCATCCCCAGCGTGCGACGCCTGCGCCTTGGGACCGAGTTGCGTCGGTTGCGAGAACGCGCTGGGCTCACAGCCACTGAAGGCGCGCGGCTGCTCGGGATCAGCCAGGCCCAGCTCAGCAACATCGAGGCGAGCCGTTTCGGTGTGAGCGCGGAACGGCTCCGGGCACTGGCTCGCAACTATCGCTGCTCGGACTCCGCGTACATCGCAGGACTGCTCGATCTCGCCGGGGAACGCGCATCGGGCTGGTGGGAGACGTTCCGCGAGGTCCTGCCCTCCCCCTTGCTGGACATCGCAGAACTGGAGCACCACGCGACCGCGCTGAGGTCCGCCAACACGTCCCATGTTCCCGGTCTTCTCCAGACCACGGACCATGCCCGCGAGATCTTCCGGCAGGTGGTGCCGGAGTTCTCTCGTTCGGACATCGAGCACCGCGTGAGTCACCGACTCCAGCGCCAGGCCCTCCTTGACCGACCAAACCCGCCGACGTACCGGGCAGTCATTCATGAAGCTGCTCTCCGCGTGCCGGTCGGTGGCCCCGCCGTCGCCAGGAACCAGCTTCGACATCTGCTTGAGCAGGGCGAACGGGAACACATCGCGGTCCAGGTGATCCCGTTCGCCATCGGCGCCTATCCCGGGTCCGGGCAGACCATTCTGTACGTGCACGGCTCGGTGCCCCGCCTCGACACGGTTTCGCTGGATCAGTCGCACGGCCCTGTCCTGGTGGATGCCGAGGCGGAGTTGGAGGCCTACCGCCTCCTGCTGGCACGCATGGAGGCCGTGGCGCTGGCGCCGGACAAGTCCCGGGAGTTCATCCACAGTCTGATCGCCGACCAGTGAAGGATCTGGATATGCACCAGTACTCATGGCAGAGGTCCTCGTACTGCGGGCAGGGCGAATCCTGCGTGCACGTCGCTGCGGGCCACAACACGGTCGAACTCACCGAGAGCAGCGACCCCACCGGAGCGATACTCCACACCACCCCTGCCGCGTGGGCCGCCCTCGTGCGCACGCTCAAGGAGAACCGCACCCATGGCTGACATCCCCGCCGACCTCACCTGGACCCGCGCCGCCCCCGAGGGCGAGGAGGGCCCCGGCCCCTGGATCGAGATCGCCTTCGGCCCGGACGAACTCGTCTACCTCCGGGAGACCAGTGACCCCGAGAACGTCGTGACGACGACCACGACGAAATGGGACGCCTTCACCAAGGGCGTCGTGGCCGGCGAGTTCGACCACTTCGCCGAACTCGACGGCGAGGGCCCGGACGCCTCGTCCTGATATCTCTGGACAACGCCTGGAACTACTCAACTCCCGTAACGGCTTACGGGTGTTGTCAGAGGGCTGTGGTTGGGTCGTCGCATGAGTGCTCATGACGTCGCACGCCGGCTGCCCGACACTCCCACCCTTCGAGACCTCTGCCGATCGATCGCCATGCTCGACGCGATCCTCGACCCGGACCCGGTCGGTGAGCCGCGGCACCGCTTCGATGCCCGTTGGCAGGGGACCCAGGGGCTGGCCTCGATGGACAACGGAGCAGGGGATGCGTATTGCATCGTGTTCTCCGAGGCCGGGGCGTACCTCCAAGGGTTTGACCACGAGTCGACGATGAGCCCGTACGATCGCGTGGACGGCAGCCCGTGGCCGGGGGTGCTCGAATCGGTCCCGGAGGCGTTCCAGCCCTACGTCCGGCAACTCGCATTCGGCGGGGACGGTTGTGCCCGGGTGACCGCCTGCCTGTGGCGGGAGACCGGCGACGAGCCCTGGCACACGGGAAGCGTCGAGTTCCCCGGCGGCCTGCACGATGCGGACGGGGCCGACTGGCTCTTCCAGCTCCTGACCGATGGAACTCCCCAGGCGTACCAGAACTGGGCCGAGAGTTACTACGGGCGTCCGGTGGATCTTTCGGCCGTGCGGCACTGCTATGCGCTGCGGCCGCTCACACCCGAGGTGGTCTCGGCGCTGAACCCTGCTGTGACTCTGGAGCGGCTGGGCGAGCGGGTGGAGACGACCGGGTATCCGCAGGACGGCCCGGCGGAGGCGGAAGCGGCCTTGGAGCAGGCGTGGACGGGGACCATCTCCGGACATCGACCTGATGACAGCGGACCGCGCTCAAGCGCTCTCGACGCGGATGACCGGCTGAGCGATCCGCGATTTCTGGCGATGGCGGATCCGGCGCGGGTCGCGGCGCTTTTGGACCGGGCAGTGAGTTCGCAGGCGCGATCGGCTTCGGCCGTGTACCGGGCCTCGGCGCACCTGCATCATGATGCGGGGCCGACGACGCGTCGGCAGTTGCTGGCCCTGGACGCGGCTCGCTACGGGGACCGCCACCTGTCCGCGCAGATTTCCGCGGTTCCCGTGCCGGACGAACCGGCCGGCGGATGGCGCGTCGACTGGGCGCTCGGCCACCAGGTCGATTCACGGTTCCGTCACCCCTTCACCGGCCACGCGGGTGCGGTGCTGGCGGCGGCGACGGTAGTGGTGGGCGGCCGTACCCTCGCCGTCACCAGCGGCAGTGACACGCGGGTGTGGGAGGTGGCCACCGGTCGGCAGCTCGGCGACCCGTTCACCGGCCACGTCGGCCCGGTACGTGCGGTGGCGGCGGTGGTCGTCGAGGGGCGCCCCATCGCGGTCACGGGCGACGGTGAGGGGGTGGTGCGGGTATGGGACCTGACCACGCATGAGCAGATCAACCAGTTCCTCACCGGTCATACCCACGGGGTGCGGACGGTTGCGGCGATGGTGGTGGACGGGCGCCCTGTCGTGGTCACGGGCGGCGCCGACAGGACCGCGCGAGCGTGGGACGTGAACACCGGGCAACCGCTGTGCGCTCCCCTCGGCGGCCTGGAGGGCGAGGTGGTGTCGGTGGCGATGGCCGTGCTGGACGGGAGGCCCATGGCCATCACCGCAACCGGCAGGCATGGAAGCCCGGCAGTGGTGTGGGACCTGATATCCGGAGAACAAGCAGGTGTTCTCCACACGGACCGCTATTCGTCCGGCCCATCAGCTATTGCCACAGCCGTGCTCGACGGGCGGCCGGTCGCCGTCACCAGCGAGTACGAAACGATTCGGGTGTGGGACCTGGCTACCCGTCAACTCGTCGGCCGGCCTCTCACCGGCCACACCCGCGATGTGACCGTGATCGCCACGATCGACGTGGCCGGGCGCCCCAGCGCGGTCACCGGCAGTAACGACGGCACGGTCCGAATGTGGGACCTGGCCACCGCAACACAGATCGGCACGCCGCTCATCACCCACCGATCCTCGTTGTACACGTTGGCAGCATCGATCGTCGACGGTCGGCCGACCGCCGTCACCGGCTCCGGCGACGACAGACTCGCACGTGTATGGGACCTGGCCATCACGCAGAGCGTCGAAGCGCCGCCGGCCCGGCGCATCAGCGCCCTCGTAGACCCCGTGACGACAGTGCTGGACGGTCGCGTGGTCGTGCTCACCTGCGGCGATCACGAGGAGAAGGAGGTGATTCGCGTATCGGACGTGTCCACCGGAGAACCGGTGGGCCGGCCCTGCTTCGTCAGCAACACTCCCGTCGCACAGGCGACCACCGTGTTGAACGGCCGAACCGTGGTCATCACCGCCGATCTCGACGGCGTCCTTCGAGCGCAGTATCTGGAGACCGGGGAGCCCGTCGGCCCTCCCATCGCCACGGGGGACGGCTTCGTGAGCCAGTTGATCACCGCTGTACTGGACGGCCGGCCGGTCGTCCTCGCCGGCTGTGAAAGTTCGGTGCGTGTCCACGATCTGGCCACCGGGCAACCCGTGGGCGAGCCCCTGGCCGCCGGCCGGGTCGCTGCGGCTGTCCTGGACGGTCACCCAACGGTTGTCATCTGTGCCGGCGGGACGGGCCGCACATGGGACCTGGCCACCGGTCAGCCCATCAGCGAGCCGTTCACCGGCCACACCCGCGCGGTGAATGCGGTGGCGACAGCAGTACTGGACGGGCGGCCGGTCGCGGTCACCGGCAGCGTCGATGCCACGGTGCGGGTGTGGGACCTGGCTTCCGGTCGGCAGGTCGGTGAGCCCTTGGCCGGTCACACCCGCGGGGTGTTGGCGGTGGCGACAGCAGTACTGGACGGCCGGACCGTCGCCGTCACCGGCAGCGCCGATGCGACGGTACGGGTGTGGGACCTGGCCACCGGCCGGCAGGACGGCCCGCAGCTGGTGTTCCCCTCGCCGGTGCATGCGGCGATGGTGGCGCCGGACGGACGACTGGTTGCCGGATTCGGCTGCGAGGCCGCCGTCCTGTCCCCCCGCTGACGCACACGCCCACCTGCCGCGGGCCACCGCTTTGGCAGAATCGGACTGGACCGGATATCGCAAGTCACGGGCAGCAGGCGGAACTTGCGGACCGGCAGCCGACAGAATGTGCCCGTCGAACCAGACGGCAGGACAGCGAGGAAGCCTCCATGGATCGAGCACCGGCAGACCGAGTCGACCACCAGGACGACGGCCTCCGCTACCTGGACGGCATGCCCTTCACCGGGGTCGCGTTCACGGAGAAGGATGGCGCCCTCAGGTCCGAGGCGACCTACCGCGAGGGTCTGAAGTGGGGGTCGACGAAGGAGTGGTACCCGTCGGGGCAGCCCATGGTGGACTCGACTTTCACGCGAGGGGCGCTGCACGGACGGGCTCGGGAGTGGCACAGGAACGGGCAGCTCGCGGAGGACGGCGAGTACGAGTACGGCATTGCGTTGTGGGCGAAGCAGTGGGATGAGAACGGTGTCCTTGAGGACGACTACGTGCTCACGGAATCCGACTCGGACCATCAGGCGCTGCTGCGCTTCCGGGCGCTCTACGGCGGAGCGGCGTGACCGTGGCGGGGCTGCCGCTCACGCGTCCTTCATTCGCGGTTGGTGTGCGCCTCGATGGCGTCGTTGATCTCGGGCCAGAGCTCGCGGGGGCGGTCGTGGCCCATATCGGGGATCAGCAGGAGCTTCGCTCCGGGCACGAGATCTGCGGTGCGTTCCCCGCCGCTGGGGTCGATCAGTGTGTCGTCCAGTCCATGGATCACCAAGGTCGGGACCCGAAGCTCCCGGAGCGCTTGTGCGCGTGAACCACTGAGGATCAGTGCTCCGAGTTGACGTCCGACTCCGGCTGGGCAGTACGCGCGGTCGTAACTGGTGGCAGCCAGCTCACGAAGGGCTGCGGGGTCGCCGTAGCGCTTGGAGGCCCACACCAGGTCTCGCTCCGCCGCTGCGATGTATCCCTCGCGGTCCGCCGGCTTCGGACTGGAGATCACCGCCTGGGCTTCGGGAGTGGACCGGCCGTATTCGGGTTCGCCGGTCGAGGACATCATCGACGTCAGGGTCAGCACCCGCGTCGGCCGACTGATGGCCATCGTCTGGGCGAGCATTCCGCCCATCGAGGATCCGACCACGTGAGCGCGTTCGATTCCGAGCGCCGTGAGCAGGGCGAGGCCGTCGTCGGCCATGTCCTGAACCGTGTAGGGAACCATCGCGAGAGCGGACGGAATGTCTCCCGAGCTCACAGCGTCGATGACCCGGCCCGTATCGACGGGATGACCATCGAACTTGGTGGACAGCCCGCAGTCGCGGTTGTCGTACCGGATCACGTAGCGGCCACGATGGGCGAGTGCGCGGCAGAAGTCCTCGTGCCAGGCGATCATCTGAGCGCTGAAACCCGTCACCAGCAGGACAGGTGCGTCGGAGGGGTCACCGAAGGTTTCGTACGCGATGGACACTCCGGGCGAGACTTCAACAATCGGCATGCCTGGAGTTTCCCAGCATCCGCTGTCGGAGCACACCCCGACTATCGGCCGCGCTCGACCGTTACTTCCTCCACGCAGGTCGTCGAGACCCTGCTCATCCCTTCTGTCGGGCGTCGTTCAGGTGGTCGTTGATCCGCTGGAGGCGCTGCCGGGCGGGCGAGGTTGTGCCCGGTCGCCAGGGACTCGTCCAGCTCGCGCGGGGCGTCCACCTGAATGCTCTGGCACGCGCCATGCCCGATGGCCAGAGTGATGTTCTCTTCGACTCCGGCGCGGGTGCGCTGCTCCTGAGTGCGACTCGGTGGACCACGGACGCTCCCGCCCTCCGTGCCGCAGGATGGAAGCAGGTGCCCGCCAGTCACACTTTTCTTGGGGAGTGGGAGAGGTGCCCGAACCGGCTCCTATTCGCGATGCCAGTCGCGGACAGCGTTACCTTTCTCGTCCCAAGTGGTCTCTTCTCGGAGCGAATAGATTTCGTTATCGAAAAACTTTCTGGACTTCAGGGCGCCGTTGGGGTGCCATTCTAGAAACTCCTCTGATGCGACGCCATTGATGACAGTTCCCTGCAACCTCAAAGAGCCATCCGGATGCCACATCTGGGACGATCCGTTCCTGATTCCATCGACGTAGGTATCAAGGCAGACCATTTGCCCGCCCTGATATTCTGCGACCTCTCCCGTGAACAACTCGCTTCGATAGAGCATGCGATGACTCATGTCCATATCGACATCAGGGTCATCGATGTCGATGCGATGCACCTGGTTCATCATGGAATCCAATTCTTGCCGCTCGGCGGATAGCCCCCGTATCTCCTTGAAGGCATCTGCGTCGTCCGGCAATCCCAGACGGGTACGAGCCCGCAGCGGTTCGTTGGTGACTTTCACTTCTGTCGGGCACCGTTCACGTGGTCGTGGATATGCCGCAGGTGCTGCCAGGCGGCGGGGTCGGTGCCGTCGCCGAGTGTGTAGTGCAGGGCGGGTCGGGTGGCTGGGCCGAGTTGGGCGGGTGCGGCATTGGTGAGGGCCTTGCGGGCGTGGTCGAGCCCGAGGTCGGCGACGGCGTCGGGGCCTAGCGTGAAGGAGAGCGGTACCGGGGGCGGCTCGTAGTGGGCCGGGGTGGTCAGATCCGCGCGTGCGGTGCGCAGTTGGGTGACCATCGTGGCGAGGTTGTGCCTGGCCGTCAGGGCCTCGGCGAGCTCGGGCAGGGCGTCCACCGGAGTGCTCTGGTCTGCAACGCAGCCGACGGCCAGCGTGATGTGCTCCTCGACGCCGGCCTGAGTACGGGCCGTGCGCACGGTGGCGATCGCCGGGCGGTCGGGGGCGCCGACGGCGGCGATCCAGGTGGGCAGGGACTGTTGGGCGCGGGTGCGCGCAAGGTCGGTGAACTGCCGTGGCGACCAGGGAACGTTGACGGGTTCGGCGGTGGCCCACCCGGCGGGCGGGGCTCCGGTGAGCGTGCGCCATGCCTGTTCCAGGGCGCCGCCCAGGACGAGCCGCTCGTCGGCCGGGTGGATCGTACGGATGGCGAGCAGCAGTTGCCGTCCTCCCTCAAGGCCCGGACGGGGCCGGAAGGCGTCCGCGATCCGGGGGCCGTCGGCGACGACCGGGGCGAATCGGCCGTCGTGCCAGTGCAGTACGGCTCCGGAGAGCCCGTCGTAGTAGCCGCACCCGGGGTCGCGGACGACCCAGCGGGAGGGCACCCCGTCGAGCAGTGTGCGGGCGGGAAAAGTGAGCCGAGTGCCGGGCGGGGTGAGGATCTGCAGTTCACGCCCAGTCCGGACCGTGTCGCGCACCACGTCGGTCAGCCAGGTCGTGGCAGCGACGACGGGGCGGCCCTGGATGACGACGGCGGCCGTGTCGGTGAGCATGTCGACACCCATCGGCGCTGCCGTTGTGGTGGCTTCGGCGAGGTCGGTCACGACGTCGGTATGGCCGGCCTCGCGCGGCCAGACGCTGCCCCCGAGTACAGCCGTCAGGCGCCCGGCGACGGACCCGGCCAGCCGCCCTGCCTCCTCCACAGCCGTGGTCGCCCGCGCCTCGGTCCACCACACGGGCGAGTCCGCATGCACGCTTGACCCGAGCAATCGGTCCACTTCACCCGGGACTTGGAGGTACCTGGGCGCTTCGACCGACACCAACGCCTGCCCGGCAGCGGTGCACAACTGAACGACGGACCCACCCCCGGCCCGGTTCACGAGCAGATCGGGGCCACCGGCGTGGAGCCCGGCCAGCAGCGTCTTGGTGTCCGGCATCTGCGGGGTGAGGGCTATGACGTCCTGAGTCATGTGTGCTCCGTACAGACGGATCCAGGAGATGAGGGAGCTGGTTGCCCTCGTGAGCAGTCCAGGCTTCTTGCTTCTAGTGTCGGAGCATCACTCGCGTCCTGAGAGGTCCTGCAAGTCCTCCAACGAGGAGGCTTCTTGTTGAGTCCCAGGCACAACAGTTCCAGAACGAGCGTTGCCGGGCCAGGACGCCAATTCACGCACCGCTTGGGCAGGCGTCAGCCCACGCTGCTTCGCCTCGCTGAGACGCATCAGCCAATCTCGTCCGGCGTCGAGTGCCTCATCACCGGCCGGGGTGCGAGGTTCAAACCCCGCCGCAACCTCATCCTCTGCCGCCCAGAGATAGCCGACTGTCCGTCTGCCCTTAGCCACTTCGACGAAGCTGACCGGTGCATCGGTCTCCGCCTCAAAGCGGGGTGAGTTTGGCGGCAGGCGTGACTGGAGCCACTCGGTCCGACGCGGAATTTCCG
The DNA here is from genome assembly GCF_044740965.1 of Streptomyces sp. NPDC088252. Lineage (NCBI taxonomy): Bacteria > Bacillati > Actinomycetota > Actinomycetes > Kitasatosporales > Streptomycetaceae > Streptomyces > Streptomyces sp. NPDC088252. The sequence continues at coordinate 343,101 of NZ_JBIURS010000003.1, read as the reverse complement.
CCATATACCAGGAGTCCAGAACGTCTGGGTCCTCGTCTGGAAGGTCTTCGAACCCGTCCTTGGTTGGGATTCCGTAGGAGGTGAAGTCCGAGGCGACGACCTCAACCCCGACCATTTGTGTAATCGCGGTGAGTGCAGCCTTGAGGCGTGGAGCATTCTCCTTCTGAATTCCGGGTTGCCGATGGCCGCGCAGGTCATGAGACATCCAGGCATCGCTGTACGTGTCAAGTGTTACCGTTCCAGCGCCGCTTGCCCACTCTTCGACCGAAATCATGAAGAGCTTCTCGACCCGGTGAAGTTCCCTATTGCGCACGCAGGTGCCAGACGTGGCCAGGTTGATCTCCACCATGCCTGCCCGCTCCAGGTCTGTTGACCTCAGGACGGCGAAGAGTTGACTGCCATCCGCGGCGTCGGCCAGGGCCACGGGTACTCGCTTGCGCGTGAACAAGACGGAATGGTCGTCCTCGGCGCGCATGGTGACGTCAGCTGTCGCGTCTCCGTCGACGATACCGAGAGCGTGCATCGCCGCCCATGCCTGGAGGGCCGTACGGCCACAACGCAGCGCGAGGTCTTGCCCCGGTTTTTCCTCCTTGGTCTCCCAGGACCAGCTACCCACAGGGTTTGTTGTAATCACAGGACACCTCGCGGATCGGCCTTGGCGCCCGGAGGGATCGTGATCGTCCCGTCGTCGAGCCGGATGACGAACAGGATGCCACGCCCCTTTCCGCTCTTGATGGCGTGTTCGCCCCGGTGAACCTGAAGCAGTTCTTCGGGGATTCCTCTTGCCTGCCACTCGGCTACGGTCCCCTGCCCGTCCACGAGCATGATCTTGTGATCGGCAGTCGACTTCGATAGCTGGCCCAGATGATCTGCCTTCGCGATCGATTCAAACGGGTTCTTGGGGTTTTCCAGTCGCTTCATTTGATATCCGTAGCTTTCTCCGTTCGCGTCAGTCACTCGAACGTCCAGATCTGCCTTGAAGGTCTGGTTCTTGATCTCGAACTCGATGTCGCGCAGCCCGCTCCTGTAGAACTGGTCGCCGAGTCGGATTTGATCAATAGCCCGAAGGTCCTGGCCGCGAACACCGGATCCCAGCATGGATACGACGTCTCTGAATTTACGTGTTTGCGAGAGATGTCCGGAGGTGATTATATCGGCGATCTCCCGACCCTGAGGATAAGTTCCCATTCGCGCGACGATCTTTTCTAGAACCTTGGGCTTGATGTTGTTATTGGGAATGTTGCGCATACCTTCGCGGAATCGACGCTCGGCCTCCCCTCCCAACTCCATGGGCCCGGAATCGACCGGTCCGGAGGGGGTGCCGGATCCGTGATGGCTATCGGCGTGCCCTGCACCGTCTCCGCCACCACCTGCCGCTGGGGTGTCCACGTGCGCAGCATCCCCATGGCTGGAATCTGCAGTTTCACCCCAGTGGCCGCCGCCGCTTGAATGTTCGCCTGGTCCGGCGCCGCGGCTATCCCCGGGGCCGTGCTGCCCCGCAGCGCCATGGTCGCCCTCACCCCTCGGTCCATGTGACGCGTTTCCCGCGTCGTGGCCGCCGCGCGGCGGCAGGCCGTCGCCCGTGTGGGCGGTAGCTCCGGGCGCCCGCCCGCCCACGCCGACCGGTTCACGATCGCCGTGCGGTTGGCCGACACCCCGTTCGGCTGCCGAGGGTTCGTGCCTGGCCGGGTCCAGATTGGGTGTGCCGTCCCGGTCCAGTGGGATGAAGTTGCCGTCCTTGTCGACGCGGTAGCGGTCGCTGAGGTCGAGGGCGCCGTCCGGGAACTTGGTCTTCGGGATCTGGAGGTGGTCGCTGACGTTGGCCAGGACCTGGGAGACCTTGGGCAGGTCCGAAAGCGCTTTGGCGGCCTTGAAGGCGCCGCCGAGCGGGTCGAGGGCATCGCCGATCTTCGCCACCGTGCCGGCCGCCCTTGCGAACGTGCCGCCCTTGCCGAGCTTCGAGGCGGCGGCCAACGGGCCGGAGGCGAGTGTGAGCAGGTTGAAGGAGACCACGGCGTGAGCGCGAGCGGGATCCTCCTCCCAGGTGTCGTACGCGATGAACTGCTTTCCGAACTCCTTCGCGTACACCTTGCTGTCGCGCTGCCAGCCGGTCAGGTGCTCGTCCTGTCCGAACAGGTCCATGCCGTAGGCGTAGCCGCCGACGACGGTGCGCCTCAGCCCGTCCCAGGCCTGGTCGCGCTCCTGCGCCCCGTGGAAGCCGGCCAAGGTGCCCAGGCCGTCGATACCGCCCCAGATGCTGTCCTTGGCGATGCCGTCCCACACCCAGCTCTTGGCCCCGTGTCCCCACCACCCCAGACTCCAGCGCTCGTAGGTGCGGCCCTCGGGGCTGCCCCACGGCAGATCCTTCACGTCCTTGAGCGCGTCGGCGTTCTGGCCGTACATGCCGAGTCCGTGCGTACCGTCGTCCACCACCCACTGCGGGCGGCACATACCCGGACTGATCGCGTTGATCTTGTTGGCGGCGTTGCGCTCGGCCTCCTGGAAGGCCTCACGCGCCGCCACTACGCCATCCAGCAAAGCCTGATGCGCGTCGACCTTGGTCTGGTCCTTGGTCCAGTCGTCATCACCCCGGACGCTGTCGACGAAGGTGAACGCGTCCAGCTTCAATTGCTTGAGTCGGTCCGCGTGCGGCTTGGCCTCGAAGATGAACGTGTCCAGGGCATCGGCCAGCGACTCGATGTCCCCGGCGAACTCCTCCGCCGTATCCATCACCGGCTGCGTGGACGAGAACAGCTTGTCGGCCTCGGGAGCCTTGTAATAGGCGGCCGTCGCCTGGAAGCGGGAGTGGACGTCCTTCCCCCCGGTCCGGATGCCCGTGGCATGCGTACGCAGGCTGGACGCGGCCTTCTCCAGCTGACCGAAGTCACCCGTGTACTGCGGTATCCCACCCGGTTCGATCACGCCGGCTACTCCCCGCCCCGGTGGCCGGGCTTCTGCCCGACCGCCCTGATCTCGGCGGGGGTGGGCGCCTTGGCCGCGTCGCGCTGGGCCTGGGCGGCCATGGCCAGGTCGCCCTCGATGTACTCGGTGGTGGCCTTGACCGTGCCGTCCATCGACTTCTTCGTACGCGCCGCCATGAACCTGATCCGCTGCTGGGTGTCGGCGACGAAGTTCACCACCGCGGCCCCCACCGGCCCCGCGGGCGCCTCACCGCAGTACGGGCCACTGATCGTCCCGGCGTGCAGCGCGGCGTCCTCCACGCTCTCGCCGTAACCCCTGACGCCCTTGCTCAGATCCTCGGCCGCCAGCCCCACCAACGACAGAACGGACTCCACCCCGCTCGGCCTGATGTCCCACCCCGTCACGCCAACCCCCCGCATCCCCCGGCTGATACGCCCCGTCAGCTGCGTCCGGCACCACACGTGCCACTGACAGCAGGATCTTCATCTGTATCAACGCACTCGTAGCATTTGCAACGCATTTCAAGCCAAACGCATGTTGCGGTGGGCGTGCAGCGTTGCTGCCGGGGTGTGTGGCGATCGGGAAGCATTGCCTGACGGGTGGCTTGTGCTGCCCTTTTCGGTTCCTGCCGCTGTCCCGTGAGGCGAGGATCGGGCGGCAGCAGGGTGGGGCTCCTGATGTTTGCGGTCAACAAGCCGGCGCCGGCCTGCCGACGCCGCCGTCCGTCGGTCCGGCCACGGTGATCGCGGACGCGGCGGCCTTCAGCGCGGAATCACCCAGCCCGGCATCCAGGTCCCGGCGGCGTCGTGGCGGGCCGTTGTGGTGGCGAGGTGGGCGCGGAGGGTGGCCAGCGCGGGGTGGGAGTTGTCGCGGTGCCAGAGGAGCGAGTGCGGGTAGACGGGTGTCGGGTCGGTCACCGGGATGCGGCGCAGGCCGTGGCCCGCAGGCCAGATGAGGCGGGTCTGTTCGCTCATGAAGGTGGCGAGGGCCGGAGTGTCGGCGATGGTGTCGAGCAGCGCGTCGGAGCCGAAGTTGGGGCCGGTCGCCTCGATGGTGAGGCCGAACTCGGCGACGAGGTCGTCGTAGTAGGCGGCCCACTCGGTACCGGGGACGATGCCGGGCATCCAGATCCGGTGCCCGGCGAGCTGAGTGAGCGGCACCGACCGGGCGCGCGCCAGCGCGTGGGCGGGGCCGGTGAGGAGCTGGAGCGGCTCGTCGAGCACACGGACGGACTCGATGTCCTCGGGAAGGGGCCGGCCGGGCGCGGCGACGGCACGGAAGGACGCGTCGATCGTGCCGGACCGGATGGCGGCGACGGCCGTCTCGATGTCGAACAGCATCACCACGTCGAGGTCGATCTCGGGGTGCGCGCGGTGGAAGCCGCGCATCAGGCCCGACTGTGCGCTGCGCGAGGCGATCACGTCGATGCGCAGCGGGCGGTGGCCGGTGCGCACGGACGTGACCGCACGCTCGGCGACGCGCAGCAGCTCGCGCGCGTGGGGCAGGAACGCCTGCCCGTCGATGGTGAGCTCGGCGCCGCGCGGGGTGCGGGTGAACAGCCGTACGCCGAGGTCGCGCTCCAGCGCGGCGATGCGCTTGGAGACGGCCTGCTGGGTGACCGCCAGCTCGGCGGCGGCCTCCTGGAACTGCCCCGCTTCCACGACGGCGACGAAGGTCCGGACGGTTTCGAGGTCCATGCCGACACCCTATGGGCACAACCGTTGGTTGTGGCCTGGTGGCCCCGTGGTTGTTTGATCCCCGGGCACGGTGCTCGCTTTGATGCTTCCGATCACGGATCGGTTGTGCGGGTGAGCGACGAGGGGCGTCGGACATGAGGGACGGGCATCGGTTGGGGCGACAGTTCGGCTGGCTCTGGGGGGCGTACGGGACCAGTGCGCTCGGCACATGGCTCGCCTTCGGCGCGTTCCCGCTGATCGCCATCCGGGTGCTGCACGCCGGGCCGGCGGAGGTCGCGGCACTGTCCTCCGCGGGGGCGGCGGTGGGCGCCGCCGTGGCGGTGCCGCTCGGCCCGTGGGTGGAGTTCCGCCGCAAGCGGCCGGTGCTGATCGGGATGGACCTGGTGCGGTTCGCGGCGCTGCTGACGATCCCCGCCGCGGTCGCGCTCGGCGTGCTCACCTTCGTCCAGCTCCTGCTGGTCTCGGTCGTCGTCGCGGCGGCCGACATCGGCTTCCGCGCCGCCTCGGGCGCGTATCTGAAGACGCTGCTGCCGCCCGAGGACCTGCTCGTCGCCAACGCCCGGTTCGAGTCGACGACCTGGACGACCACGATCATCGGCCCCCCGCTGGGCGGCGCGGCGATCGGGCTGCTCGGTCCGGTGGCGACGGTGGTGGCCGACGCGGTCAGCTACCTGCTCTCGGCCCTGGGCATCCGCGCGACGGGCGGCCAGGAGCCACGGCCCGAGCGCCGGGAGGCCGCGCGCATGCGGGCCGGGGACCTGCTCGACGGCTGGCGGTACATCCTCGCCGACGCGACGCTGCGTCCGCTGTTCTTCAACACCGCCCTGTTCAACGGCCTGGTGATGGCCACCCAGCCGCTGATGGCCGTCCTGATGCTCGGCCAACTCGGTTTCGCACCATGGCAGTACGGCCTCGCCTTCGCCGCGCCCGCGATCGGCGGGCTGCTCGGTTCGCGGCTGGCCCGGCCGCTCGTCACCCGGTTCGGGCAGCACCGGGTCCTGGTCGCGGCCGGGGCGCTGCGCGCGGTCTGGTCCGTGGGCCTGGCCTTCCCGGGGCCGGGGGCCGGAGGGCTGCTGCTGGTGATGGGCGTCGAGCTCGGGCTGATCTTCTGCTGCGGGGTCTTCAACCCCGTCCAGGCCACCCACCGCCTTGAGCGCACCCCGGCCGAGCGGGTCACCCGCACCCTGACCGCCTGGTCGGTGACGACCAAGGCCTCCACCGCGCTCCTGACGGCCGCATGGGGCGTGCTGGGCGCCCTGCTCGGCCCGCGCACGGCCATCGGCCTGGCCGGCGTGCTCCTGCTGGCGACCCCGCTGCTGCTCCCCCGACGCGCCGCGGCGCCCCTCGCCGAGCCGGAGCCCGCCGGCAGCCACACATGAGAGACCGCGACTCGCCACTGAGGCCCGCAAGGCCGCAGCTGGTCCGCCGGCGCGCGTCCGCGCCGACCAGACGTACCACCAACAAGGAGAACACTCGCGTGAGCACCGCCCCCGCGCTCGACCCCGCCCGCACCGCTCTTCTCGTCATGGACTACCAGCCCGCGATGCTGGCACTTCTGCCCGAGGGCGGGGACCGCGAAGCCCTGCTCGGCCGCATGGAAGGGGCCATCGCCGACGTCCGCGCCAACGGCGGCACCATCGCCTACGTCCGCGTCGGCTTCACCGAGGCCGACTGGGACGCGATCCCGGCCACCAACAAGTCCTTCGCCCCGGTGGCCCGGCACCGTGTCATGCACCACGAGGACCCTGCCGCTGCCGTCCACGAACGACTGGCTCCCCAGGACGGCGACATCACGGTGCGCAAGATCCGCCACGGCGGCCTGTCCACCACCGACCTCGACCAGCGGCTGCGCGAGCGCGGCATCACCACTCTGGTCGTCTCCGGCATCAGTACCAGCGGCGTCGTCCTGTCCACCGTGATCGACGCGGCCGACCGCGACTACCGGCTCTACGTCCTGTCCGACGGCGTCGCCGACCCCGACACCGAAGTCCACGACGTCCTGCTCCATCGAGTCTTCCCCGCACGGGCCCACATCATCGACACCGCCGAACTGCACACCCTGCTCCGGGCCGACTGACCCGAACCGCCGAGCCGATCCCCGAGGCCGCCGCACCCGCCCGGTGCGGCTGCCACCCGCACCCCAGAGCCCGGCCCAGCAGCCGGGACCCGTCCGGCGCGAGGCCGATACGGTCCGCCGGGCGCCCCCGGCCCTACCGCTTCGGCGCCCCCGCCCGTACCGACCGCACCACGCCCGCCGCGGCGATCAGGAAGCCCACGCCCATCAGCATGCACAGCGACCACGCGATGGGCGGAAGCGGATGGGTGCCGAGGAAGAGGGGGGCCATGGTGGCCAGGGTGGACAGTGCGCCGACGAAGAAGACGATCGCGCCGATCCGGACGAGCCGGTCACCTGCGCCAGAAGGAGTAGTGCTCACCCCGCCAGGGTAGTTGCCGGCGCCGGCGAAACGCCCCGCGGCAGGCCACGCGTGGCGCAGGCACCGTTTCTGGACACAGTCCGGATGACCAGGCTTGACGAGGGGTACTTCACCTGGGGAGGCTTCTGCCAGCAGGGGAGCACCACCACTGGATAGCCTGACCTGCTGAGGCTTTGTTCCGGCATACGGGTTGAGATGGGGTGCGTGCTTTGCCGACTGGCAAGGTCAAATGGTTCAACAGTGAGAAGGGCTTCGGCTTTCTCTCCCGCGACGACGGCGGTGACGTCTTCGTGCACTCCTCGGTGCTTCCCGACGGCGTCGACGCACTCAAGCCCGGCCAGCGTGTGGAATTCGGTGTCGTGGCAGGTCAGCGCGGAGACCAGGCGCTCTCGGTGGCGGTCCTGGACCCGACCCCGTCCGTCGCGGCCGCACAGCGCCGCAAGCCGGACGAGCTCGCGTCCATCGTGCAGGATCTGACCACCCTGCTGGAGAACATCACGCCGATGCTGGAGCGCGGCCGCTACCCCGACAAGGCGGCCGGCAAGAAGATCGGCAGCCTGCTGCGCGCGGTCGCCGATCAGCTCGACGTGTAGGGCCGGGTAGGGCCCCGGCCTTCCGTCGGTTCTCAGACGAACGACAGCGCGTCCGGGCCGAGGGGCGGTACCAGCCCCTCGGCCGCGGCGCGGGTCAGCAGTCCGCGGATCGCCGCGTAGCCGTCCTCGCCGAGGTCGGCGGTGAACTCGTTGACGTACAGACCGATGTGCTGGTCCGCCACGGCCGGGTCCATCTCCTGGGCGTGCTCCAGCACGTAGGGCCGTGACGCCTCCGGGTCGTCCCAGGCCATCCGTACCGAGGTGCGCACGGACTCGGCGAGCAGCTTCAGCGTCTCCGCGCCCAGCGACCGCCTGGCGATGATCGCGCCGAGCGGGATCGGCAGCCCGGTCGTCTCCTCCCAGTGCCGGCCCATGTCGGCGAGGTTGTGCAGCCCGTAGTTCTGGTACGTGAAACGGGCCTCGTGGATGACGAGACCGGCGTCCACCTTCCCGTCGCGCACGGCGGGCATGATCTCGTCGAACGGCATGACGACGATCTCGCCGACCCCGCCCGGCACCACTTCCGCCGCCCAGAGCCGGAACAGCAGATACGCCGTGGAGCGCTCGCTCGGCACGGCGACGGACTTGCCCGTCAGATCCGTGCCCGCGTCCTTGGTGAGGACGAGCGGTCCGCAGCCCCGTCCGAGCGCCCCGCCGCACGGCAGCAGCGCGTACTCCTCCAGCACCCAGGGCAGGACCGCGTACGAGACCTTGAGGACGTCCAGTTCGCCGCGCTCGGCCATTCCGTTGGTGATGTCGATGTCGGCGAAGGTGACATCGAGGGCGGGCGCGCTGGGGACCCTTCCGTGCGCCCAGGCGTCGAAGACGAAGGTGTCGTTCGGGCACGGCGAGAACGCGATGTGCAACGGGTTCGACGGCTCATGTGTCGTGTCGGTCATGGTGGGTCCAACCTTCCAGTACGGGTACGAGCTTCCCGAACGCCCCGGTGAGCGCGGCGAGCGCGTCGCCGATGCGCCACGCGTCCCGGTCGCGCGGGCCGACGGCGTTAGAGACCGCCCTCAGTTCCAGCACCGCCGCGCCCGACCGTTCGGCGGCCTCGGCGACGCCGAAGCCCTCCATGGCCTCGGCGGCGGCCCGCGGGTGCGCGGCGCGCAGGGCGGCGGCGCGCTCGGCGCTGCCCGTCACGGTCGAGACGGTGAGGATCTCGCCGGTGAGCGCGCCGGTGGCGGCGGCCACGTCCCGTACCAGCGACCGGGGCGGGAGGTGCCGGTTCCGGCCGAAGCCGAGCGCGGTGACGGGCACGAAGCCCTCGGGCGTCTCCGCGCCCAGATCGGCGGCGACGATGCCGCTCGCGACGACCAGCGAGCCGACCGGCGCCACGGGTGCGAAGCCGCCGCCGATCCCGGCCGAGATGACGAGGTCGTACGGCCCGGACGCGTGGCCGGCGGCGAGGCCGAAGGCGGTGGCAGCGGCGGCCGCGGCCGGTCCGGCGCCGCCCGCGAGGACATCGACGACGCTGTCGCCGCCGGGGTCGCCCACACGGTGGAGCTCGGCACCGGGCGCATGGTGCACGGCCACCTCCGGCCCGTCCCCGAACGCACGCGTGACCGCGTCCCGTTCTGCTGGGACAGCGGTCACGACGAGCACACGCACGGGGCGGATCCTCCGAGGTCAGGAGGGGCGGGCGAGGGTCAGGAAGTCTTCTTCAGCTCGAAGTGCCAGACGCCCGTGAGCTGCTTGCCCTTGGTCTCCACGATGCTGATCTGCGTCTTGTTCGTGGTCTCGCCGGTCTGGCTGGAGAAGAAGGCGCTGCCCGGGATGGACCGGTAGGTCCTCTTGTACGGCTCCTGCTCGGCCTGCTGACCGTTGATGAACAGCGTCCAGCCGTTGTCCGCGATCTCCGGGTCGACGCCGAAGCGGACCTTGTCGTCCATCGCGACCTCGACGGACTTCTCCGCCTTCTTGTTCAGGCAGCTCTGGTACTCGGACGTCTTGAGGGGCTTGCCGTCGTTGTAGCAGGCCGCCTCGGTGCTCACCGAGTTGCCGCCGACCGTTACGGTCGCGAGCGGCGTCGGCTTGCTGCAGGCGGAGAGGACGAGGAGTCCTGCGGACACGGCACCGAGAGCGACGCCGATTCGACGGCCCTTACCGGAGAAGAACGCAACGGTCATGGGCCGAAGGCTATCGGTCGCTCCGGTTCACGCCACGCGGGGGTGCGGCGAGCCGCGCCGAGCGGCGCTCAGCAGACCCCGTACGGACGTGGCCGCACCCAGGGCGAGGATGCCCGCGGCGACCGACATGCCCAGTACGCCGTTGAGGGGGAGGGCGATGCCGATTCCGCCGCCGATCACCCACGCCATCTGGAGCACGGTCTCGGAGCGCGCGAACGCGGATGTCCGCACCTCCTCCGGCACGTCGCGCTGGATCATCGCGTCCAGTGAGAGCTTCGACAGGGCCTGGGTGAAGCCCGCCGTCGCGCTGAGCGCGGCGACCATGACGGTGCTGAAGAACAGGGCGGCGAGCACGGCGATGGCCAGGGCCAGGGCCAGCACCGCGGCGACGATCGCCTCGGGGCCGCGCGCCCGGAGCCAGGAGCCGACCGCCGTACCGATCGCGTTTCCCGCACCGGCCGCCACGCCGACGATGCCGAGCGAGACGGCGGCGCTCTGCCCGGAGAGCGGCTGCTCGCGCAGCAGGAACGCCAGGAAGAAGATCAGGAAGCCGGAGAGCGCGCGATGCGCGGTGTTGGCCTGGAGCCCGTTGAGCACGGACGGCCCCACCGACCGCAGGCCGGGCCGCCTCTCCCCGTTCCTCTCCCGGCGCCCCGCGCCGCCGCCCCTTCCGTTCCGCTTCGTCGCGGGCCGGGCGGCCGTCATGCCTTGCGGCAGCACCAGCCGGGCCTTCCGCTCGCCCTTGGCGGAGTCGACCTTGTGCGGCAGCGTGAAGGCGAGGACGGTTCCCCCGACGAAGATCGCGCACGCGCCGTACAGCGGCCAGCCGGAGCCGATGGTCTGCAGCCCCGCCCCGATCGGGGCGGCGACACCGGTCGCCAGGAGCCCGGCCAGGGTGACCCGGGAGTTCGCCTTCACCAGGGAGAAGCGGGGCGGCAGCAGGCGTGGCACGACCGCGCTGCGCACCACCCCGTACGCCTTCGAGCAGACCAGGACGCCCAGCGCGGCCGGATACAGCTCCAGACCGCCGGTGGCGACCGCGCCCGCCATGGTGAGCGCGAGCACCGCGCGGGCCAGCATCGCGCCGGCCATCGCGGCCCGGCGGCCGTGCGGCAGATGGTCCAGGAGCGGGCCGATCACGGGGGCGAGCAGGGTGAAGGGCGCCATGGTGACGGCGAGGTAGAGCGCGACACGGCCGCGGGCCTCGTCCGTCGGTACGGAGAAGAACACCGTCGAGGCGAGCGCGATCGTGATCATCACATCGCCCGCGCCGTTCACGGCGTGCAGCTCGATCAGCTTGCCGAGCCCGGATTCGCCCGCACCGTGGGCGTGCGTCGCCTTCCGGATTCCTCTCGCGGTGCCGGTGAACGGGGTCCGCAGGGCACGACCGATCGTCCGGCCCGTCCTGCGGAGCGGGCCGGAATCCTTGTGCGACCTGGCGGAAGTCACTTCGTCATAGTGCCCCAGTCATGACACCGACGAACCGGGACCGGTGCGGGGCACGGACACACTCCGCCCTGTCGGGCCAGTCTTCCGCCCGGTCCGGGCCGGGCGGGCCCGGTGGAACCGACCGGTGGCCGTCGGGCGTTCCGGGGCGGTCCCCGCCCGGCCCCGGAGCCGGATACGGCCTGTTTGGGACGGGCAGGTGGGCGGGGGGCGGCAGAGAGGGTAGCGTGCGTAGCGCGCCACCGGCGGTTGTCCTCGGCCGCGCGCCTATCGGCGATCCCGCAGAATGGATGGCAGAAGGTGCGCCCGAGGCAGGCACAACGGGTGTGGACGTCGACGCGGCCCCCAGGTCCGCTCCGCCCCCATCCGTCATGGCCGAAATCGATGGATGTGCTGGCGCACTCGTGAGACTGGCGTAGGAGAGAAGCGAGACCTGTGAATGCTGCGACGACGCGAAGCCGTACGGCCCGTACCCCTGTCCCCGACCGTCTGTGCGCCGAGGCGGTAGACCTCGCCCGCGCCGCGGCCGAGGAAGCAGCCGCGCCGGGGGTCGTCGGTGAGCATGTGGCCGTGGTCTCCGAGGGAGACCGGGTCGTCACGCACTTCTTCGAGTGCAAGGAGCCGGGCTACCGGGGCTGGCGCTGGGCGGTGACCGTGGCGCGCGCCTCCCGCGCGAAGAACGTCACCCTCGACGAGACGGTGCTGCTGCCCGGCAGCGACGCGCTCCTCGCCCCCGAGTGGGTGCCGTGGAGCGAGCGGCTGCGCCCCGGGGACATGGGGCCCGGCGATCTGCTGCCCACCGAGGCGGACGACATCCGCCTGGAGCCCGGCTACACCGGCGAGGACGAGCCGCCGCCGAACTCCGCGGTCTCCGAGATGTCGCAGGAGATGACCGACCTCGTCGACGTGGAGGACGCGGAACTGACGACGCGCCCCGCGACGACGAGCCGGGGCTCGATCGCGGCGGTCGCGGACGAGCTCGGCATGCGGCGGGCGCGGGTGCTCTCGCGGTACGGGCTGCATGCGGCGGCCGACCGGTGGGACGAGGCGTTCGGCGCGAAGACGCCGATGGCCCAGGCGGCCCCGGCCTCGTGTGTGACCTGCGCGTTCCTGGTGCCGCTGGCGGGCTCGCTGAAGCAGGCGTTCGGGGTGTGCGCGAACGAGTTCGGTCCGGCGGACGGACATGTGGTGTCGCTGTCGTACGGGTGCGGCGGGCATTCGGAGGCGGCGGTGATGCCGAAGCCGCCGAAGCCGGCGCCGCACGCGCTGGACACGATGCAGGTCGACGAGTACCCGTTGCGCCCGGCTCGGGACTCCGGCTCGGTCCCGGCGGAAGCGGACACCCCCACGGAGGATCTCGGTCACTCCTGAGCGGGGCGCGGTGCGCATTGCGCGGGGCTGCGGGGCGCTCCGGCGCGCTCCGGGTGAGCCTGCGGGCCCCCCCGGCGCACCGGTTCCGTCCACGATCGCCGGACGGGCCCGATCCGGCCGTCCCCGCACTGGGACGCCCCGGCCCGCAAGGGCGGCCTCGGCCGGGGGAGCACCCCGGCGCGTGAGGACGGTCCTTTGCCCATCCGGGCTGATCCGGACGAGAGGCCCCTGGTCGGCCCGCACCCCGGTCCGTCCGGCGTTCGAGGACGGAACCCGGCCCCCTGAGTGGGGCAGATGCGCCATCCCCCGCGTGGAGTGCCGTTCGCGGCGCCCCGTCCGGTGAGAGGACCCGGTACCTTCAGGCGCACACTTGGCGGCACGAGCAACGTGTAACCGGAGAAGAGCGGAGTCAGAGCGTGAGCATGAATGCGACCGAGGGGGCCGATCCGTTCGGGACCGCACGGCTGCGACGCGGTGTGCTCGACGCCTGGGGTGCCGGCCCCGCCAGGTTCCGTGAGGACGCCAACGCCGAGGAGGACCTCGCGCTCGGCGGCTACCGCGACCGCCTCGTCGTCGAGCTGGCCCAGAACGCCGCCGACGCCGCCGCCCGCGCACAGGTCCCCGGCCGGCTCCGCCTGACCCTGCACGCGGCGACCGCGGACGCCCCCGCCGTACTCGCCGCCGCCAACACCGGCGCCCCTCTCGACGCCACCGGCGTGGAATCGCTCTCCACCCTGCGCGCCTCCGCCAAGCGCGAGGGCCACGAGGGCGCCGTCGGCAGGTTCGGCGTCGGGTTCGCCGCCGTGCTCGCCGTGAGCGACGAGCCCGCCGTCGTCGGCCGGCACGGCGGCGTCCGCTGGTCCCTCGCCGAGGCCCGCGACCTCGCCGCACGGGCGGCCGTCGCCAGTCCCGGCCTCGGCGACGAGCTCCGCCGCCGCGACGGCCACGTACCACTGCTGCGGCTCCCGCTGCCCGCCGAGGGCACCGCACCCGACGGGTACGACACCGTCGTCGTCCTTCCGCTGCGCGACGGCGGCGCCGAGGACCTCGTCGTCCGGCTGCTCACCGCGGTCGACGACGCGCTCCTGCTCACCCTGCGCGGTCTCGACGAGGTCGTGATCGAGACCCCGGACGCCGTGCGGACGCTGCGCCGTTCGCAGCACGGCCCGTACACCCACGTCGAGGACTCCGCGCACGGCACGCACCGCTGGCGGACCGCCGTCCGGCACGGTGCCGTCGAGCCCGCCCTGCTCGCCGACCGGCCCCGTGAGGAACGGCTCCGCCCGCACTGGTCGGTCACCTGGGCGGTCCCGGTGGACGCGGAGGGCGCCCCGGTACGCCCCCGCACCGCCCCCGTCGTCCACGCGCCGACCCCCACCGACGAACCCCTCGGCATCCCCGCGCTGCTCATCGCGTCGCTGCCGCTCGACACCACCCGCCGTCACCCCGCCCCCGGGCCGCTCACCGACTTCCTGGTGCAGCGCGCGGCCGACGCGTACGCCGAACTGCTCGCCGGCTGGCAGCCGCTGTCCATCGACACCATCGACCTCGTCCCCGGGCCGCTCGGCAAGGGCGAACTGGACGGCGCCCTGCGCGGCGCGATCCTGGAGCGGCTGCCGCGCATCGCGTTCCTGGAACCCGCCGCCCCGCGCGACCCCGCCGCCGAAGCGGACGGGTGGGACAGCTGGGACGCGGCGGCGGGCGGCATCCGCGAGGCGGCCCCCACCGCGCTGCGCCCCATTGAGGCCGAAGTGCTGGAGGGCGTCGGCGCCGAGACCGTACGGGTGCTCGCCGAGGTCCTGCCGTGCCTGCTGCCCGCCGGACTGGAGCGCCGCAGCGAACTGCGCACCCTCGGTGTCGCCCGCGTCCCGCTGACCGAGGCGATCGACCGGCTCGCCGGGCTGGAACGCGACCCCGGCTGGTGGCGGCGGCTGTACGACAGCCTGTCCGGCATCGACCCGGACCGTCTGTCCGGCCTGCCGGTCCCACTCGCCGGTGCGCAGGCGGTGGACGCCGGGACCCCGGCCTCCCCTCGCACCGCCATCGGCCCCCGCCAGGTCCTCCTCCCGCTCCCGGACGCCCTCACCGGCCCGGTCCTGGAGCGCCTCGCCCGGCTCGGTCTGAAGGTCGCCCACCCGGACGCCGCTCATCCGTTGCTGGAGAAGCTGGGCGCCCTGCCCGCCACGCCCCGCGCCGTGCTGACGACCCCGCAGGTGCGGGCCGCCGTCGCCGGATCGCTCGACGTGGGCGAGATCTGGGACGAGGACGCGCTGGACGCCGAGGAACTCGCCGAGACCGTCCTCACCCTCGTACGGGACGCCGAACTGGCACCCGGCGACGAACCCTGGCTCGGCGCGCTCGCCCTTCCCGACGAGGACGGCGAGCCGGCGCCCGCCGGTGAACTCGTGCTGCCCGGAAGTCCGTTCGCAGCCATCATGCGGGAGGGGGAACTCGCCCTCTGCGACCAGGAACTGACCGACCGCTGGGGAGCGCAGCCGCTCACCGCCTGCGGGGTGCTCGCCACCTTCGCCCTGGTGCGGGCCGCCGACGTCGTCCTGGACCCGGACGAACTGGAGCCCCGCGACGGCGATTTCGCCGAGCCCGACGACGCCGGTCTGCTCGACGCCGTGGACGTGTGGTGCGAGGACGTCCTCGACCAGCTGCCGGATTCGCCCGTGCCGCCGGTCGCCACCGAACTCGTCGCCGTCCGCGACCTGGACCTCGTCGACGACGACGCCTGGCCGCAGGCGCTCGCGCTGCTCGCCCAGCCGCCGTTGCGCGACGCGCTCACCCAGCCGGTGCGGGTGCTGCTGCCCGACGGCACGACGCAGTCCGTCCGCCCGTACACGGCCTGGTGGCTGCGCGACCACCCCGTGCTCGACGGCCGTCGCCCGGCCGGTCTGCGGGCGGCGTCCGGCGACCCGCGGCTGGCCGGGCTGTACGACTCCGCCGACGCGACCGGTTTCGACGACGCCCAGGTGCTGCGCGCCCTCGGCGTACGGACGTCCGTGGCCGCACTCCTCGACGAGCCCGGCGGCGCCGCCGAACTCCTCGGCCGGCTCGCGGACGAGGACCGTGAGGTCGGCCCCGTACAACTGCACTCCCTGTACACGGCGCTGGCCGATCTCGACCCGGAACAGGTCACGCTCCCCGACGAACTGCGGGCCGTGGTCGACGGCGAGGCCCGGGTGGTCGACGCGGCGGACGCCGTGATCGCGGACGCCCCTGACCTGCTTCCGCTCACCGGCGGGCTTCCGCTGCTGCCGGTCGCCCCGACGCGCGCGGCCGATCTGGCCGAGCTCTTCCAGGTGCGGCGGCTCGGCGAGAGCGTCGAGGCGGAGGTGACGACGGAGGGCGAGGAGCACCGCGTGCCGGATTCGGTACGGGTGCTGCTCGGCGCCGGAACCCCGGACTCGTACCTCGAACACGCCGAACTGCGCGCGGGCGGCGTCGAACTGGACTGGCGCCGCACCCCCGACGGGACCGTGCACGCCGCCACGCTGGAAGGGGTCGCGGCGGGGCTGGCCTGGGCGGCCGGTCAGTGGCCGCGCCGCTTCGAGGTCGCGGCGCTGCTGGAGGACCCGTCCCGTACGGAGGAACTGGCCCGGGACCGCTGGTTCGACTGACCGGCCGGTGCGGGGCCGAAGTGCATCCGTGCCGGAGCACGGGGCGATTGCACGAGAAATCCCCAACAGGCGCACAACCGTTCACATGTCCCGGTGGTCTCTCCTGCTGAAGCCATCAGGCTTCACAGACGATCTTGGGCCTGTTGGCGGACGACCTCCGTGGGCCCCTTCTCCTGTTGGGGAATGAACATGCGCATTCGTGCCACCGTGGCCGCCGTGACCGGCGCCCTGGCTCTCTCCGCCCTTGTCATTCCGTCGGCGGCCCAGGCCGACGACACGCACCGCTCGACCGTCAGTGACGTCGCGCGTGCCGCTCAGTCCACTGCCGCTGCCGGCTCCGGCGCCGAGTCCGGCGCGCGCTCCCTCGCGGCCGAGAGCACCCCCGGTCAGCTCGACCTCACCTTCTCCAAGTTCACGGTGAACGGCGGCAAGCCGATCGCCGTGGGCACCACCGCCACGAAGACCGTGCCGACCACGTTCACCGTGACGCACGCCGCCGATGTGAACATCTTCGCCTCGGACTTCGCGCTCGATGTCGAGCTCTACCGCGGCTCGTTCGACGGCCCGACGAACGAGCTCTACGGCGATGCCGCCCCCACCTGCAAGGCCGTCTCCTCCACGGTCGCCACCTGCAAGGGCCAGATCGCCATCTGGCCGCAGGTCGACCTGATCGGCAACGCCGACGCCACGACGTGGAAGGCGATGGGCTTCGCCGTCGACTACAACGGCCAGGACCCGAGGAACCCCGACGTCAGCAAGATCGGCTTCGCGCTGCAGGACGGCTTGGGCACGGCCCGTGTGCAGCGGCTGTCGAAGCTGACGGTCGACGCCGCTCCGGAGCCCGTGAAGAAGGGCGGGACGATCACGGTCACCGGCAAGCTGTCGCGGGCGAACTTCGACGACCTGAAATACCACGGCTACGCCACGCAGCCGGTGAAGCTCCAGTTCCGTAAGAAGACCAGCTCCACGTACACCACGATCAAGACGATCAAGTCGAGCAGCACCGGCACCCTGAAGACCACGGTCAAGGCGTCGGTCGACGGTTACTGGCGCTACAGCTTCGCCGGTACGTCCACCACCCCGGCCGTCTCGGCCGCGGGTGACTTCGTCGACGTGAAGTAATTTCCGTCGCGCCACATGCACCACTTCGGGCCGTGCCCGGGGACGGTTTCCGTCCCCGGGCACGGCCCTCCGCGTGGGTCGACGCGTTTCTCACCGCGGGACGACACACAAGAACTCCACTTTGCGTACAACCCTTCACATGCGTAAGAGGTCTGGTCTTTCGAGTCAGCAGACTCTCAGACCCAACGAGCCCCGCCCGGGCCGCACCACGTACCCGCGGGGCCCCTTTCTCCACTGGGGAAACATATGCGCATTCGTGCCACTGTTGCTGCCGTCTCCGGCGCCCTGGCCCTGTCCGCTCTGGCCGTTCCGGCCGCCCAGGCGGGCGACCACTCTGCTGCGAACCTGCACAAGCCGACTTCGGGTGCCGAGGTATTCGGCACCGCCGCCAAGGGATCGTCGAAGGCCGCCGCGGCCACCCGCGCGGCCACGGCGGAACCCGTCATCTCGAAGGTCGTCGTCAACGGCGGCAAGGACATCGTCCTGGGCACCACGGCCGCGAAGACGATCTCCGTTTCGGTCACCGCGTCGCACGCGTCCGGTGTCGCCGACGCCTACGTCGACCTGTGGCACGGCACGGACCCGTCCTCCGAGAACACCATCGACGGGGCCATCCTGCCGAACGAGGACGAGGCGAAGTGCACCAAGGTCAACGCGACGACCTCGACCTGCAAGTTGACCTTCACGATCTACCCGCGCTACGACCTGTACAAGAACTCCCTGGCCGGCACCTGGCACGTCACCGCGGCTGCGCTCGCCGGTAACGGAAACGACATCGCCTACACCGACTTCTACAGCACCGCCCGCGTGCAGCGGCTGTCGAAGCTGACGGTGAACGCCGCCCCGGAGCCCGTCAAGAAGGGCGGGACGATCACGATCACCGGCAAGCTCTCGCGGGCCAACTGGGAGACCTTCAAGTACCAGGGCTACACCGGACAGTCGGTGAAGCTCCAGTTCCGCAAGAAGACCAGCTCCACCTACACCACCATCAAGACCATCAAGACGAACAGCACCGGCAACCTGAAGACCACGTCCAAGGCCACGGTCGACGGTTACTGGCGCTACAGCTTCGCCGGTACGTCCACCACCCCGGCCGTCAACGCCGCGGGCGACTTCGTCGCCGTGAAGTAGTACCTCCGTACGCACAGGTGCCACCGCGCACCACCGCGTAACGCTCCGGGCCGTGCCGGGGGGGCTTCCGTCCTCCCGGGCACGGCCCGTTCGCGTTCGAGGGGCGGGGCGTTACGCCGGGAAGCGGCGGCCGACCAGCCGCCAGGCGTACTCCAGGACGACCGATGCCACCACGGCGATCCCCACCGCGGTCCACGGCATCGTCGCTCCCACCAGCTTGAGCGCGAAGAAGTTCTGCAGCCACGGCACCACCAGCACGACCAGGAACGCCACGCCCATCGCCACCACCAGGCAGATCCGCCACCAGGTGTACGGACGGGCGATGATCGCCAGGACCCACATCGAGATCAGGAACAGTGTGAGTGTGGCCACGCTGGTCTCCGCGCCCAGCGCATCCGTACCGGAGTAGTACTGCCGGGCCAACAGATACGTCACGAAGGTGGCGACGGCCGCGATGGTGCCCGACGGGATCGCGTACCGCATGACGCGGCGCACGAAGTGCGGATGGGCCCGTTCCTTGTTGGGGGCCAGCGCGAGGAAGAACGCCGGGACGCCGATCGTCAGCGTCGACAGCAGGGTCAGGTGGCGCGGCAGGAACGGGTAGTCGACCTGGAAGCAGACCACCAGGATCGCCAGCAGCACCGAGTAGACGGTCTTGGTCAGGAACAGGGTGGCGACGCGGGTGATGTTGCCGATCACCCGGCGGCCCTCGGCGACGACGGACGGCAGTGTCGCGAAGCTGTTGTTGAGCAGCACGATCTGGGCGACGGCCCGGGTCGCCTCGGAGCCGGAACCCATGGAGACACCGATGTCGGCGTCCTTCAGCGCCAGCACGTCGTTGACGCCGTCACCGGTCATCGCGACGGTGTGGCCGCGGGACTGGAGCGCGGCGACCATGTCCCGCTTCTGCTGCGGGGTGACCCGGCCGAAGACCGCGTTCTCCTCCATGGCCGTGGCCATGTCGTCCGGGTCGGTGGGCAGCCGACGGGCGTCCAGGGTGTTCTCGGCGCCCGGCAGGCCGAGCTTTCCGGCGACCGCGCCGACGGAGACCGCGTTGTCGCCGGAGATGACCTTGGTGGCGACCCGCTGGTCGGCGAAGTAGGCCAGCGTCTCCCCGGCGTCGGGCCGCAGCCGCTGCTCCAGTACGACCAGCGCGCTCGGTACGGCCCCGGTGGCCATGTCCGGCCCTTCGAGCGCGCCCTGCGCACGCGCCAGCAGCAGCACCCGCAGCCCCTGCTCGTTGAGCTGTTCGATCTCGGTGAGCGCCGGGTCCTGGTCGGGCAGCAGCACGTCGGGCGCGCCGAGCAGCCAGGCCGACGCCCGGCCGCCGCCCTCGTCGAACGCGGCACCGCTGTACTTGCGGGCCGAGGAGAACGGCAGCGACTGCGTGCACCGCCACTCCTCGCCGTCCGGGTAGGCGTCGACGATGGCCTGCAGGCTGGCGTTGGGCCGCGGGTCGGAGGCGCCGAGGGCGCCCAGCACGCGGTGGATGTAGGTGTCGTCCGCACCGCTCAGCATCCGCACCTCGGTGACGTCCATGCCGCCCTCGGTGAGGGTGCCCGTCTTGTCCAGGCAGACGACGTCGACGCGGGCCAGTCCCTCGATGGCGGGGAGCTCCTGCACCAGGCACTGCTTGCGGCCGAGCCGTACGACCCCGATCGCGAAGGCGACCGAGGTGAGCAGCACCAGGCCCTCCGGGATCATCGGGACGATGCCGCCGACTGTCCGGGCGACCGACCCCTTGAAGTCGTTGTTGTTCACGACGAGCTGGCTGATGATGAGGCCGATCGCGGTCGGCACCATCATCCAGGTGACGTACTTGAGGATGGTGGAGATGCCGGTGCGCAGCTCGGACTGGACGAGGGTGAAGCGGGACGCCTCCTCGGCGAGCTGTGCGGCGTAGGCCTCGCGGCCGACCTTCGTGGCGGCGAACGATCCGCCGCCCGCGACGACGAAGCTGCCGGACATCACGTGATCGCCGGGCTGCTTCAGCACCGGGTCGGCCTCGCCGGTGAGCAGCGATTCGTCGATCTCCAGGCTGTCGGCCTCGGCGACCGTGCCGTCCACGACGACCTTGTCCCCGGGTCCCAGTTCGACGAGATCACCGAGGACGATCTCGGAGGTGGAGATCTCGGCCGAGACACCGTCGCGCCGCACCGTGGGTTTGGCCTCGCCGATGACCGCGAGGCTGTCCAGCGTCTTCTTGGCCCGCCACTCCTGGATGATGCCGATGCCGGTGTTGGCGATGATCACGAAGCCGAAGAGGCTGTCCTGGATCGGCGCGACGAACAGCATGATCAGCCAGAGCACGCCGATGATCAGGTTGAACCGGGTGAAGACGTTGGCGCGGACGATCTCGCGGACGGAGCGGGACGAGCGGACGGGTACGTCGTTGACCTCACCGCGGGCGATCCGTTCGGCCACCTCGGCCGCGGTCAGCCCACGGGTGCTCAGGGCCGCGGCCGGCAGCTTCATCGGGTGGACCGGGTCGAGTTCGGATCCGGCGTCGATCATGGCCGGCCGGGGAAGGCCGACGGAGCCGGAAGTCTCGGGGGTCTGCTCGCCGGAGGAATGGGGTGCCCGCTGCGTCATGGTTCCGACGGTACGGGTGGATGGTCCGATTCACCCACTGGGGGTCCGAAGATCAGACCGGGGGAGGAGGGGAACGGAGGCGAATGGTCCTGCGGTGGTATGCGGACCCCGGCGCGGGGCGCTACGAGCGCGGTTCCGGGCGGCGGCGGGTGATGCCGCACGGTGTGCGCGCGGCGCCGGAGGGTGTGCGGGCGGGGCCGGTCGGTCAGGCCGTGGCGCCGGACGTGCCTCCGGTGTCCGTCCCGGCGCCCGGCGCGGAGGTGTCGGAGGCCTCGGCCCCGGCCGCCGCGGCGGCCCGCTTGAGCGCCGCGTCGCGCCCCCGTACGTACCAGATGCCGATCAGGCCGAGTCCGGCACCGGCCAGGCAGGTCCAGACCCACCACAGGTGTCCGTGATCGTCGAACCAGCCGTAGAACGGCAACTGGACCAGGAAGAGGACGAACCAGAGGATCGTGCCGCCGGTGATGGTGGCGACGACGGGCCCCTCCAGGGGCTCGGGTGCCTCGTGCTTCGGTGTCCACTTCGCCATGGCCTCAGTGTATGGCGCGCCCTGTCGCGCCCTCCCGTAGCCCGTAAGGGCGGCATGAATAAGGCCGTCGGGCCGGTCGGCCCAAGGGTCTACGCGCGGAGATAGCGATCTTCGCCTTATGTATTCATACTGAATCTGCTTACGGATGTCTCGATTTATTCGTGTGAAAGTCCAAAGCTGACCACTTTTAACTCCCTCTACGTACGACTGAGGTCATACATGTCCCCCTCGGCCACCGCTCCGGTCGATTCCACCCCCTCCACGGCCCCTCAGCCGCACGGCGGCCTGGATCGTTTCTTCAAGATCTCCGAGCGGGGCTCGTCGGTCGCACGTGAGATCCGCGGCGGATTCGCCACGTTCTTCGCCATGGCGTACATCATCGTGCTGAACCCGATCATTCTCGGTAGCGCGAAAGACATAAACGATCACTACCTCAGTCATGGTCAGCTGGTCACCGCCACCGTGGTGACCGCGGCCTTCTCCACCCTCCTCATGGGTGTCATCGGCAATGTGCCGATCGCGCTGGCCGCCGGGCTCGGCGTCAACACGGTCGTCGCCCTCCAGCTCGCCCCGAAGATGACCTGGCCGGACGCGATGGGCATGGTCGTCCTCGCGGGCATCGTGGTCATGCTGCTGGTCGCGACGGGGCTGCGGGAACGCGTGATGCACGCCGTACCGAAGTCGCTCCGCAAGGGCATCGCGATCGGTATCGGTCTCTTCATCCTGCTGATCGGCCTGGTCGACTCGGGCTTCGTCTCCCGCATACCGGACGCCGCGCACACCACCGTTCCGCTTCAGCTCGGCGGCGACGGCCACCTCAACGGCTGGCCGGTCCTCGTCTTCGTCCTCGGCGCGCTGCTCACCCTCGCGCTGATCGTCCGCAAGGTGTCGGGCGCCATCCTGATCTCCATCGTCGCGATGACGGCGGTGGCGCTGATTATCAACGCGATCGCCGGCCTGCCGGGCGAGGCGTGGGGCCTGACCGTCCCGCAGTGGCCGGGCAACCCGGTCTCCACCCCGGACTTCGGGCTGCTCGGCCAGGTCAGCCTGTTCGGCGGCTTCCACAAGGTCGGCGTCCTCACCGGCATCCTGTTCGTCTTCACCGTGCTGCTGTCCTGCTTCTTCGACGCGATGGGCACCATCCTGGGTGTCGGCGACGAGGCCAAGCTGACCGACAAGGACGGCAACTTCCCCGGCATCAACAAGGTGCTGTTCGTGGACGGCATCGCGGTCGCCGCGGGCGGTGCGAGTTCCGCCTCCGCGGGCACCTGCTTCGTGGAGTCCACCGCGGGTGTCGGCGAGGGGGCCCGCACCGGTCTCGCGAGCATCGTGACGGGTCTGCTGTTCACGGCCGCGCTGTTCCTGACGCCGCTGGCGACCATGGTCCCGTCGCAGGCGGCCACCCCGGCTCTGCTGGCGGTCGGCTTCCTGATCATCTCGGGTTCGGTCCGCGACATCGACTGGAGCGACTACACGCTCGCCATCCCGGCGTTCCTGGCCATGCTGATGATGCCGTTCACCTACTCGATCACCAACGGCATCGGCATCGGCTTCATCGCCTTCTCCGTGCTGCGGGTGGTGGCGGGGCGCTGGCGCGAGGTGCCGCTCGCCATGTACGTGGTGTCGGCGGTCTTCGTCTTCTACTACGCGATGCCGGCCCTCGGCCTCACGTGACCCCTTCCGCCCTGACTCCCGCGGTCCCTTCCGGGCCGTAGAACTTCTCCGTCTCGTCGACGGCCGCCTTGAAGCGCTCGTCGAAGTCATCGCGAATGAGCGTCCGGACCACATAGTCCTGGACGCTCATTCCGCGTTTGGCGGCATGCTGCCGGAGCCGGTCGAGCAGCTCACCGTCTATCCGCAGGCTGAGCACAGTCGATCCCATGGCAAGCAGGGTTACGGCCCAGGAGGTCGTTTCGCGTCACTTTCCGGAGCCGACTCACTCGTTCGGGTGATCGATCAGGTGATCTGCCTCTCGCGCGTGTAACACGAATGGTCTTTAGGGTAGGTAATGAGTTACCCTAATAAACATGCCTGACCTGATCCACGACGGCGACAGTGCGGCCGCCGTGAGCTCCCTACGCTCCGCCGTGATGCTGCTCGGCCGACGCCTGAAGCACCAGCGCGTCGACGAGTCGCTGAGCCCCACCGAGATGTCGGTGCTCGGCACGCTCGCCCGCTGCGGTTCGGCCACGCCCGGTGAGCTGGCCCGCAAGGAGCATGTGCAGCCTCCGTCGATGACTCGCATCGTCGCGCTGCTGGAGGCGAAGGGACTGGTCAGACTCGAACCGCACCCCGATGACCGTCGCCAGAAGATGGTCAGCCAGACCGAGCAGGCGGAAGCCATGCTCGAAGAGAGCCGCTCCAAGCGGAACGCCTGGCTGACCACCCTCGCCGAGGGCCTGGACGAGGACGAGTGGGAGACGCTGCGCAAGGCGGCGCCCGTGCTGGAGAAGCTCGCCCACCTGTAGCGGTGGGGGGGGGGGGGGGGGGGCCGCGGCCCCCCCCCCCCCCCCCCCCCCCCCCCCCCCCCCCCCCCCCCACAAAAAAACAAGGGGCGCGCCCCCATGGAATGTGGGGGTGGCGA